>QZJT01000128.1 GCA_003597935.1 Phycisphaerales bacterium | reverse complement strand
AGGGCCAGGTGCAGACCGGGCAGTGCCATTCAGGCGAAGCTCAAGTCGTCGCTGGCGGAAGGCCGCTGGATGACCGTTACGCTGGACGGCCGCGACGCAAAACGGATCGACATCGGCGGCAACGGCCGCGGCAGGGTGACATGGACGGACGTGACGCCCGGCGAGCACGAAGTCTGCCTGCGCGAGTGCCCGCGGCGCTGTAGGTCCATTGTCTGCGAGTGAGCAGTTGCGGCATGGGCAGCAATTGACGGGTTGCGGCATCGGCAGCTACTGACGGGTTGCGGCATCGGCAGCGAGTGACGGGTTTCGGCATCGGTGGCAAGGGAGCAGTTTCTGAGTCGGGCGGGAGGGCGCGGCCGTGGTCGCCCGGTCAGGTGACCGCTCACTCAGCCGCCGGCGAAAGTCCCGTCGTGGGGGTGCGCCCGCCCGGGGGCCGCGCGTCTTGCGCACTCGAGTGTCGTGCGAGCGTGCCGCCAGGCCGGCGCCGGGCGGTCCCACGCCGATTTGCCGCCGGGCCGGCGCCGGGCTGTCCCGGGCCGATTTGCCGCCAGGCTGGCGCCGTGGCGGCCAGCGCAGAGGGCGCGCCCCGGCGGCACGGCCAGCGCCGGCCCCCTCGAAGACCGCTGTGTTCGCTTGTTTGGTGCCTGGTGGGCCGTCAAGCGTCGTCCCCTGTTTTTCGTCGGCATGAAAGAAACCCACGTCGGCGGTCCGCTCTGGCGACCGTCCGCGGCCGCAGCCGGTCTGCCCTCAAGTCTCGTCCCCACTGTATGGTGTGCCTTCGGCCGGGCCGGTCGTGCTGCGCAGCCGCAGCGCCAGCAGGGTGCGGTCATCCTGGGCGGGGGCGCCGTCGGTGAAGGCGTAGAGACGGCCGAGAATGCAATCCAACACGCCGCGGGCAGAGAAGGACGGCTCACACATGCAGGCGTGGAGCCGCTCGCGGCCGTACATCTCACCCGTCGGGTTGAACGCCTCGGTGATGCCGTCGGTGTAGAGCAGGAGCGTGTCGCCGCGGCGAAGCGTCAGTTCCGCGTCGGCCCGCTCCCAGTCGGCGGCGATCCCCAGCGGGAAGGACTGCGCCCGGTCCAACTCGAGAACCTCGCCGCTGAGTCTCATGAGCAGCGGCGGGTTGTGGCCGGCACTGGAATAGTGCAGGCGGGCGCTGGCCGGTTCGTAGACGCCATAGAAAGCGGTCACAAACGTAGTGTCGTAACGCTCGCTCTGCCGGGCGAGACGGGCATTGGTGTCGTAGAGCACCTGGTCGGGCGGCGTGCCCTTCAGGCGCTGGCTGTGCAGCAGGGTGCGCGTGATCGCCATGACCACCGCGGCCGAGGCCCCGTGGCCGCTGACGTCGCCGATCAGAATCCCCCATCGGCCGTCGCCCAGATCGAAGAAGTCATAGTAATCGCCGCCGGCGCGGGTGGCGGTCTCATAAGCGACGGCGATGCTGACGCCGGGGATGTCCGGCAGCGACGGCGGCAGCAAGGCCCGCTGGAGCTGGCCGATCCGGTGCATCTCGCGGTCCATCTCGGCATTGGCGGCGTGAAGCTGCGACGCCAGCACCAGGTTCTGCGTCGCCCGGCCGAACAGGTTCGCCTGGATCATAAGATCCGGCAGCTTGGCGTGGTCGAAGGCGCCGGGCCGGGCGGACAGCATGACGACCATGTTAGCCGCCTGCCCGCCGTCGTAGAGCGGCACCGCCACCAGCGAGCGCATGTCTTTCAGGTACTCGAACGTCGCATCGCGGGGATCCGGCTCGAGTTGATCGATGACGCGCAGTTCGTCGCCGTAGAGCAGTTCACCGAGAAGTCCGCCGGCCAGGATCGGCAGCTTCGACTTCTGCGTCCACGGGTTGACCCGCTCCGTCCAGGTGCTGCTGCGGGTGACGTAGTACTTCGGCGCCGCCAGGCCGCGGCGGCTGAGCGAGACCACCCGGTCGCGTCGAATCCACGATTCCATCCGCCGGCCGAACGCCCTCACCATCTCCTGCGGGTCCGTCTGGACGCTGATTTCGCGCATCATGTCCGTCGCCAACTGGAGGCGCTGCGCCACGTCGGATTCCGCAGCGTCAAGTCCGTAGGGCGGACGTGCGTCAGTCTGTTCAGGTGCGGTCATGGTAGTCCGTTGGGCAGCG
The DNA here is from genome assembly GCA_003597935.1 of Phycisphaerales bacterium. Taxonomy (GTDB): domain Bacteria; phylum Planctomycetota; class Phycisphaerae; order UBA1845; family UBA1845; genus SURF-32. Next base: position 10,678 of record QZJT01000128.1, on the reverse strand, counting down.
GGTCGTCCGTCTCACACACTCCGTTGCGCTCATCACAGGTTCTCGCCCCGGAAAAAGGCTGCCCCCATGCGGTCGGCCATGGCCCGGTTGGAAAAGACCAGCGGGAGCAGGAAGTGTACGTCGGTATGGGGCACGCGCAGGTAGCCGGCCATGCGGTGCCGCCAGCGCGGCTCGAACTGCATCAGCGTGTCCTGCGCGTTGGTGTGGTCCAGTGCTTCGTGGACGACCTCGGCCGCGATCTGGGCGGACCACGTCGCCGGGTAGATCCCCTCGAAGCTGGCCGCGGCCACGAACCCGCCCGCGTCGCCCACCAACAGCGCGTTCTTGCCCACGTGCGTATCCATGTCCAGGGCGAAGGCGGCCGGGTGGAGGGACAACGGCGCGTCGGCGGCGGATCCGGCAAGGGCGGCCGAAGCCATCCCGCTGTCGTGCAGCCTGCCGCACAGCTCGATCAGAGCCGTCCTGGCCTCGTCCGGCGGCCCCAGCCAGTGGATCGCCACCCACGCACGCGGTCCGCCGCCGGCGCACAGGGCGAAGCCGCCTTCAGCATCCAACCCGAGCACCACGTCGATCCGGGTCGGCGTGCCGGGGCTTTCATCATGCTCCACCACGCCGCTGACCACCGGCTGGCCCTTGTTCGGCTGGGGCATACCCAGCCCGGCCAACAGGCCCGTGCCGCGCCCGGCTGCCAGAATGAGGAGCCGCGCGGTCGAGACCGTGCCGTCCTCGAAGCTCACCCGCACCTCGTGCTCGAGCGATTGGATGGGCGCCACGACCGTGCCGCATCGGACCACCGCCCCGGCGCCGCGCGCCGCTTCGACGATCGCGTTCGACAGCGCCATTCGATCGATCACGTAGCCCGGCGGTTGCTGAAACACGGGTTTGGCCGATCGGGTCAAATCGGCACTATGGAACGTGACGTCCTGGAACGGGCGGGTCAGCAACGGATCCAACCGCACGTCCAGCGCCTGCAACATGGGCACGGCCCGGGCGTTGAGCCACCCGCTGGATGCGTCCCGCCGGGGATAGGCGGCGCGATCGACGAGCAGCACGCGCCGGCCGCGACGTGCGAGATGAAGCGCAGCGCAAGCGCCGGCCGGGCCGCCGCCGACGATCGCCACGTCAAAGGGTCCGTCTGGTTCCATGTGCCGACAGGCTCGCTCGCGGGCGTCGCCGCGTGGTTTCAACCCGCGTCCAGGCGGTCCCAGAAGCGCGTCTCCGCCTCCTGGAAGCGGCCCAGCGTCGCCTTCAGGATGTCGGAGATGTTTTTCAGCGCCGATTCATCGACGGCCACGTCCTGCTCAGACAAGCGCCGGATTCGTTCGAGCCGCTCGAGGGAATCGTCCAGCCGGGCGGCCGCCTCGGTGAACTCCCGCGCCGCGTCGAACACGTCCAACTGCTGCTGCTCCTTTGGGGTCGGCTTGTACAGCAAGCGCCACGGATTGCGGCGAATGTCCTTGCCGGTGGCTTTCAGGTGGTCGCTGGTCTCCTTCACGTTGGCGATGATCTGATCCACCCGATCCTGGTTGAGCAGCATGGTGCGCTCCGCGGACGCCGCCACGGATTCCACGTCGGCGAGCGTGCGGTTCAGTCGCTCGACCGCCGCGTGGAGCGCGGCCCGGACCCCGGCTTCGTTGTCCGGGTCCAGTTCCGTGGCGAGGGGCTGCACGATCCCCACGTGGACCGTCCGCGCCGTGCCCGCCACGTCCGTAACGGTGTCGCGTACCATCGCCCGGTTCTCCGCGATCATATCGGCGAGGTCGGCGAGCGACCGATTGACCAGCGCCAGGGCGTCGTTGACGCGGGCCGCGATCGTCGCGTCCCCGCCGACCTCGGCCTGATCGCGCAGCGACTCGGTCAGGCGGTTCACGTTGTCGAGAATGCCGTGCAGCTTGGCCATGATGGCGGCCCGTTCGCTCGGATCGGTCTCGGCGTCGATGCGGGCCATGGCCGAGCGTAGATGATCGAGCGACGCGGCCAGCTTCGCCGCCAGGGAGTCGGGCCGGCCGGCATCCAGTTGCAGCTTGATCTGAGCGAGCAGGCTTTCCGGATTGGCGGCGTCGAGTTCGGCGGTCACCCGGCTGAGCTGAGCCGCGATCCCGCCGGCCGTACCGTAGACCGGTCCGGCGGCGCTGAGGCGGACGCCGGCGTCGCCGCGGCGCGTGACCTCGAGCGTGCCCGGCCCGCCGAGCGGCGGCCCCACCGCGACCACGCGGCAATCCGCCCGCAGGTCGGCGCTCGGATCGATCTGCGCGGTCACGCGGGCGACCGGCCCCCGGTGGTCGCCGTCGGATCCCGGCTCCAGCGAGATGGAGACCACCTCGCCGATGCGCTGGGTGCCGTAGATGACCTGCGAGCCTGCGTCCAGGATCGGCAGCGGCAGGTCGGTGGGGAACAGCACGACGATCGTCTCGTGCGGGCGGAACAGGCCGCGGCCGATCCACAGCGTACACGCGACCAGCAGCGCCGCCATGGTGAGGACGGCAAGACCGAGCCGGAATGGGTCGCGATGGGGGTGCATGGGAGAAGGGCGAATGTCGAATAGCGAATAGCGAATGAAGAGAAGCTAATCCGCGACTTCCTTCACTGCAAGACACTCAACTCCGTCGCGCTCTGTCATTCGTGACTCGCTACTTTGAGAAACGCCGTTTTCATGGTTTCCGGGTGCCGCCAGGCGGCATGAAGACTATTCGCCATTCGCTTCTACCCGCCGACGAGGAGTTTTTCAAACTCGCTGATCCCCTGGTCGTCGGTCAGCGGCCCCTCGGCGCGCCCGTTCATGAACTGGTGGATCAGCCGCTCGTCGTCGTCGAGGAGGTCGACGGGGGCGGTGGTCTTGATCCGCAGAAACTCGTCCCGCGGACCGGCTCGGATGACCCTGCCCTTGTCCAGCATGATCAGACGGTCGGCGATCTTCAGGGCCGAGTCCATGTGGTGCGTGACGACCACGCTGGTGACCTGGAGTTTGGTGGACAGGTCGCGGATCAACTCGTCGATCGCCGCCGACGTGACCGGATCCAGCCCCGCGGACGGCTCGTCGTAGAAGAGAATCTCCGGGTCGAGCGCGGTCGCCCGTGCCAGGCCGGCGCGCTTCTTCTGGCCGCCCGAGAGCTGCGCCGGCATCTTGTGTCGGTGGGCCAGCATGTGGACCTGTTCGAGCTTGAGCGTGACGACGATGTCGATGACGCGCGGGTCGACGGAGGAGTGCTCGCGCAGGGGCAGGGCGACGTTGTCCGCCACGGTCATGGAGTTGAACAGCGCCCCGCTCTGGAACAGAATGCCGAACTGCAGCCGCAGCCGGTCCAGCTCCGCGTCGCTCATCGACGCCACGTCGGCGAAGGCGTCCATGGTCGAGGTCCGGTACTCGATCCGGCCGCCGTCGATGGCGTATTCGCCGATCAGGCAGTTCAGCAGCGTGCTCTTGCCGCACCCGCTGCCGCCCATGATGACGACCGTTTCGCCGCGGTGGACGTCGAAGGACACGTCGGCGAGCACGACGGCCTCGCGGCCGGAGGCGTCGCGGAACGACTTCTGCACGTTCCGCACGGCGATGACGACGTCGGGTTGGGTCGCCGGTCCGCTCACGCCAGGCCCCGTCACACTTTGAAGGCGAAAAACACGGCGGTGAAGATCACGTCCACGCCGATCAGCGCCACGATCGACTTGACCACCGTCTGGGTCGTCGCGCGGCCAACGCCCTCCGCCCCGCCGCGCACGTTCAGCCCTTCGTACGACGCGATCATCGCCACGATCGCCCCGAAGCAGCCCGCCTTGATGAGGCCGGTGTAGAAGTCGGACAGCGTCAGCGCCTCCCTCGTCAGGCTCATATAGGTGTCGAACGAGACCCCCAGCACCGTCATGCTGGTCGCCAGCCCTCCCGCTACGCCCACGACGTCCGCCAGCACGGTCAGGCCGGTCAGCATCAACACCGTGGCGACGAACCGCGGCACGATCAGGAACCGGATGGGGTTCAGGGCATGGGCGCGCAGCGCCTTGATCTCCTCGCCTTCCACCATCGCGCCGAGTTCGGCCGCGATGGACGCGCCGGCGAACCCGCTGATGACGATCGCGGTCAGGAGCGGGCCCAGTTCGCGGAACACGGCGATGCCGACCACGTCGGCGACCCGTTCAAGCTGGCCGTAGAGTTCCAGCGTGGGGGCAAGCTGCAGGGTCAGGATGATCCCGATGAACGTCTGCACCAAAACGACGATGCCGATGCTCTCGACGCCGATGCGCACCATCTGCCGCACGAAGGTCGCCGGCGCAGCCCGCGCCCGTCTGCGAATCAGGCCGCGGCCGAACCACGCGAGCGTGACCCCCAGCAGCGACGACACGCCCCCGACGAAACGAACGAACGCGGCGCCGGCGGCAAGCCGGCCGGCCGCCACGCGGCCGACCCACTCGACGCCGCGGCCCGCCGCCGATCGCCTCGAAGAAACGTCGCTCATGCCAGCAGGGCTTCCTCGTCCGTCTCCACGATGTTGAAGAAGCGCGTCAGGCGCGTGATCTCGAAGATGCCCTTCACGCGCGCGTTGGGGCCGACCAGCACCAGCTTGCCGGAGTAGCGCGACACGCGCTTGGCCACGTCCACCAGCGCCCCCACTCCGGACGAATCGAGATAGGACACCCGGCCCAGCCGCAACACCAGCCGCAGCGGCTTGCGGTCCACGATCGACAGCAGCGATTGGTGAAAGACGGGCGAGTGAGCGAGATTGATGTCGCCGGTCGCCTCGACGATGGTCGCTCCATCGTCCTGCGAGACGATGGTCACGTTTCGTGGCGGGATCTTGCTCATACGGCGCTCAACTTCCCCCTGAGTCTTGCACTTCCGCCGTGGCGGCGGCGGGCCGCGGCGCACCGGGTCGGGGGCCCGATCCCTGGCCCGGTTCCTCCGCCTGGCGCTCGATGAAATCGCGCCATCGTCGCACCGCCGCCGGCTGCCGCTGCGGATCCAGAGCGTAGTTGTATCCGAAGTCCCGTCCCGTCAAGCGCCGCAGCGCCAGCACGGCGTAGAACCGGACCGCCGGATCATCGTCTTCCAGCCGATCGACCAGCCGCAGCGCCAGGCTCGGGTCCTTCGTCCCGGCCAGCCGTTTGATGGCGCGAGCCCGTTGCACGGGGTCGCCGGATTCGAGGCTGGGCCGCGGGGCACAACCCGCCGTCAGCAACGCCGCCAGCAGCCACGCGAGCCGGGTCATCACAGGCTGGAGCGCACAAGCCCGACCCATGTGTCCGAGAACTTGACATCGGACCGCCGCCGGCCAACATGGCCGGCATGAATCGCCCGTGGCGGCCCAACGTGGATGCCGGGACATCGGGCACGCCCGGGGATCACAACGGCGGTTCATCGTACGCGCTGCCGACCCCGGCACAAGACGGCGCCCGGGCGACGTCGGATCGCCCGCCGGTCGGTGGGAGGGTGCAGGGTGAACGCGCTGCCGGTATCCCCCGGATCATCACCGCCCCACGTCCTCGTCGAGCCGCTCTTCGCCGGCGCGGGTCCCTATTGGGAGGCGCTGGCGGTTGCGCTGGGCGGCGCGGAGGGGCCGCCTTCCCTGACGGAACTGGAGCATTTCCTGCGCAGCGCGCGTCTGCGGGAAGTGCGGGCCGAGCCGGTCTGGCGGACCACACTGGGCGGTGATCGCGTCGGTGCGGTCGTCGCGCTGGAAGCTCCGGGTTCGAGCGCGCTCTTGGCGATCGGACCCGGCGCCGCAGCCCATCCCGATGCACTTCGGGCGCTGGTCGGCTCGGCGTGCGACGATTTGCGCGGCCGCGGCGTCCGCCTCGTCCAGACCTTGCTGGCCGAGGACGACCTGGCGGGGCAACGGGTGTTGCACGAGGCCGGTCACACGTTTCTGACTCAGTTGCTGTACCTCGAACGTCCCGCGCGGATGCCGCCGCCGCTGCGCCGCGCTCGGGCCAATCTGCAATGGCGCCCGTACGCCCCTGAGCTGCGCGCCGTGCTGGTGCGGCTTCTCGACGCCACCTACGTCGACAGCCAGGACTGCCGCGCGCTGGCGGGCATTCGATCCACCGACGACGTGCTGACCGGCCACGCCCACGCGGCGGACTCGGGCACGGCCCACTGGTGGCTGGCTGTGTACGGGGGAGAACCGGTGGGAGCCTTGCTGCTGGGGCGGCACGGGCGCGGCGACGTCGTCGAGGTCGTCTACATGGGCGTGGCGGCGGGCGCCCGCCGCCGCGGAACGGCCCACGCGATGATGCTGCACGCGGTACACGAAGCACGGGCCATGGGCGCCCGCTGCATCAGCCTGGCCGTGGATCGCGCCAACGGGCCCGCCCGCCGTCTCTACGCCGACTGGGGGTTTGAACCGGTCGGACGCCGCGACGCCTGGATCGCAGTCCTCGGCGCCACCGGCAGTTAGTTGCGGCGGCGGTGGACGTCGGGTGGGGGGCGCGACCTGACCGCGCCTCCGGCAGCCGCGTTTCCCACAGCCCGGCGGGTACGGGGTGGAAAGATCGTTAACAAAATCTTAACCTGTTGACAGCACGAACTCCGGGAGCATTTCGGCCGTTTCGGGCGAAATTTTTTCATTGACGCCGTTCTTCCGGGTGGCTAAATAGTGCCCTTGCTGGTGTGGACGCCCGCTGGCGTTCACTTCGCGGCCAGCGCTTTCAAGTCAAGACCATCCGAGAGCCTCCAAGGCTGCTCTCGACGGAGGAGCCGGCGATGATCGTATGCGCCCAGGATTGGCGTGCGCAACTTGAAGCACGGATTTCCGAGCAGGTCGGTCCCCAGCGGTTCAACGTCTGGTTCAAGAACGTGGCCCAATTCGAATTCACCGAGGCGGCGCTGCGCGTCAGCGTGGCCAATCAATTCGTGGGCGACTGGGTGGAGCGTCACTTCCGAGACGTGATCGCGAAGGCGGCCGAAGACATCGCCGGCCGCCCGCTGGAAGTCGCGTTCTCGACCGATCCCAACCTGGCAGGACGGCTCGGCCGCAAGCAACCGGACCGACAGGTGGCGTATCTGGCCGGCAACCCGGAGCGGGTGGCGCGCGAGCACCGGCGCAGCGGGAGCCTGCCGACCGTGCAGACGCTGCGACTGACGATGGAAGACTTCGTCACCGGGCAGTCCAACCGCATCGCCCACGCCGCCGCCACCGCCGTGATCGAGGCGCCGGGCGGGCCGTACAACCCGCTGTTCATCCACGGCGGCTGCGGCCTGGGCAAGACCCACCTGCTCCAGGCGATCTGCAACGGCATTCGTCAGCGTCACGCCGCACACCGCTGGCGCTACGTCACCGGCGAGGAGTTCACCAACGACTACGTCTATTCCGTCAAGGCCCGCGAACAGGACGCCTTCCGCCAGCGCTATCGCCATCTGGACGTCCTGGTCATCGACGACGTTCACTTCTTCGCCAACAAGCGGGCGACGCAGGAGGAGTTCCTGCACACGTTCAACGCGATCGCCTCGTGCGGCAAGCAGGTCGTGTTGTCGTCGGACGCGCAGCCGAAGATGATCGGCCACCTCTCCGATCACATCGTCAGCCGGTTGCTTGCCGGCATGGTGGTGCGCATCGACTCGCCCGACCTGGAGCTGCGCAGGGAGATCCTCCGCCAGCGGGCGGCCCGGCTGAAGGTGCGCATTCCCGAGTCCGTCATCCAGTACATCGCCGAGAACTTCCTGGCCAACATCCGCGAGCTGGAAGGGGGCCTGCTGCGGATCGTCGCCGACGCGGAAATGACCGGCTCTGCGGTCACCCTGGTGCTGGCGCAGCGCGTGGTTCGAGAGCTGGTGCGCCACACCGCCCCGGTCATCCGGCTGGCGGACATCGAGAGCACGGTGGCGATCTTCTTCGGCCTGTCGCCGACTGACCTGCACACCACCCGCAAGACGCGCACCATCGCGCTGGCCCGCGGGATCGCCATGTACCTGGCCCGCAAGCACACCGACATGAGCTACCCCGAGATCGGCCGCTTCATGGGCCGCAAGAACCACACCACCGTGCTGCTGGCCCAGCGGCGGATATCGCAATCACTGCAGCGGAATGAGACGGCCCGCTGGGTGACGCCCGTCGGGCAGAAGGAACTGAACCTCGCCATCCTGATCCAGGATCTCGAGGAGCAGCTCGGCCACGCCCGGCAACGGGAGAACGTGGCCTGATGGACCCTGCGCCGCGAACGCCGCGACCGGCGCCGGCCGCCGGTGCGCCCGACGGGTGGCCCGCACTGCGGGCGGGGTGCGGCGCAACCATTTCCGGTGCGGGAGCTTGGAGCGAATCCGGTTTTTGCGTGATGCGCCATGGGGGGTTCGACCGATATTCACCTACCCACGAAGTGGGATCAGGGGAGAGAGTGCATTGGGGCGAGCAGGTTAGGGGCCGGGCACGAATCGAGGCTTATCCAGGCGGCATTCCCGGCACGGCCGTAGCGCCGAGGGCCGCCTGATCGTCACGCAGGATTCGCCGGGCGCCATACGAGTCGCGCCCGGCGGGGGGAGGTGGAGAATGTCAGTGCAACCGGGGACGCTGCTCACGCGCGAGCATCAGGCGCGGCTGGAGCAGATCGTGCGCGAGATGTCGGACATCATCGACAACCTGCGGCTGTCGATCGCGTACTTGCAGTTCGACGTCGAAGCCACGCGGCGCGAGAATGAATCGCTGAAACTGCTGCTGCGCGAAAAGACGTGAGACGCTGCGCCACAACGTTCGCGCGATCGCGCGCCTCGTCGGGTTCCCGACGGCTCCAGGCGCCGCGCCGGCCCGGCGCATGCCGCGTGGCGCGCGTGGTCAGTCTGCCGATGCCCCGCTTCGAGGCTCGACCGGCACCCGGTTGACCTATAATCGCACGCCGTGGGATGCTCGGCGGGAACTCACGTGGACTGACCCGTGCCACGTGCCGGCGCCGCTGGAGGCGGGGCTGGGTGGCACGCCGCTTTGCGGTGTGCCCTGCCGCGCCGAAGCGACTTTTGACGCGTGATGGTCTGCCCATGAACGTGATTCGATTGGATACCGCAGGTAACGAGCAGCACGCGCGTCGGCGCCGGCCCGGATGGATCGGCTGCCTTTGCGTGACCGCGGCAGGAATCGGATTGTGCGATAGCGCCCGGGCCGCAGACCCCTGGCCGGCGCCCGCGCTCAGCGAGCCGCCGGCAGCGACGTCTCCCGAAACGCCGCCGACCGCGCCGCCGGACCCGGCTGCTCCGACGGCGGACGAATCCGCAACGCCGCCGCCGGCCATCGCCCGGGCGCGACAAATGTGGCTGGAGGGTCACTACGATGACGCGCTCGCCGCGTTCGAGACGTTGCAGGCGAGCGCGGCGTCGGACGCGGAGCGCATCGAAGCCGGAATCGGCGCCGCCGGCTGCCAGGTGCAGACGGGCGAATACCGTCCGGCACTGGAGCGGCTGAACGCCCTTCCGCCGGCGCGCGAAGGGTTCGCCGAGTGGCACTGCGCCGTGGCGGAAGTGCAGAACCTGCTCGGCGCCTACGACCGCGCGATCGAGCACGCCCGCGCCGCCATCGACCTCGACCGTCGCAGCGCCCGGCCGCGACGGCTGCTGGGCCAGATCCTCGAGTACCTCGGGCGGCGCGACGATGCCATCGAGGCCTACGCCTGGTTCAATCGTCAGATGGTCGAGCGGCCCGACCTGCCGTCCGATGCGGAATGGCTCACCGACGCGGCCTACGGGTTCTATCGTTACAGCGCGCTCACCCGCACCGACATCAAGCGCCGCACGCGCTACGTGCTGGTCGAGTTGCTCCAGAACGCCTACGAGCGGGTGGATCGAACCTACTGGCCCGCCCGCGTCGCCGCCGCCGACCTGCTGCGGGCCAAGTACAACGACGACGAAGAGGACGGCAGCGTGTCGGACTACGCCGCCGCCCTGCGTATCAATGAGAACCTTCCGCAGGCCTACGTCGGGCTGGGGGCGATCGCGCTGGACCGCTGGGACTTCGAGGACGTCGAGCGGAAAGCGGCCACGGCCCTGGGCATCAACCCCGCTTTCGCGCCGGCCCATCATCTGCTGGCCCATTGCCGCATCCAGGAGCGGCGCTACGACGAGGCCGTGGCCGAGGCGGAAAAGGCGCTGCTGACGAATCCGAACGATCTGGAAGCCCTGTCGTTACAGGCGGCCGCCCGGGCGTGCGTCTACGATCAGGCCGCGGTGGACGCACTGGTGCGGCGCATCGAAGCCGTCAATCCCCGTTGCGCCACCCTCTATCGCCTGCTGGGAGACGCCACGGGCGGCATCCGCCAATACGAGACGTCGGAAGCCCACTATCAGAAAGCCATCGAGTTCGACCCCACCGACGCCAACGCGCGCACCGAGTTGGGGATGATGTACATGCAGTGGGGGCTGGAAGACAGAGCCCGCTCGGCGCTGGACGGATCCTGGGCGCTCGATCCCTACAACGAACGCACCTACAACACCCTCGAGCTGCTGGACTCGTTGCAGGCCTTTCAGCGATATGAATCGGAGCATTTCGAGGTCCGCTACGACGACACGCAGGACCCCGGCCTGGGCGCGTACGTCGCGGCGTATCTTGAGCGCATCTATCCACTGGTCACGGGCGACTACGACGTCGAACTGGAGCACAAGACCGTCATAGAAGTGTTTCCCACGCACAAGCAGTTCGGCGTGCGAATCACCGGCAAGCCCTGGATCCACACGGTGGGGGCCTGTACCGGACGCGTGATCGCGCTGGACTCG
>QZJT01000002.1 GCA_003597935.1 Phycisphaerales bacterium | reverse complement strand
CGTCCGGATCCAGCAGCTTGACGGTCTGCGGACCGTTGAAGCAGCAGGTGTACAGAACGGCCTTCTTGCCGTGGACGGTGACGTCGAAGCGCAGGCGATCGCCGACGCCCATCTTGATCACGCGGCCATCCCAACTGTTGTTGCGGAACTTCACCGTCGCCTTGATGGTGCCGCTGCCCTTGCAGGTGCCCTTCATCTTCTTGATGACGTCGCACGGGCAGGCCAACTGGCAACCGACGTTCTCGCCCAGGAAGTCGCCACCCTTCGCGATGCAGTCCCGCTCCAGAATGAACTCGCAGGTGAAGTTGTTCACGCAGCAGGCGCCCGGGTCGGGGCAGTCGAAGGTATCGCAGGTTTCGCCGAAGCGCTGTCGGCCGCCGCGGTCCAGGCAGTCGCTGCGGAGCAGGTTCTGGCAACTGCCGTCGTTGAAGCAGCAGGCGAACGGCTCAGGATCCCCCAGTGCGACGATGACGGCCTCATACGCGTTCACCAGACCCCAGCCGAAGGAGTTGTCCTCGCCCGGTGTGCCCTTGTCGGTGGCGGTGTCGTAGATGATCTGTTTCGCTTCATCACTGCTCAGATCGGGGTTGGCCGAGTAGAGCAACGCCATGACGCCGTTGATGTGCGGCGTCGCCATCGACGTGCCGCTGAGGTTGACGTACCCGCCGCTGTTGTTGCAGGAGCGGACGTTGACGCCCGGGGCGGCGATGTCCGGCTTGATCGCCGGTCGCCCGTCCGGCGTGCAGTTGGTCGGACCGCGCGAGGAGAATCCGGCGATCGGACAGTCCTGATTGTTGCCGTCGCAGGCGGCCACCGCGATGGAGTCATAGTCGGTGGTGGCGCGGTCGCCCGGCCGGCGCAGGCCGGACTGGCCCTCATTGCCGGCGGCGAAGGTCTGGCTGGTGCCGGCCGCCTCGGAGGCGTCGATCCACTGCCAGAAAGTCTGGTCGCACGGCGGATAGCCGTGGCCGGTCGTCGTCCCCCACGAGTTCCCACAGGTGTGCGGGACGTCGAAGTCCGTTTCCGGGTTGCCGTCCGGGTCGGCCATCCACTGGAAGCCTTTGATGATGTCCGCGACCGTGCGCGGAATGCTGCCGCCGCGGTCGATCGCCCCGGAGGCCATCCACTGAGCGCCCGGCGCTACGCCGACTTCGTCCCCCGGGAATCCACCGATCGCCGTGCCCATCGTGTGCGAGCCGTGACCGCAGCAGTCATACGGAAAATCGTTCTGGTTGTTCCACGGATCGTGCCAGGCCCACTCGGGGTGGCCTTCGTAGCGGTCGTCGAGGCCGCGCCAGCGCGATTCCATCGCCGGGTGGTCGCCGTCGACGCCGGTGTCGATCACCGCCGCCAGCACGCCTTCACCTGTGATGCCCAGTTCGTTCCAGACCCGGTCCGCCTGGATCAGGCGGATGCCCGGCTCGGGGGCACTGGCGATGCCCGGGCCTTCGACTTCTACGGACTCGATCAGCTCGACCGGGTAGTTGGGATAGATGCGCAGCACCTCGGGCCGCGCGGCGATCGCTTCGATCTCCTCGGCGATGCCGTCGACGCGGATGATGTTGCCGATCCAGTAGGGATCGTAGAAGGTCACCCGTCCCGTATCCTTGGCTCCCTGCAAGTACGCGATCAGCGACCCCTGCGTTGCGGCGGCGTGTGTTTGCAACGATTCGACCACAATACGGTGACGCAGGTTGCGGTCCGCCATAATGCGGTACAGGTGGCTCTCCACCGCATCGAGGTCGACCTGATCCAGGTAGACCAGGGCGGAGATGACCTCTCCCCCGTTCGGCGCGTCCAGAGCGTCTCGCAGCTCCGGCACGATCTCTCCGCTCCGTGCCGTCCCCGCCGTCAGCGCAAGACAGGACACCAGAGCGCCCAGCCGTTTGTACATAACATGCCTCCCCAAAAGGATGGTTGCCGGCGGCGAACGCTTCTATCCGCCGGGCGTCACGCAGGTGGAACGACGCGTGTGAAGTCCCTCCCCCGACACGGCCCCAGCATAACGAGACGGGTCCGGAGTCCCAAGCGCAGTGTATACCTCCGGGGCCGGGCCGTGCCCCGCGAATGTGCCGCGCTCCATCGGCGGCGGTGGCATCCGGCTCAGCGAGCCGCCACAACAGAACGGCCCGGCAACTGAACCGGCCGCGCCCGAGAAGCTCAGGCGCGGCCGGCGCGAGTGCACAACGGGTTCAGTCAGATCTGCCCGATCCTATTCGGGGCAGTTGATCACGATCGGATCCAGGCAGCCGTCCGGATCCAGCAGCTTGACGGTCTGCGGACCGTTGAAGCAGCAGGTGTACAGCACGGCCTTCTTGCCGTGGACGGTGACGTCGAAGCGCAGGCGATCGCCGACGCCCATCTTGATCACGCGGCCGTCCCAACTGTTGTTGCGGAACTTCACCGTCGCCTTGATGGTGCCGCTGCCCTTGCAGGTGCCCTTCATCTTCTTGATGACGTCGCACGGGCAGGCCAGTTCACAACTGACGCCCTCGCCGATGAAGTCGCCGCCGCGGAGCAGGCAGTCCGCCTCCAGGGTGATTTCACACTCGGAGTTGGTGATGCAGCACGCGCCCGGCTGCGGGCAGTCGAACGTGCGGCAGAACTCGTTGAACTTGGACTTGCCGCCGCGGTCCCGGCAATCGCTGCCCAGCAGATCCTCGCAGTGGCCGTCCTTGAAGCAGCAGGCGAACGGCTCCGGATCGCCCAGCACCTGCACCACCGCCTCGTAGGCGTTGATCAGACCCCAGCCGAACGAGTTGTCCTCGCCCGGGGTGCCCTTGTCCGTGGCCGTATCGTAGATGATCTGCTTGATGTCGTCGCCGTCGATGTCCTTGTTGGCTTCGCGCATCAGGGCGACCACGCCGTTGACGTGCGGAGACGCCATGGACGTGCCGCTGAGGTTGCCGTAGCCGCCGCCCGGCAGGGACGAACGCACGTTGACGCCGGGCGCCGCGATGTCCGGCTTGATGGCCGGCTGGCCGTTCGGCGTGCAGTTGGTCGGGCCGCGCGACGAGAAGCTGGCGATGGGGCAATCGGGATTGTTGCCGTCACAGGCCGCCACCGCGACGGTGTTGTAGTCGGTGGTGGCGCGGTCGGCCGGGCGGCGCAGCCCGCTGTTGCCCTCATTGCCGGCGGACCAGAGCTGAATGGTGCCGGCCGCTTCCGAACCGTCGATCGCCGCCCAGAACGTCTGGGCGCAGGGGGGATAGCCGTGGCCGGTGGTCACGCCCCAGGAGTTGGAACAGACGTGCGCCACGTCGAAGTCGGTGTTCGGATTGCCATCCGGGTCCACCAACCACTGCAGCGACTTGATCGCGTCCTCGACCGTCCGCGGGATGCTGACGCGGTCGATCACCGCGCAGTGAATCCACTGGGCGCCGGGAGCGACGCCGACTTCATCACCCGGAAAACCGCCGCAGACCGTGCCCATCGTGTGGGTGCCGTGTCCGCCGAACGCCTGCGGGAAGCGGGTGTTCGTCACCGGGTCGTACCAGGCCCACTCGGGGTTATTGCGGTACCGGTCGTCGGCGACGCCGCGCCAGCGCCTGGCGAGCGCCGGGTGGTTGCCGTCCACGCCCGTGTCGAGCGTGGCGACGACGACGCCCTCGCCGGTGATGCCGAGTTCCGACCACACGCGGTCCGCCCCGATGATCCGGATGCCCGGCTCTGGGGCGGACGCGATGGCGCCGTTCTCCTCGATCTCGCCAACCGGCTCGATCAGCTCGATCGGGTTGTTGAAGTAGATCACCCCAACGTCGTCGCGCTCGGCGATCTGGCGGATGACCGGCGCCGTGGCGTCCACGCTGATCATGTTGGTGACCCAGTACACGTCGAACCGCGCGATCAGCCCCTCGCGCTCCAGCTCGATCAGATGCTGGACCAGCGGTCCCTGGGTCATCGCGGCCCGGTTCATCAGCTCTTCGACCACGATGCGGTGGCGCAGGCCACGATCGGCCATCATGCGCTCCAGCCGCTGATCCAGCGCATCGATGTCGACCGCATCGCTGAGCGCCACCAGCGTGGACACGATCGCATTGTCGCCGGCATCGGTCAGGATGCGATCGAGCCCCTCATCAATCTGGCCGGCGTGAGCGGCCGCCGACAGCGCGGCGGCCAGTGCCACCGACCCCAACCACGAAAGCTTTCCTTGCATCTGAAACGTCCTCCAAAGCACGAGTTCCTAAACTGACGCAGGCGCGTCCTGATCCCGGTCCTCCTCCGCTGGACAACCGTGGCAATCACAACCGTATGGTGCGGTGCTCGTTCGTTAAGGCGCTGAACGGGTGCGCATGGTCCCCCGCCACCCGCGGAGCTTCCCCCCAACGACTCTCAAGTTGCCCAGTATACCCGGACACGCCGCCGATTCCAAGTGGGGGCGTTCACCGATAACCGTCGACGTCAGAAACGGCCTTAGTGCAGTTGCACCAAAGGCTGGCGGCGCCGCCGCGGGGCGAGTAAACAGGTCCCGGAATCCCCGGCTTGCCGGACCGTGCCCGCATGATCGTACAGACCCACGTCACCCGCGACCCCTTCTACGCCGAAAACGGCTACACCGTATACCTCGAACGGGGCGGGCCGTGCTGGATCGTCGACCCCGGCTTCCCACCCCAGGCGGAGCAAATCTGCCGGTTTGTGGCGCTGCACGGATTGCAGCCGCAAGCGATCCTGCTCACGCACGCTCACGCTGACCACATCGCGGGGATCGATGGCGTGCGGGCGGGGCTGGGCGCGCTTGCGGTGCGTCTGGCGCGAGAGGAATGGGCGGCCCTGACCGACCCGATGGCCAACCTCTCGGGCCTTTTCGGACCGGGACTGGTGACGCAGGTGACCGACCCGGAAGACCTGCCCGTTGGCGCCCGCCTGTTGCTGGGGGAGAGCGAATGGACGGTGCTGGACGTGTCCGGCCACTCGCCGGGCGGGCGGGCGCTGTACTGCCCCGCCGCGGGCCTGGTCATCGTCGGCGACGCCCTGTTTTCCGGCAGCGTGGGCCGGGTGGACTTTCCCCACAGCGACGGCGGCAGACTCATCCGCAACATCCGCGAGAACCTGCTGACCCTGCCCGATGACACGCGGGTCCTGCCCGGTCACAACGAAGAGACGACCATCGGCCGCGAGCGAACCACCAACCCGTTTCTCCTGCACGGACTGTGATGCCCACCGGCCACGACCTCGACTGCTCCCGGGTGGCGGTGGTGATCCCGGCGCTCAACGAAGCGGAGAATCTACGGCTTCTGTTGCCGCAACTGTTCGACCTCGGCGTCGGTCAGATCGCGGTCGGCGACAACGGGTCGGCCGACGGGACGCGCGCCGTCGCGGGCGAACTGGGCGCAGACTGCGCGATCGAACCGCGGCGCGGCTACGGCGCCGCCTGCCAGGCGGCGCTGACGCTGTTGCGCGACGATATCGAGGTGGTGGCGTTCATGGACGCCGACCTGTCGGACGACCCTGCGGAGCTGCCGAAGCTGGTGGGGCCGATCCTGGCCGGCCGCGCCGACTTCGTGCTCGGGACCCGGCTCGCCCGGTCGCGCGCCGGGAGCACGATGACGCTGCCGCAACGGTTTGCCAACCGGCTGCTCCCGGCGCTGATGCGCCTCGGATGGGGACATTCCTACCAGGATTTAGGTCCGTATCGGGCGATTCACCGGCGCTGGCTGGACGCGATCGGCATGCGCGACCGGGCGTACGGCTGGACCATCGAGATGCAGATCCGGGCGGTGGAGGAGCGACTGCGCATTGTCGAGGTCCCGGTTTCCCACCGGCCCCGCCGCCACGGCCGCAGCAAGGTCAGCGGAAGCCTCCGCGGCGTCGTGGCGGCGGCCTATTGGATCATCCGCACATGCGCGGGTTTGTGGTGGACGCGCAAGCGCCGCACGGTACCTCCCCCGAGCCCCGGCTTTCAAGCCGGGAGTTCTTCCCCGAGATCCGACGTTCAAGGTGGGAGTTCTTCCCCCAGCCCCGGCACGCGTACCAGTGGCGGCGGCAGGCGTCAGCCCTCCAGCAACGACAGCACGTCGCGGGCGGATTGCTGAGCGAGCTTGAGGACCTTCATGCCCGACTTCGTGAGGATCTCGAACTTGTTGAGGTTGCTGGTCTCTTCCGCGTAGTCGGCGTCGGCGATGCGGCTGCGGCTTTCCATGAGGTTCTCGAGCGACACCTGGTTGGAATTGAAGCGCGGCTGGAGCACGTTGCGCTGAAACGCCCCCAACTCGCCGCGGGCGCTGGCCACGTCGGTGATGCCCTGATCGATCACCGCCAGGGCCGCTTCGAAGTTGCCCGACGCCAGCGCGTTCGAACCGCCCGACACCAGCGACGCCAGGCCGCTCGTCGTATCGGTGATCCGCGTCTCGACGCCGGCGTTGCCGTCGTCGGGCATGTGGAACCCGTCCAGCGACCGGACCGCCTCGCCGCCGAAGCGCTGGATGCTGGCCACGAGGCTGTCGATCTGCACCTGATTGGCGGCGATCTCGGCGTCGCTGAGCCCGGCAGTGTTGGAACTGGCGACGACCAGACCCTTCAGCTCGGCCATCATATCGGACACGTTGGCCAGGTGCCCCTCGGTGATGTTGACGTTGGCGTCGGCCCGCTGGATGGACTTGCTCTCGGCCTCCAGCGCCCGGATCTCGGCCGCCAGCCGCTCGGAGGAGATCAGCCCGGCCGGGTCGTCCTTGCCGGAGTTGATCCGCCGCCCGGTCGCCAGCCGGGTCATGGTGGCATTCAGCCCCTGCTGGCTGCGCTGCAGACTGAACTGCGCAGAGAGGATGCCCGAGCTGTGCAACGGCGAGATCACGAATCGATCGTCGGATATCGCCGGGCAGGGGTCCAGCTAAGCCGGGTTATCGGCGGGAGCGCAAAAGTCGGGACGGAGACTGCATCCCCGTGACCCGACGGCGCTGCGGACGTGCTTCGCGCGGCTGATCGCCGGCGCGACCGAGAGGCTACTCTTCGAACCGCAGCGCCAGCTTCTTGATTGCCTCGGCTTCGATCTGCCGCACGCGTTCGCGGGTCAGGCCGATCTTGGCGCCGATCTCCTTGAGCGTCATGGGGCCGTCGTCGTCGATGCCGTAGCGCAGGCGCAGGATGGTGCTTTCGCGGAAATCCAGCGTCTCCAGCAGGTTGAGAATGCGTGCGGCGTCGCCTTCCGACGCGATGGCGTCCTCGGGAAGCGGCGTCCGCGGATCCGCCAGAGTCTCGCTCAAGGGTGACCCGCTCTCGTCCTCGTCGGCCGACTGGGTGGGGGCGCTGACCGCCTTGACCGCCCGGCGGATGTGGTTGACTTTCCGCTCGGGCATTTCCAGCAGTTCCGCCATTTCGGCGTTGGACGGCTGGCGGTTGTGCTGTTCGACAAACCGGTCGATGGCGCGGCGGAACCTGGAGATCATCTCGACCATGTAGGCCGGGATGTGGACCGGCTTGTCGCCGTTGATGAGGCTGCGCTTGATTGCCTGCTTGATCCACCAGGAAGCATAGGTGCTGAAGCGAGTGTTCTGCCCAGGGTCGTACCCCTCGACCGCCCGGATCAGGCCCAGGTTGCCCTCGTTGATGAGGTCGTTAAGGGGAATGCCCCGCTTGGTGTATTTCTTGGCGATGTTGACTACCAGCCGCAGGTTGGCCTGGACCATTTCCTCGCGCGCCCGCGAGGCCTTTTCTTCCGCGGCTTCCCGCTCGCGCAGCGAGATGTTACCGGACTCGAACTGCCCGGAGGCGGACTGCCCCTCGCGGATGATGATCGCCAGTTCCTTCTCCTGCTCGGCCGTCAGGAGCCTGGCCCGGTTGATCTGCCGCAGATAGGTCTGCAGCCCGGCGTCTGCGATCATGGCCATGTCCGAACATCCCCCGCGTCGCCGTCGGGCATGGCGTCTGGCCGCGGCTACGTCTTAATCCCGGTCCGCATCCTCGTCGTCGATCTTCCGCGGCGGCATGGGCGAGCCGAACTGTGGCGGCTGGATCAGATCGTCGTCACCCGCGCCATGCAGGCCGCCGCGCCGCTTGCGGATCTTGCGGGGGGCGGGACCGCCGTCGGCGTCCTGATCGGCGGACCACTCGGCCCGTTTCTTGGACAGTCCGATCTTACGCTCCACCGGATCGACGCGGAGGATCTTGACCTGGATGCGGTCGCCGATCTTCACCTCGTCGTGCGGATCCTCCACCTTATGATCGGCCAGTTCGCTGACGTGCAACAGTCCCTCCAGATCCCGTTCCAGCTCCACGAAGACGCCGAAGTTGGTGATCTTGGTGACTTCGCCCTCGACGATCTGGCCGGGGATGTAGTTTTCGGGCACGGCGCGGGTCCAGGG
The DNA here is from genome assembly GCA_003597935.1 of Phycisphaerales bacterium. Taxonomy (GTDB): domain Bacteria; phylum Planctomycetota; class Phycisphaerae; order UBA1845; family UBA1845; genus SURF-32. The sequence goes on along the minus strand of QZJT01000002.1, from coordinate 4,852 downwards.
GTCTTCGTGCAATTGCTTCAGACCCAGGGCGATGCGCTGGTTGTCTTCGTCCACCTTCAGAACGACGCACTCGATGGTGTCGCTCTTCCTCAGCACTTCGGATGGATGGCTGATCTTCTTGGTCCAGCTCAGGTCGGAGACGTGCAGGAGGCCGTCGATGCCCTCCTCGATCTCGACGAAGGCCCCATAATTAGTCAGGTTCCTCACCCGGCCGCTGATGCGGGTGTTGGGCGGGTACTTCTCCGCCACCTGCGTCCACGGGTTGACCTGGGTCTGCTTGATGCCCAGCGAGATCTCCTGCTTGTCCTTGTTCACCTCCAGGACGACGACGTCGACCATGTCGCCGGCGCTGAGCATCTCGGACGGGTGGTTGATGCGGCGCGTCCAGCTCATCTCGCTGATGTGGACCAGCCCCTCGACGCCCGGCTCCAGCTTCACGAAGGCGCCGTAGTTCATCAGGTTCACCACCTCTCCCTTCACCTTGGTCCCGACCGGGTAGGACTGCTCGATCCGGTCCCACGGGTTCTGGGTGAGCTGCTTGAGGCCGAGGGCGATCTTTTCCCGCTCCTTGTCGATGTTGAGGATCTTCACCTCGACGTGATCGTCGATGCGCACCAGCTCCGACGGGTGGTGGATGCGGTCCCAGCTCATGTCGGTGATGTGCAGCAGCCCGTCGATGCCGCCCAGGTCCACGAAGGCGCCGAAGTCGGCGATGTTCTTGACGGTGCCTTTCTTGACGTCGCCGATGGTCAGCGACGCGAGCAACTGCTCCTTGGCCGCCTGGCGGCTCTCCTCGATGAGCTTGCGGCGGGAGATGACGATGTTGCGGCGTTCGACGTCGATCTTGAGGATCTTGGCCTCGACGGTGCGGCCGATCAGAGCGCCGATGTCGCCCGGCCGCCGGATGTCCACCTGTGAGGCGGGCAGGAAGACAGGGTACCCGATGTCGACCAGGAGGCCCCCCTTGATTTTCCGCATGACGGTGCCGGTCACCACGTCGCCTTCGGCCTTGCTGCTGACGAGGCGCTGCCAGTTCAGCAGGCGGTCGGCCTTGCGTTTGGAGAGGACGACGTGGCCGCTGTCGGACTCGACGGCCTCCAGCCAGACCTGCACCTCGTCACCGATGTCGACGGAGCCGCCGTCGCCCCATTCGGCGGCCGGGACGATGCCTTCGCTCTTGAGGCCGACGTCCACCACGTAGTCGTCGCCGGCGGTGGCCACCACGCGGCCGGTCAGGATGGTGCCAGGCTTGAATTCCTCTTCATTGGGCGCGATCAATTGCGCCACCCGCGCGTTCGGGTTTTCGCCGCCGAAGAGTGCGGAAAGCTCGTCTTCCAGCGCGTCGCTGGAGACGTCGAGATCGTTGATGAGGTTGTAGTCAACCATTGCGTTGCTCTGATCTGCCTTTGCGGGGGCGCGCCGCCGATCGGCCCGCCCTCCGCGGCGGAGCCTTGGAGGCCCCGCTCAGTGAAGAACCACGTGGGGCGCCGCCGGGACCGCCCCGGTCGTCGCTGCCGCCACCCGGACGGAAGGTATATCGAGAAACGCCCCCGCCGGCCAGCGAATTCACAGGGACGGAACCGGGCCGGGCGCGGCTGCGGCGCAGACCCACCACGAGCCGAACACCGGCGGCATCGCGGGAATCGAGGACGCCGAGCCTAGACGCAACTGATCTTCTTGAACCCGTGGCGGCGTTTACGGTTGAGGAGCTTCCGCCCCCTGGAAGTGCGCATCCGGGCGCGGAACCCCTGCTTTCGTGCCCGCTTGATCTGGCTGTTTCTTCTCGGGTAGTGCATGTCATCCACCTGACGGGGACGGCCACTCGCCGTCCCGGGCCGGACCTCCCGGCGATGTCGAGCCGGGCAGGCTAGCGAATCCGGCCGGGCCGTGCAAGCGGACGGGCTACAGTTCCGATTCCGGCCGCCGCTTCCGTTGCGTGGGGGCGAACAGTTCGGCCACGTTCGCTTCTTCCAGGATGAAATCGGCGTTGATCGAGCGCTGGTGGCAGAGCGTGTGCAACAGGTGAACGATGGCGGTGTAGTCCATCGCCAGGCCGGTGACCGTGCCCTGGAGTTCGGAAGGGTCGTTTCCGGCCAGGCGGAGCAGCTCCGCCACGTCCAGCCCGCACGGGATCGGCGGCGACGTCCCTCCCGAGGGTGTTCGCCGCACCAGCATCAGCCCATCGTCGGACGGCTCCATGGCGCTGACGGTCAGGGCGCCTGCGGGGGAAGCGTAGAACAGCGGCGGCTGGCACCGGATGCCGTCCCCGATCAGGGCGATGCGGCGCTGGCCGCTGCGACGGGCGTGGATGATCGGCGGACGGGGAGAGGAAACCGTTTCCAGGACGAACTGATCGCCGCCGACCCTCTCCGCCCGGATCGACACGTCGCGGCGGCGGGACAGTTCTTCGTAGGCCGCCACGCGCACGCGCGGATCCACGTCGGCCATCAGCCGCCGCAGCGGCGTAGCGCCCGTGGCCAGCGAGGTGCGTCCCAAGGCTCGAATGGCCTGAAACCGAAAAGGGCTCTGCGGATTGAACGCGTGCTTGGTCATCACGTCGACCGCCACGTGGTCTTCCAGCCGAAGGCCGGCCGCGGCCGCGTGAAACGACACGTAATCGCGCGGGTGCGTGTACAGTTCCGTCAGCGTGGGCATGGCCGGCTGACCGATGCCCTCGAAACACAGCGCGATGGCCCCGTGTGGGGCGTCCGGGCGGACGATCTCCCCCGCCAGTTCCTTACAACGCTGGGGAATGAAGCCCGGCGCGACCGGCGTGAAGTAGGCCCGGACCAGGCCCAGGAAGTGCTCGGTGTCGCCGCGGAACTGCTCCGGCACGTCCAGGCGGACGAAGGCGGGCGACACCGCGTCAGCGACTTTGCGATACCCGGGAAACTGGGCGTTGATGGTGCGTTCGATGCGGCGGGCGGCGCTATGGGAAGGCTCGGCCAGCGCCAGTTGCAGGCGGCGGTCTTCGGTGACGCGCCCGCCGCCGAGCACGTATCCCTCCAGGTCGGTCGATTCGGTGGCGGCCTGCTCGCCGACGAAGGGATTGAGAAAGACCGGACCGGCCGCGGCCGCCAGGCTGCGCCCGGATTGGCGCACCGCGGTGGGCGATTCGGCCACCGAGTACTCCAACTCGCACGGGAACAGCCGCCCTCCGCGCAGCGACTTGGTGTCCGTCCCCGGCAGCGCGACGACGGCCACGTCGAACGTGTCGCCGGTGCAGGCGCCGGCCGGGATATCGCCGTACACCAGCACCACGGCCGTGTCCTGATCGCGCACCAGCATCTCCGGCGTGACCGCCCGCGAAGCGCCCACCAGAGCCGGTCCGGTGCGCATCTGCTTCTCGATGTCACGGACGACGCGGTCGAAGATCTCCTTGGGACAGTCGCTGGCGCCGTTGCGACCCAGGCCGACGACCAGGCCGTAGCCAGTCACCCGCATGGCCCGCACACCCTCGAAGAACGCCTCCGCCCCGATCGTATCGCGGTAACTGGCGGAACGGGCCGAATCGGGCGTACGGGCTTCGACGCCGAGGTCCATGCGGCGTCCCCGGTCATCGTCAAAGGTGCAGGTGGCCACCGCCGCCAGCAGAAACAGCGCCGGCAGAAGGCCGGTCAGCGCCCAACGAAGGTTCGCAGCGCCAAGCGGCGCGCGCCGGATCGGTGAAAGCGTAGTGGCCGGAGCCTCAGCGCCGGCGGCAGGCAGGTTCATGATCATTGCTACTCGCTTTTGACCTGGCCGAATTCGTAGTGCCGTCGCAATACGACGTTGCCCTGGCGGTCCCAGGAGATCATCTCGCCGTGGAGTTTGCCGTTGGCCCAGTGGGATTTCATGCGGGGCTCGCCGCTCTCGTACCACGTCTCCACGAGGCCGTCCGGCAGGCCGTTGACGAAGTCGCCGCGTTCCGACATGCCTCCGTCCTTGAACCACTTGACCGTCCGGCCGTGCTTAAGGTAGCGGCCGTTGGCCGAGCGGCGGACTTCCTCCCGCTCGCGGGGTGAGCCGTCGGGCCAGAACACCTCGCGGATTTCGGTCTGGACGTTGTCGGCGTCCCAGATGCTGCGGTAGTGCCAGCCGAGCGTGGTCGAACCGGGGTCCATGTTGTCGTTGTCGGCGTCGTTGTCGTTGCCGGCGTCATTGTCATTGCCGGGACCGTTGTCGTTGTCTGAAGGGGTGTTGTCATTGCCCGACGGGCGGTTGTCATTGCCGCTACCGCCGCCGGACTCGTTGTCGTTGCCGTTGTCGCCGGGCTGGTTGTCGTTGACGGAGGGCTGGTTGTCGTTGACGGCGCCGTCGTTGCCATTAGCGACGGCGTTGTCGTTGAAGTTGAAGTTGTCCGAGGGAAGCTGGCCGGTGGTGCAGCGCAGCACCAGAGCCAACAACGTGCCGCCGAACAGCATGGCCGCCACGCGATGCCTGTACGTCATGACAAGTCCTTTCGGCGCCCGGGAGCGCAGCGCCCCCGCGCAGCCACCGCCGCGGCCCAGCACCCCGGAAGGCGCGCGTGTGCCGCTCATCTGTCATACGCGCCCCGGTACGCCGGATCAAGCGCGGAGGCCGTTTGTGAGGGGTCCACGATCGAGCCGCTGGGGCTGAGAGACCGTTGCGCTGGCGGCAGAGCAGCCGTCCCTATCCCGTGGTTCTCCGGGGGGCCGGCCGATAAAAAAAGTGGACGCCTGCTTGACGTGCCATTTGGTGGGCCCTAACATTACGATTGCCGGGCCGGGTGGGCCGGCGTCCTTGACGCCTGCCCAGGGGACTGTGACGCAGACGGGCGGTACGACGCATTGCGTTCGTGCCGCGGACGGGGGTGCGTGATGGTCGCCGCGGCTCTCCACCGGGAGGTTTC
>QZJT01000051.1 GCA_003597935.1 Phycisphaerales bacterium | reverse complement strand
CAACGTTCCGCGCTATTCCACGTTCGACAGCAGCACCGCGGCCTCTGCAACCTCTGCGCCTCTGCGGTCCCAGTCAGTGCTGCGGCGTCTCGTTGAGCAGCGCCTGGGCGGGATCGGTCCATTCCGGCTGATAGCGCGAGATCAGCGATCGGATCCGCGGCTGGTCCGGGTCGACTTCCAGCGAGCGGTGCCAATACTCCAGGGCCGCGTCGCGGGTGCGGGTGTTGCTCCGGTCTTCCAGGTAGCGGAGCATCTGGATCGACCCGAGTCCCGCAAAACTCCGCGGCAGGCGGGAGTCATACGCCAGGGCGTCCTTGTAGGCCGCCTCGGCGGCGTCATAGTCGCGCAGTTGAAATCGGCAGTACCCCAGCGCCTCGTGGGCGGCCGCAAGCGTCGGATCCATGCGAAGCGCTTCCTCCAGCGTGTGCCGGGCGGTCTTCAGCCGGTTCTGCTTCATGTAGGTGTTCGCCAGGTTGACCAGCACCAGCGGCTGGGTGGCGTCTCGCTCCAGCGCCTCCTTGAACGCCCGGACCGCCTCGTAGTACTTCTCCTGGGCGTCGTAGGCCACGCCCAGGTTGACGTACGCGTGCGGCCGGTCGGGGTCGATGGCGATGGCGCGACGGAAGCGCTCGGCCGCGGCGGCATGGTCGCCGGTCTGCTGGTAGCACACCCCCAGGTTGAGCTGGGCGTCGAAGCTCTGCGGGCGCAGGTCGACCGCGTGCAGATACGCCCGCACGGCATCCGTCAGCCGCTTCGAGAAGTGGTAAAGCTGGGCCAGGTTGAAGGTGTCATCGAAGGAGAACGGGTCTCGGCGGATGGCCTCGACGAAGGCGTCGATGGCCAGCTCGTACTCGCCCATCCGCCGATAGAGAACGCCCATGCGCGAATGGGCCGTGGCCATCTGCGGGTCCAGCTCGGCGGCCGCCTGGAACTCCTTCAAGGCGCTTTCGATGTCGTCCTCGGCGACTAGGGCATCCCCAGAGGCGATGTGCAGGCTCGCCTGGTACTGCCGGATCGGCTGACAACCGCCGGCCGCGAGCACCACCGCCCCAGCCGCGAGCGCGATCGCCGCCGCCGCGATGATGCGCACGACTGACGCTCTCCTTCTGACATTCATGATTCGACGACTCCGTGGCGGCACGTCTCAACCCTCACCGCGGGGCGGCAACTGTCAATCTTGGATATCGGAACGTCTCCGGTGGCATGATGACCCGTCAGGGGAAACTTTCAAGCGACTTGGGGGACGGGTGTCGGCGCCGACGGGCGCGCCACGCTGGCAGAAGGCAGCATCGCACGCCCAGCGCCAGGGCGGTCCGGTTCAGCACCGCATACAGCAGCGGCCGGATCGTGACGACCACATACCAGAGCCGGCCGTCGGTCAGCCTGCCGGTCTGGACGAGGGCGCCGGGGAGGTCGTAGTCCCCGGGGTAGAGCCAGGGCGGCGGCGGATTGTGGTCGAGTTCGTATGCTACGACCCTCAGTTCATGGCCGAATCCAACGCGCCAGACCGAGAGCCCCAGTTTGGGGGACATGACCTGTATCGTCAGCATGGCTAATGCTGAAGCGACGACGAGTATGCCGATGGCCAGGTGCGTCATCGGACCACTTCCGTACACTCCATCGACCGACGCCGCCATCGAATCTCCTCCATCCCCCGCGACGCCCCGCGCAACTCCGGCACCGCGACGACGTCTTCGAAGAGCAGCCGTTCTCGCACGGCCTCCGTGCGAGTAACCGATGCCGCGAACTCGTCGGAGAACCCGTCCCAGCGTGTGTCCGGCAGATCCGCGGTGAAGCGCCCCTCCCACATCGCTTCCATATCCGACTGCAGCTCACGTCATGTCACGCTCGCGCGCTTCATCGGCCCTTCGAGCCGCCGACACTGGGGGGGGCATCCTCCAGAAACTGAGGTCCCTGGGTACGTTCGTGCGCCCTACGGGCGAAGCGCCGGGCCGGAAAGCACTCCACGGCGCACTCGGCGCAGACGCTGCGGGCGATGCGACGAAGACCCCACCGCGGTTTACGCCGGTGCTCCGCACTCGGAACACCGCCCGCTTTCATTACCGGTCAGATCGTCGGCGCACTTCGGACATAGCCCGCGGCTGCGACGCCAATAGTCATCGGTGGCGATCACTGCCGCAAGACCCAGTGCGGCGATCAGAACCCATTCTCCATGCTGGCGTGCGGTGTCGACCGGTGGGCGCCATGCCCGGTTGAGAGGCTGCTCCCGAAACACGAGCAGGAATCCCCGCCCCTTTACGAGCGATGGCAGGTGCGCATCGCTCGAGGTGTCGGATGATAGACCGGTGGGAGAAGTGACGAGGTTGCCTGCAGCAGAGCAGTTCCAATGAGGATTCTCCGTTGCCTTCGGTTCATCGAGCGTCCCTCGGTGAGAGTGCATCGGGTCAGCCACTGTTGGGTAGCGGCGCTCCCGCACTCTGGGCATACGCCCGCCTTATTGCGCCATCGCAGCCGTGCATCCTGCCGCGCATTTGGTTCCGGCGCGCGTCTCCCGCGCGAACTGAAGCAGCGGCCCGCCGCAGGTACCTGGTCGCCCGAGTGTTCTGGTTGTGCGTGGTGGGCGGCCCGTCGCTTACGCTCCGGGTTCTGGTTGGCCTGCTCCCGTCCGAATGCCATGTCGCTGCCGATGCACGAGTGGGCACGGTGATTCACAGCGTGGCGAAGTGACGGAATGCGGCGAAGAACAGGCGGCGGTCGGATTCGAACCGACGAATAACGGATTTGCAATCCGTCCCCTTGGTCCACTTGGGTACGCCGCCGAAGCGGGTGAGGATGGTCGCTGATCACGCGTTGCCCGTCAAGGGCGGCGGGCAGGCATTCGGGGGCACGTGACGGAATCGGCGGCTTGCTCAGCCAAGCCGCCGATTCCGTCGCGCAGCCCGGGTTTCCTGCGAACGCCCGCGTCGTGCGAGCAGAAGCGACAATCCGTTCGGTCGCGTGCAGCGTGCCCGGAAAGACCGCCAAGCCGCCCCCTCTGAGTGGTTTGCTGAGGGGTCATCGGGCCGTCGAAATGCCCCGGGTGAACCTGGCGAAAGGTACGGTTCGGTGTCCAGAACGCCCGGGGTTTCGAGGCCGGAAGGACCCTCAGAATGCCTCTCGGCATGCGAGGAGTCGATCGTGCCGACCACCCGTTACGGACACGGGCAGATCGCCATGCCGTAGACGTTCACGTCCCAGCCGACCGGTCGACACAGGTCAGGCGTCAGGTAGCGTTCCTGTCCCTGGAAGATCCACCGGACCTTGCAGCCGGCGATCGGCAGACCTGGAACGGCCTTGCCGGACATGGTCCCGATCACGCGGGGAAACGCCTGGCAGGGGCAGGTCGGATGGGCCTGATCCCACCCCAGCGTCCCCAGGAACTTGCCCCGGATGAGCGGCTGATTGTTGTCCGTGTTCAACAGCACGAACTTGCCCGCGTACGAGCCGATGGGCGCATCGCACGGCCCCGCCCTCCTGACTTCCTTCTGTTGGAAGGTCCACACGATCGCCATCGACCGCGGGAACCCCACCATCGCCAGCTCATCGCAGTTGCATGCCATGAGGAACGGCGTCGTGACCGTCTGCTTGAGCTTGAAGTTGTTCTGCCCGAAGGGTGGGCAGTCACATGGGACGCAGCTCGTCACCTTGATCTGGTCCGACTCTGCCACTCGACAGGTGCCCATCAACGCCAGCGAGCATCCCGCCGTCGTCGATCCCTTGGGAAGCCCCGCCAGCTCGGCGCCGTCCGGCCACTGGAACTCGAGCTCCAATTCCTCAGCACGACACGGCGGCGCCGAAACCTCTGTTCCTCCGCCCATGTCGCCGCCTGGAGCTGCCGTGGGCCCCGGCACGCCTGGCGAGTGGCCCGCCGACGGCCCGGTCGCGTCCGCCGGCGCGGGCACGCCGACCTCCGACGGACCGAGGCGATGGATGGAATCGAACGGCTGGTTCACGCCGACAAGGACATCTTGCGGCGTCTGACTCAGCCCCAGCGCCGCCGGTGCGATCCACGCGCAGCAGGCGCAGGTTACCCAACACACGTTCTTCGACATTGCAAGTCTCCTCCTTGTGCGATGGGGCGGCCCGTGGCGGACGGACTTACGCGAGCGCCGCGAGGAGGACCGCAGCCGTCATCGATGGCGGGCGCGGCCGGTCGCATCCGAACTCATCGGGCTTCCCACCTTGACTTTGACGTGCTGGTCGGGCGGTTCCGGATGGGTGCGGCGGCTTCCGGCCCGGGGCGTGTCGCGGGGACCCACGGCGGCGTCAGGGGCAAGACCGCTTGTGGACGCCGTCTGGGCTGCGGCTTTGACGCGCGGCCCCCTGGGCTGTCGCGTCCGCCGAAACTGACGGATCAGCGTAGGCTCAACGTCCCATAGTATACCGGATCCGCCCCGCGCGTGCAAGGTCGCGTGGGACATGCCCCGCTCGGCGGATTCCGCTATGCTGGCCGCGGGAATCGAACCGGAGACAGGCCCTGATGGATAACCTCGCCCACGCTGTGACGTTCAACCGTATCCCGCCCGCGGGCGGCCGAGCCATCCTGGCCGCGCGGCTGCTGCTGACGTTCTCGGTGGCAGGCGTCGCGGTCGCACAGGACGTCCCCACGCCCGAGTCGGTCATCGGACACCGCGTCGGTGCGGACTACAAGCTCGCCCGCTGGGCGAAGATCGTCGAGTACTTCGAGAAGCTCGACCCGGCGTCCGACCGTGTCCGCGTGACGCGCGTGGACACGTCCACCGAGGGACTGCCCTACCTGCTGGTCGAGATCAGCAGCGAAGCGAACATGCGCGACCTGGACCGCTACCGCGGCCTGCAAGCGCGACTGCACGACCCGCGGCTGATCCGCAGCGACGATCAGCGGGCCGAAGTGCTGCGCGACGCGCGGTCGGTGGTGCTCGTGTCGTGCTCGCTGCACTCGAACGAAGTCGCGGCGGCGCAGATGGCGATGGAGTTGGCCTGCGACCTGGCCACCGGCGACGACCCGCGCACGCGCGAGATCCTCGACAACTGCATCATTCTGCTCGTGCCGTCGGCGAACCCGGACGGCATCGACAAGATCATCGACTGGTATGAGAAATACCTCGGCACCCCTTACGAAGGCGGGCCGATGCCGTGGCTGTACCAGAGGTACGCCGGCCACGACAACAACCGCGACTGGTACATGCTCAACCTGAAGGAGACGCGCATCCTGACAAGGATCATGTATTCCCAGTGGCGTCCGACCATCATGTACGACGTACATCAGATGGGGAACCGCGGCGCCCGCTTCTTCGTGCCGCCGTTCTTCGATCCGGTCAACCCCAACGTCGATCCGCTCATCCACCAGTCGCTGGTCATCATCGGCGGGCACATGGCGACCGAACTGCAGGAGCACGGCAAGTCCGGCGTGGTGTACAACGCCATCTTCGACAACTGGTGGGCAGGCGGCAACCGCACCACGCCCTATCGCCACAACATCGTCGGCATCCTCACCGAGGCGGCCAGCGCCAACGTCGCCTCACCGGTCTTTCAGCCCCATCGCGACCTGGGTGGGGGGGGGCGTGGCTTTCCCGACTATGAGCCGGCCGTCAACTTCCCCGACCCCTGGCCCGGGGGGTGGTGGCGGCTGCGCGACATCGTCGAGTACGAGCTGATCGCGTGCAAGTCGCTGTTCACCCTGGCGGCCCGGTACCGCGATCACTTCGTGGGCAATCACCTGGCGCTGAGCGAGAAGGCGCTTTCCGTGGGAAAGTCGGAGCCGCCCTACGCGTGGCTCGTGCCGCCCGATCAGCGCGACGCCGCCTCGGCCGCGCGGATGCTGGAGATTCTCCATGCCAGCGGGATCGAGATTCATCGGGCTGACGAGCCGTTCAAGGCGGACGGCGTGCCCTATCCGGCGGGCACGCACGTTCTGCTCGCGTCGCAGCCCTACCGCCCACACCTGAAGGACATGATGGAGCGACAGGAGTATCCCGACCGCCGTGCCTATCCCGGCGGACCCGCCGAGTCGCCGTATGACGTGGCGGGCTGGACGCTGCCGTTGCAGATGGGCGTGCGCAGCGTCGCCGTCGATGCCCCATTCGACGCGAAGCTGACACTCCTTGACCGCATCGACCATCCCGTGTTGAAACTGCCGCCGGCCGAGGGCGCGTCCGCCTGGGCAACGAACCGGGCCAGCACCGACGACTATCGCGCCGTCAACCGCACGTTGAAGGCCGGCGCCACGGCCAGCGTGCTGACCGAGGCGGTCGACGACCTGCCCGTCGGCAGCATCGTCTTCAACGGCTCGTCAAGCGCCGGCGTCGGGCTTGCCGAAGCCGGTTTTCAGAACCTCAGCCCGTTGTCGAAAGCTCCGGACGCCGGCAAGCTGCGCACGCTGCGGCGGCCGCGCGTCGGGCTGTATCAGCCGTGGACCGCCAGCATGGACGAGGGGTGGACCCGGCTCGTGCTGGAGACGTTCGAGTTCGACTACACGACTCTGCACAACGCGGAAATCCGCGCCGGGGGCCTGGCCGATCGCTACGACTGCATCATCATTCCGGACCTGTCGCTGCGCTCGATCCTCGACGGCATCGCCGATACCCGTATGCCCCCCCCATACGCGGGCGGCATCGGCGACGAGGGAGCGATGGCGCTGGAGCGGTTCGTCCGCGCCGGCGGCACGCTGGTGCTGATGGACTCGGCCACGGCCCTGGCGACCGAGCTTTACCGCCTGCCGATCCGCGACGTGCTGGCCGGCGTCGGGCGGGAGAGGTTCTTCTGCCCCGGCTCGATCCTGCGCCTCCGGGTCGATCCGGCTCATCCGCTGGGGTATGGCTTCGCCGACGAATCGGTCGCTTATTTCGCCGGCTCGCGGGCGTTCGAGACCGGCCTTTCAGCACTGAAGAGCGCGGCCGGCGCCGCCAGCCGGGAGGGCGCAGGTGGCGATCCGAAGAAGGGAGGCATGGCTGACAGCGGACCTTCGGAAGCGATGCTCAAGGAGCGCGCCGACGCGTTTCCGGTCACCACGGCCGCAACCTATTCGGACAACGTCGTGCTTCTCAGCGGCTGGATCCTGGGCGAAGACCTCCTGCGCGGCCGCTCGGCGGTCTGCGAGGTCAAGATGGGCGACGGCCGCATCGTGTGCCTGGGCTTCCGCGTCCAGCACCGCGGGCAGCCGCACGGGACGTTCAGGTTCCTGTTCAATGCGATCTATCTTGCGGGATGGGAGTCAGGAAGTCAGCGAGTCAGGGAGTAAGGGAGTAGGCGAAGTCTCCGCCGGCGGCGAGTTGGCTGCGCTGACGACGCTGACGGCCAACTGGAAGAGCGTGGCCGAGGACGCGATCAGCCCGCGGGAGCGAAGTGCAGGATGAGCGGGCGGTGATATACTTGAGGCGGAGGCCATCATGACCAGACACGAAGATCTGCTGAAACGAATCTCCATCGACCCTCGCGTCTGCTTCGGCAAGCCCTGCATCCGCGGCACGCGCATCTGGGTGTCGCTTATCCTCGACTTCCTGGCCGGCGGCGATTCCATCGAGACGATTCTACAGGAGTACCCGCAGCTTTGCCGCGAAGACGTCCTGGCTTGCGTAGCCTACGGAGCCGAGGCGGCCAGCGAACGGTACATCGAGATCCCCATGGGCGGCGGATCGTGAAATTCAAACTGGATGAGAACTTCGGGCCGACGGTGCAACAGGTCTTCCGGAAACGAGGCCTGGATTGCCGTACCGTCGTGGACGAGGGACTGTCAGGATCGCCTGATCCTGACGTATTGGCGGCGGCCGTTGCCGAGCAGCGCGTGCTCGTCACGCTCGACAGGGATTTCTCCAACGTGTTGACGTTTCCGCCCGCGACCACCTGCGGGATAGCGGTGGTGAATCTGCCGAGGCGGGCGACGCGCGCCTTGCTGGCCGCGGTATTGGACTCGTTTCTGGCTGCATGCGAAGACCGGCGACTGCGCGGCAAACTCTGGATCGTCCAACCGGGCCGCATTCGTGAGCACGAGTCCTGGACGGAGAACGAGCCGGAATAGGTACCCTGCCAATCAGGCCCTGGATCGAAGTCGGCTCGCTGCGCTCCGACGTGTTCTCCCGCTTGGACGGCGGCACCGGCGCTCGGGTGTTCAAGCTCATCACGCTGTTCGGCGGCGGCAACTCGCACACGCTGGCCGCTCTGTACCGCGCCGCCAATCGGCGAGAGGCGCTGAACGTGGTGCCCGAGGGCGAGGACCTGCCGAAAGCGCTGGGCGGCGATCCGCCGCGGATGGGTATCCACGTTGCGGAAGTCGTCGAAGGCTTCTATTCCCTCCCCGAGTTCCCACGAATCACGTGCCGGGAGGTGGCGCGCAAGGCGATAGCGCGGGGCGTCGGCGAGCGCGAGTTCGGACACTGCTCGGCCTCGGTTCCGGCCGTCGTCGGCGCCGGGAAGTACGAGGTCGCGCTTGCGAAGGTCCGGGCGATCGCACCGGGGCGATTGAAAACGGTTGCCACATAAGACACATCGTGTTCCGCCGGGAATGTCACGGCATCGCCGCGGGCAAGTGGACGCTGCGGCCGGCAGGCGGCGGCGTGAACGGAACGAATGCGTTCTCGATCCACGCCCACCACAGGAGCGATGGATCCTCCAGCGGCCGGTTAAACCTGAAGCGGGCGGCTGCGGGTCGGCCGTCGGGGGTCTGCGACACGATCTCGATGGTCACGTCCGTCAATGCGATCACCTCACCCGTTCTCAGGGGGTGCCGCGGGCCGCGGCATAGCTTGTCCAGCGGGCTGAGAAGATACGCTCCCTCCGGACGCACGATCACCGTGCGGTCGTCCTCGCGCGTGAGCGTGCAGGCCGCCATGCTCGCGCCGAGCACGCGGAGGTGGGCCGGTGTCGACAGGCCGGCAGTGGCGCGGCGGATGGTGGTGTAGCCGATCGGCAGCGCGACGGGCGGATTGACCACGATGACGGTCTTGCCGGTCAGGTCCAGATCGTCCGGCGGCAGCAGTTGTACGGACTCGGTCCAGGCCGGCAGTCCCACCGGAATGGCCGATCGGATCAAGAGGGCGATCGGCGCAATAACGACGTGACAGGCCACCATGACGGCTGCGCCCAGCCGCAGCCACCGCGGAAGCCGGGGCGATTCCGGCGCATCAGCGCGAGCGCGCCGCATGATCGAAGCAGCCCCGGAATAGGTGGCGGGCGCCGGCGCAGAATCCGGGCCATGCGCCGGTTCAGCAGTCGAGCGAGCCGCGGGCTTCAGGCCGCCTGCCGCGGCAGGCGCGCGCGGAGTGTCACTGCGCGCGCGGGTGGCGAGCCGCGCGGCGTGATCCAGCCGCCATCGCATCGCGATCAGTCGGGCGGTGCAGCCGAACGCGCCGATCCCGGCGAACAAGAGCAGCCGGTCGGAAGGGAAGGTCGCGCAGCTTGGCGGCACGGCCAGCAGCATTCCCGCCAGATAGAACCTGCCCACGGCGTCGGAACGCACGGCACGCCAGAGCAACGCCACGGCAGCGACGCTGACCGCGGTCGCGACCAGCACCGCGCCGATGGTGACCGATAGCGGCAGGAACGCTCCGATGAGCGTGAAGAGGTCGGCGGAGGGGGCCGTCGTCAGCGGGGCGATCAGGCACGGCGCTCGCCAGGCCGCCTCGAACGCGAATCGGATGGGATCCGCGGCCGGATCGACGTAAAGCCCGATGCCATCGACGCCGTATCCTGCCGCCGACCAGACCAGCCGCCAGACAATGGCCACGACCGTGTATGGCGCGATCGATGCGACGCGCGCGAGCGCCGATCCGCCCTCCACGCACAAGGCATAGGCTGCCAGGTAGCCGAACGTGGCGATGCCGGATTCGCCCGCCAGCAGCGCCATGGCGAACAGCAACGGCGACAATGCTGCAAATCGCCACCGGCCGCTCTGCCGCCAACGGACGTGGGCAATGATCGCGACAACGCCGAAGAACGCGGCCACGGTCGCATTGCGGTTCGCCAGCCAGGCGACCGGCGTCGCGTGGGCGTCGTCGATGGCATAGAGCAGCGCCGCCAGTGCCGCCACGGCCGTGGAACCATCGAGCAACCGATAGAGTCCGGCCGCCGCGAGCACCAGGGCCAGATACCATGCCAGGCTCTGTGCGTGCATAAGATGGGAGACCGTCGGCCAGAGCCGATAGTCCAGCACGTGCGTCAGCGCCGTCACCGGGCGCAGGAAGGCGCCGCGGCCGTCGATCACGCTCCACCAGGGCATGATGCCCAGGTCGATGCTGGCCAGGTTCTTATCCGGGGAGAAAAACCTGAAAAGGTCGGTTAAGGGGCTGCTGCCGATGACGGCCTCGAACTCGGGCGGCCGCAAGATGCAGAACCGATGGTAGTAATCGTCGACCGCCCAGCCGACGAAGAGCGCCGGCCAGGTGAGCGCGACGGTCAGCAGCGCCAGGTGCAGCCGGCCGCGGCGCGTTCGAAGCCGATCGAGCAGCGGCACGATCCACCGATTCAAGACTGGCGCCTGCCTTTCTGCCGGAAAGAGCCTACCCGGGCAGGGTTGCGACATTTCCCTGCGCCCGCCATCGGGCGTCCGGGCGGAATGGTAGCCGACCGACGCCGGTGCGCCTGCGTTCACGACGGGCGCATCGCCCGGACCGCACCGTGCGCCGCCGAGAAGCGGCAGCCCGACGCCAACACCCGGCTCGTCGTTATCGCAGCAAGGAGATCGCCAAGCGGGGGTGCGTGAAGGAATCGGCAGCTCCCCCTGAGCCAGCCGCGGGCTTCAGCCCGCGCGGAGTCTCGCCCGGAGCGACGTCTACCGACGAAGGAGCGTTCCCCCAAGCTGGGCGGATCCCGTCCGGACGATTCTGGGGACATCCGCCGCACCAGTCGCGGAAAACCAGTCGGCGACGTCCAGATTCGTGTTGCGGAGCAACGCCCAATCTGCTAACCTGTCCGTTGGGTCAGACGTGGGAGGGGTGCTTCAATCCAGACGGCGCGCCGGACGCCTGTTCCGTTGGCGTCCGGGCGAGGCGAGCTTCGGCTCGAGCGACTAGATTCAGCGCGTTCCACGGCGGTGGGGAAGGTCAGCAGCGTCTGCGGGCCTTCGCGCCGCTCTAACGAAAGGAGACGGAAGTGAGGACAAAGAACTTGGGACTCAGGACAGTTGGAGCGGCGGCGCTGGCGGCGCTGGTCGGGACTGCCCAGGGGCAGATCGTATTCGAACAGGACTTCGTGCAGGGTCAGCCCTCACCGAACCAGTGTACCGAGTGGCGGGCGTTCCAGGCCCTGCTGGTGCCGCAGGACTACACCCTGCTGGTGATGAAGGGCACCAACGACCCGGATGGCATTGAGTGCACCGATCCCGATGCGATCGCCGCCATCGCCGCGGCCCTTAACACGAACGGCGCGGTAGCGGTCGACTGTGATGGGCGCAACTGGCGCGTCGGCGCCTGCGGCGGCGGCAGCGAGCTGAGCGCGATGGGCAGCATCTGTAGCTGTCCCAACCCCGGGTACATCGTCCGGCCGTGTATCGGCAATGCCAACTGGGGCGGCGTCAACACGGCGACGTGCGGCGGCACCACCCAGACGATGATCGTCGAGTTTCACGCTGGTCCGCCGGAGCCGACGGCCTGCTGCCTGGAGGACGCCTCCTGCGAGATGCTGCTCCCGGATGAGTGCGAAGGTAAGGAAGGCATCGTACATCGCAACAAGACCTGTGACGACGTCCAGTGCGACTGGGCCTGCTGCCTGCCCGATGGCTCATGCGAGAGCCTCTCGTCGCAGCGCTGTGATGCGGAAGGCGGCATCTGGAACGAGAACTCGGCGTGTGAAGACGTCGAATGCACGGGCGCCTGCTGCCTGCCGGATGATACGTGCGAAATCCTCTCCGAGCAGCAGTGCGGTGACGCAGGCGGCCGCTATAATAAGGGCCTGGCCTGCGAAGACGTCAACTGCGAAATCCCGTCGGTGCTGATGAGCACCAACCAGTCGACCATCAACAACCCGCGGGCCCAGTCTTTCGGGTACGATGTGACGGCGCGCAGCATCACCGACATCGTCGCCAGCCAGGACCTGGCCGGCTTCGACTTCGTCTGGATCAACCCGAACGTCTCGGCGGGCGACGCGGCCCAGCTCCGCGCCGGTTCAGCCGAGGGCGGGTCGCTCGATCTGTACGCCAAGGGCGGCGGGGTCCTGGTGATTAACATCGCCGGCAACGCCGGCGACCAGGCGGACATCGCCCCGGGCGGAACGGACTACATCCGCCGGATCACCCACCAGGCCGAGCAGTTCACCACGCCGGATCACCCGTATCTGACCGGTGAAGGCTACAACGGCGCCGCGCTGACGGTGGAAGAGTTCAACAACTGGAACTCGACGGACCACGGCTGGCTCGAGGGCCTCCCTGACGCGGTCACGGTACTCAGCAACCCGGATGGCCCCTCCTGGGCCCAGTACGACTGGGGCAGCGGGACCGTGATCGTCACCACCCTGACCTACGGCTGGGGTGGCGGCGGCGGGCGGCTCAATCCGCTGGACAACCACCTCAAGCACTCCGCCTTCGTGGCCGCTACGCAAGCGGACAACTGCACTTACAAGCTCAAGAAGAGCAAGGCGAAGGGCGGATGCGAAAACTGTCCGTCGGTCGGCGACGATTTCCGGACGGAAGCCGAGTGTGAAATCGTGAAGGACTGCGACAAGAAGGTCAAGACGGTCATCGCCTGCCCGGGCGGCGGCCCCGGCACCTGCAAGCTGAAAGGCAAGCGCTCGTCCTGCGGGTAGTGTAGCGCTGGCTCGGGGCGGAACCAGGCCCGCGGACCATTCGTGCCTGTGATCATGGGCCGCCTCCCTGCGGGGGGGCGGCCCTTTTTCTTCGATCTGACGCAGGAGGCCGCGTACCAGGCCCACCTCGACAACGCGGAGATTGCCCGGCAGATTTGCGAGCTGCGCACCGGGGCGGGCCTGACGCAGCGGGCGCTCGCGAAGCTCGTCGGCGCCACGGCGTCCGCCATATCCCGCATCGAGGACGCCGACTACCAGGGGCACTGCCTCTCGATGCTCCGCCGCGTCGCCGCCGCCCTCGACGCACGCGTCGAAGTCCGATTCGTTCGGGGGACCGACGCTGGACGATCGGGCCGGTCGTTGAGCCAGGCCCGGTGACGCGCGTTCAAGCGTATTCGAAAAGCGGGACGGTGCGATCGGGCTGGCCGAGGTTTTCCAGCAACTCCTCGATGCGACGGACCGTCTCCGGAGCGAGCAGAACATCGCCGCACACGCTGCACACGTCGGCCGGGACGTGGTCGATGACGACCACGCGGCCGGCGGGGCGGACGGTGTGCAGCACGCGGCGAGGCTCGTACTGGCCGGGGCAACCGGCGATGGTGCAGTTCATGGCGTCTGGCTCCGCTGCGTGGGCG
>QZJT01000030.1 GCA_003597935.1 Phycisphaerales bacterium | reverse complement strand
GGGGGCGTTCGTGCTGGCGCTGCTGCCGGTCGTCGGCGCCTCCGCCCAGATGCCGGCGGAGAACCTCCGCTGCATGAACTGCCACGGCAATCCGTCCGTCATTCACGCCTCGGCGGCGGAGCGATCGGGAATGGTCCGCGCGCTGGCGCGGGTCGAGCCGCGTTCGGACCCGTCGGCCCTGTTCATCGCCGCGGACGTGTACGCAACGTCGGTCCACGCGTCCGTGGCCTGTGTCTCGTGTCACGCCGATTGCGACGTGCTCCCGCACCGGATGCGCACGGCGCCGGCGCAGTGCGGCCCCTGCCACGGGCAGCAGCAGGCGGAATACGCCGAGAGCGTACACGGCCGCGCCATCGAGGGCGGCGACGGGGCCGCGGCCCGCTGCGGCGACTGCCACGGCGCCCACGACATCCTGCCGCACCTGAACCCGCAGTCGCGCACGCACAAGCTGCAGCTCCCGTTCACCTGCGCCCGCTGTCATGCCAACCCGCGACTGATGGAGGAGACCGGCGTACACCAGCCGCTGGCGGCCCAGCAGTACATCGACAGCATGCACGGCCGCGGGCTGATCAAGGAGGGGCTGATCGTGGCCCCGTCGTGCAGCGACTGCCACGGCGTACACAGGATCCTGCCGCCCGACGACGCCCGCTCGTCCATCCACAAGAACAACCTGCCGCACACCTGCGGGCGATGCCACGTCGGCGTGGAGACGATCTATCGCAACAGCGTACACGGCCGCCTGCTGGAAGCCGGTGACGAGCGCGGCCCGGTCTGCGCCACCTGTCACTCCGCCCACCAGATCATCACGCCCACGGAAATCGCCTTCAAGCTGCACAGCGACGAGCGCTGCGGCGCCTGTCACGCGGACCGTCTGGCGCGCTACCGGGAGACGTTTCACGGCAAGGCCATCGCGCTGGGCCTGCCGGGCGTGGCCGCGTGCTACGACTGCCACGGCCACCACGACATCGTGCCCATCTCCGATCCGTCCAGCCGGCTGGCCGGGGACCACAAGCTGCAGACGTGCCGCCAGTGCCATCCCAACGCCACCGCGGGGTTCACGAGCTACATCGCCCACGCGGACCACAGCGACCGCGAGAACTACCCGGCTCTGTACTGGGCGTTCGTGGTGATGACGGCGATCGTGCTGGGCACGTTCGCGTTCTTCGGCGTACACACGCTGCTGTGGCTGGTGCGCTCGGCGGCGCTGTACGTCCGCAATCCGAAGGCGTTTCAGCAGGACAAGATCAACGCCATCACCGACGACGAGGTGTTCATCCGGTTCCGCCCGTTCGACCGGTTCCTCCACCTGCTGGTGGTGATCAGCTTCCTGCTGCTGGTGGCGACCGGCATGCCGCTGAAGTTCTACGACACGCCCTGGGCCAGGACGCTGGTGCGGTACATGGGCGGGCTGGAATCGGCCGGGACGCTGCACCGGATCGGCGCGGTCATCACCTTCCTCTATTTCGGCCTGCACCTGGCCAGCCTGGCCAAGGCGTTCGTGCG
This sequence comes from Phycisphaerales bacterium, assembly GCA_003597935.1. Taxonomy (GTDB): domain Bacteria; phylum Planctomycetota; class Phycisphaerae; order UBA1845; family UBA1845; genus SURF-32. The sequence goes on along the minus strand of QZJT01000030.1, from coordinate 11,981 downwards.
GCGTCGACACGAGTTCCGCAACCCCAAGACCGGGCGCTACAGCCTCATCCAGTACCTCCGGGTCGCGTTCGGACCGGACATGCCCCTGCCCAACTTCGACGACGTGCGCGACTGGTGGGCGCACCAGAAGTGGTTCTTCGGCCGCGGCCCCCGTCCCCAGTTCGACAAGTGGACCTACTGGGAGAAGTTCGACTACTTCGCCGTGTTCTGGGGGGTGGCCGTCATCGGGCTCAGCGGCCTGATCATGTGGTTCCCGGTAGCGTTCACCCGCGTGCTGCCCGGGTGGCTGATCAACGTGGCCGTGATCATACACAGCGACGAGGCGCTGCTGGCGGCCGGATTCATCTTCACCTTCCACTTCTTCAACGTGCACTTCCGGCTGGAGAAGTTCCCGATGGACCCGGTCATCTTCTCCGGCCGTATCAGCCGCACGGAGCTGCTGCACGAACGCCGGCGCTGGCTCGACCGCCTCACCGCCAGCGGCCAGCTCGACCGCATGAGGCTGCGCGACGAATGGTCGCAGTGGAAGCGCGTGATGCACCCGTTCGGGTTCCTCGCCTTCTCCATCGGCGTAGCACTTCTGGTGCTCATCTTCATCGGCATGGGTTCGCGGCTGCTGAGCGGGTAGACGCCGACCGCCAGCGTCGTGCCGTCCTGCGTCCCTGTCATGATTGCGGGAAGAGACCGCCAAAGGGCATCGCCGACAGACAACGAACTGAGAGTTCCGGCAATCGAATCTGAGAAGCCGAAAAGCGGCCGGAGGGCTGTAACCGTGGTGTGAGCCCGTCTCGGAGGGAACCGACGGACAGGAGGCGACGACAAGACTGCGAGCCCCAAGGCCGCGCCGGAACCTCTCTTGCTCAACAACCTCCCTCGACCGCGCACGCCCGCACCGTGTGCAGGCCGGGAAACTCGTGACGGAACCTGACGCGGGCGTGACCGCGCTCGTTCGAGCGGCTCAGCATCGCCCTGCGGTCATCCAGCATGAACGGGACGAGCGTATCCGGTGCAGCGCGCCGGAGTTTGCCGACCACGGTTTCGCCGCCGTCCTTGCATAAGACCGAAAGCTGCGGCGCCGGTCCGCAGTCCGGCTCCGGCACGAACAGGTTCAGCGCGACTACGACGGTGGCGTCCAGACGAACATATGCGAAGAGTTGGCCGTCGGTCGAGTAACGCATCGACATGAAGCCGCCGAGCATCTGGTCGTACGAGGCCAGCAATTCGCCATCGGCAACCCGCCAAACGTTCAGAATTCCGTCGTCGCCGCCTGAGATCACCGTCCTTCCATTGGGCGCGTATGCTACGGAGCGGACAGCGTACGCATGGCCCTTCATCGTGCGCAGGAGGGATCCGTCCGCGACGCGCCACAGCTTGACCGACGAATCGAAGCTGCCCGAAAGGAGCATCTGGCCGTCCGGCGAGAAACCGATCGAGTACACGTCGTCAACGTGCCCCTCCAGCGTTCGCAGCAACTCCCCGTCGGATGGGCGCCAGAGTTTGATCGTCCCATCGGCGCCGGCCGTGGCTAGCAGCTGGCCGTCGGGAGTAAATGCGGCAAACCGCACCCATCCCTGGTGGCCTTCGAGCGTGCGCAGCAACTCCCCGTCCGCCAGGCGCCACAGTTTGGCCGTCCCATCGAAGCTCGCCGAAGCCAGCGTCAGGCCGTCCGGCGAGAACGCCACGCACCGCACCGGACCATCATGGCCCGCAAGTGTGCGGCGCAGTTCGCCGCCAGACACGCCCCACAACTCGATCGGCCCCTGGATGCTCCCCGCCGCCAGGGTTTGTCCATCTGGCGAAAAGCTGACCGCATAGACCTCACTGGCGCTGCTCTTGAGGCGGCCTTCCGGGCTACCGTCGAGGGCGCTCCAGAGCCGGATGAGGCGGTCAGCGCCTCCGGTTGCCACCAGCCGGCTGTCCGGCGAAAACGCCACCGACCACATGTAGGTCGTTAGTTTGTTCAGCGGGCGCCGTGGCTGGCCGTTAAGGGCCTGCCAGAGTCTGACGACGTGATCCCCACCGCACGACGCCACGGTCCGGCCGTCCGGCGAACATGCGACCGCTCGGACAGGCGAAGGCGGATCTTGCGTCCAGAGCAATTCGCCGTCCGCGACCCGCCACCGTCGCACCGTCGCGTCGTCGCTGCCGGATGTCAACGTATCGCCGTCGGGTGAAAACGCGATGGACCGCACCGGCCCCGAGTGTCCCCTCATGGTCCGCACCAACACCCTGTCCGAGATTCGCCACAGCCTGATCGTCGAATCCGCGCTCCCGGCGGCGAGGAACGCTCCGTCCGGCGAATAGGCGATAGAGAGCATCGCGTCGTGCGTACCCCGGAGCACCGCAATCTTCCGGCCATTCGCTTGGCGCCGAAGCTGGAGGCTGCCGTTTCGGAGGCCGGCGGCAACCGTCTCTCCGTCGGGCGAGAAGGCGACGGACAGAGCGATCTCGCCGGTGTCGTCCCTCCAGAGCAGTTCACCGTCTGACACCCGCCAGAGTCTGATCTCTGGGTAGCCGACGGATGCGAGCGTGAGCCCATCTGCCGAGAAGGCGATCGATCTCACGTCGCTCTCCACCGCGACCAGCGTCCGCACCAAGGCGCCATCCGACACTCTCCACAAGTCGATGCTGTCGCCGTCGTGCGTTGCAGCCAGCAGCCTGCTGTCCGGCGAGAACGCAACTCTGCCTGCCGCGCGCGGCAGCGTGCGCACGAGTGTACCATCCGCGACACGCCACAGCTTGATCAACTCGCCGTTCGACGCCAGCAGCCGGCCGTCGCGTGAATAGGCGATCGAAACGACGTCACCAGTGTGTCCGCCCGCCATCCACACAAGGGGCGGACGCCCGTCGGATCGTGCCGGCGCCGACGACGCGAGCAGGCTGGCCAGCGCCGCCACTGCGATCAAGTCCGCCCGCCGCCCCGCCCCGCCGCGCTCTCCCATCATGGGCTTGACCTCCGTTGGAAGTGTCGAGCTTTCCGCTCAGCATCAATCCTCAACCGCGCACGCGCCCACGGCGCGCGGCACTCCCGCCAGACCGTTGTAGAGGGATGCGGGTCGACAACTTCGAAAGCCGATGCGCTTCACCCGAGTTTTCCTCCGCAACCCGCGCAGACCACGATTGGATGCTGATTCTACGTGCGCACCAAGTGTCCGGGGCAGCCGCCCGGCAGGGCCGGCGGGCGGGCGTGACTCTGTCGCGACCGCAGCGACACGGACTTTGAGGTCGCGGCCGTCCGCCTGCCGCTGAGCGTGATCCACGGCTCGTGCGCCCGGCGAACTCCATCGTACCCAAAGCAGAGTGCAAGCCCGCAGCGTAATGGCGCCCGCCCTGCCCGCTCCGTGATCCACGCACGCAAGCAGTGGAGGAACGGGGGATGTGCCCGCAGATTCTCAGGCTCAACCCGACACTCGTACCTGACGGTTCAGTCGCCTCACTCCGGCGCGACCAATCCCTCGTTCTCCAGATCGTCGGCGCGGGTGGCCGAGCCGCCGGTCGAGAAGCGCACGATCGTGACGCCGGGATCGACGAGGAACAGGAGCACCAGTTCGTATTCGCCCGTCAGGTGGGCGTCCTGGATCTTCTCGAACTTCCCGACCCCGCCCACCGTGCCGGCCTGGTTGGGGAAATACTGGACCTCGAAGAGTTCGTCGTTGCCGACCTTGGCCACCGCGTACTTGCCGACCAGTTGATAGGTTTTGCCCCGGTCGTCGGTGACGGTGTAGTTCTGGATCGTCTTGGTCGCCTGGCTGAGGATGCGCCCCAGCCCGCTGCGGGCGCGGAGGTTGTCCACGTTCAGGTGCAGCAGGCGGGCGCTCTCCGGCACTTCCAGCCGCTTGACCGGCTCGTCCGTTCCGTCCGCCTGGTCCACCAGGTACGCGATCAGCCCCCCCTCCAGCAGGGCGCCGCGGCCGACGTCGGCGTTCTTGTACGTCTGGTACTTGGTCAGCGTCAGCGGTAGGGCATCGCCGAAATGGGACTGCTGCACGCGCACGGTCGCGCCGCGCACCGCGCCTCCGCCGCCTCCCGCCGGGGGTGGCGCCGCACCGCCGGACGTCGGCGCGCCGGAGGCCAGCTTGGGATCGAACGTGGTCCCGGAGGGAGTCGTGCGCGTCGGCGTCTGAGCCTGATCGTTTTCCTCGAACCGGACCGGCGCCCGCGCGGCCAGGCGGTATTCGAGGTACTCGGGGATGAAATCATCGGGCAACTCGAACAGCAGGTTGACCTCGTTCGAGCCGCTCAGCGGAGCGTACACCTCGTCGCACAGCTCCCACACGCCGTATCCCTTGTCGATGCCACGCATGAACTTCTCTTCCGCCCCGGCCGTGGCAGGGTTGTCGATGTTGGCGGGGTCGTTCGGGTCGAGATAGGCCGGCAGCCCGATGGCGAAATAGTGCGTGGTCCGTCCCCCGGCGCGGTCACGGCCGAAAAGCTGGAACTGACGCAGCGTGAACACGTGCTCTCCGAAGGAGCTTTTAGCGTCCTTGCCGAGTTGGACCTTGATGCTGCGGTAGTACTTGCCGTCTTCCGCCGGCCGCGGCGAGAAGCCCGCCGCCCGCCGCCGCCCGCCCTCCGTGAAGTCGAAGGCCTCGGGCACCACCGCGGTCTGGAGGACCTTGATGGACCCGGGCGGGGCGTAGCGCGGCACTTCCATGGGCGCCGCGTTGTTCCAGTTGACCCGCTGGATGAACTGTGGATGGCTCTGGCGGAAGTTGCTCGAGCCGCTGAACACCCCATCCGACACCAGCGACGCATAAGCGACGACGAACGAATCCGCATGAGGGAAGAGCGTCCTCTCCTTGAACGGGTCGGCCGGCTCCGGCTCGTCAAAGCCCTCCGCGCTGCGGGTGGGCGGCGTGTAGTCGATGCGCGAGTAGCCGATGAAGCTGCCGCGATCGAAGGGGATCATGTGCAGGCAGAGCGCGAAGACGCCGACGATGATGACGGCCGTAACCACGCCGAACACCAGACCGCCGACCCGGTCCACCATGGCCGGCAGCAGCGCCGCGCGGCGGATCGTCTGGTCGAACAGCACCCGCAGCAGCAGCAGCGGGACGCCGAATGTCAGCCCCAGCGCCAACGGGTGGGCATAGTCCGGCCGCCAGCCCGAAAGCCATTCCACCGCGACGTATTCGAAGGAACCCATCGCCACGGCGGCGCAGCAGAGCGTCAGCACCGTCATCAGCAGCGCGCTGAACAGCCCCTGCACGACGTTGAAGAAGACGATCACCAGGAACGCGACGATCAACAATACGGTCAATGCCATCGCATCAGTCTCCGTGGGGGCCGCCTTGCGCCACCCGCCCATCCGCGCGGCCGGACCGCCCGCCACTGGTCCCATCCGAACGACGCGCCGGCCCGGTCCGCCGTTAGCGCCGGGGCCGCCCTGTCGAGGGCGGAACCGGCGGCCTCGCGGCTGCCGCCCGGACGGGCTTCACTTGCCGTTCTCGCGCAGGCACCGCAGCACCTCGTTGAGGCTGGTGGTGCCGTCGATCACCTTGAACAGGCCCTCTTCCTGCAGATAGTACATCTTCGCCCGCCGGGCGACGGACTTCACCTTCTGCATCGGCGCCCCCTCCGCGATGAGGCCGGCGATCTCTTCCGACACCGTCAACACCTCGAAGATGCCGGTCCGGCCGCGGTAGCCGGTCCCCTGGCAGTTCGAGCAGATGATCTCGTTGCCCTTTTTGTCCACCAGCGGCTGGGTCGGCGGCCGGTAGAACCGCTCGATCTTGTCCGCGGGCAGGTTGAGCTTCTTGAGCGTGTCCGGATCAGGGCGGAACGCCTCCCGGCACTCTGTACACAGCACCCGCACCAGCCGCTGGCAGGTGACCGCGCTCAGGGCCCCGGCCGCCAGCCGGTTGTCGCCGAGGAAATTGAGATACCGCGACAGGGCGTCGAACGAGTCCTTGGCCTCGATGCACATGTAGATCTTGCGCTCGTCCGTGGCCCGGCTGGCGATCTGGGCCGTCTCGCGGTCGTTGCACTCGCCGACGAGGACGATGTCCGGCTCCTTGCGCAGCACCGTTTGCAACATGCGGGCGTAGGCCACCGCCGACTCTCCCGGCTCGTACTTGTGCTGGGTGATGTTGTCGATGGTGCCGATCGGCCGCATCTCGATGGCGTGGATGTTGTTCAGGAAGGCGTCGTGGGCGCGGATGATGGCGTAGGCCGTGGTCGTGACGCCGCTGCTGCGCGGCGAACTCAGCAGCACCATCGACGTCCGCCGGGCGATGGCCGCCTTCAGCGCCTCCAGCCGCTGCGGCGCCAGGCCCAGTTGTTCCAGCCGCAGCACAGTGGACGACCCGCGCACGCGCAGGCGGAGCCGTTCGCCGGCGGTGGTGCCGCTCGTGGTGACCTCGATCGGGTCCATCCGCGCCTCGCTGCTGACCAGGGCCGCGTGGATCTGGCCGCGCTGCGGCTTGCGGCGCTCCTCCACGTTGAGGCCGGCGAGTTGCTTGATGTAACGGAACACGCGCTCGCCTTCGTCCAGCGGCAGGCCCTCCGGCTTTTCCGCCGCTACGCCGTCCACCCGGTGGACCACGCGATAGCGCTCGGTGTTGCGGATGACGTCGACGTCGGACGCCCGCCGCCACAGCATGTCGTGCAGAAAATCCTGGGCGGCGTAGTAGTCCAGTTGCTCTTCGGGGTCCTCGGTCTCGAACTCGATCCCCTTGCCGTCGGGGCGGCCCAGCCGCACGCGCTGGCCGCGCGTGTCCCGCAGCGTCTTGGCCTTGGCGCCGCCGGTGAGCAGCCGCTTGAAATGGTCGGGGGTCAACACCCGGGCGCCGGGGACGACGCGCCCGTTGCGGTGGACCACGTACCACAGCAGCGAGCCGCCGCCGGTCAGCAGAAACAGGCCGGCGCCGGCGAAGTAGAGCGGGCCGGTCCAGGGCGGGACCAGCAGCAGGAAGAACCCGGCAATCCCGCCCGAAACCGTGATCAGGTTCCAGGTCTCACGCTGCGTCTTGACGCGGTCGGTGTCACGGTCCACCCACTGAATCGCCAGCGACCACAGCAGCAGCAGGACGATGACGCCGGCGATCTTGACCAGATTGACGTAGACCCCGGTGGCGGGCAGCGCAGCCAATACGTCGGTCAGAGGTAGTGATTGCATGACTCTTCCAGAGGGTCCGCGGACGCGCGCGGCAGGCCGGCCGCCGCGGCCGCCGATCAGCCGATGATGCCCCCGCTGCTGACGTTGATGCCCTTCAAGCGCATCTTCAGCTCGTCGGGGTTGGGAGCCACCGCGTACGCCGTCTTGACCGAAATAAACTCCTTCTCGACCAACTGCCGCAGCGACTCGGTGAAGTCGATCATCCCCTCGTGGTACGAGGCGCGGATGACCGCCGGAATCTCGTTGTCGCGCTTCTCCTCGATCAGCTTCCGGATCACCGTGTTGGCGATCATGATCTCGCAGGTCGGGATCCGGGGGATGTCGCGCCGCAGCCCCGGCAGGAGCTTGAGGCAGATGATCCCCTGCAAATTGAAGACCAGCGAGGTGCGGATCAGGTCCCGCTCCTCCTCCTCGAACAGCTCCAGGATGCGGGTGATGGTGCCGGGGGCGCTGGAGGCGTGGATGGTGCAGAAGACCAGGTGCCCCGTCTCGGCCGCGTTCAGCGCCGCCGCGAACGTCTCCCGGTCGCGCATCTCGCCGATCAGCACCACGTCCGGGTCTTCGCGCATCAGGTATTTCAGCGCATCGGAGAAGTTGGCCACGTCCAGACCGACCTCGCGCTGGTTGATGAACGCCTTCTTGTCGTCGTACAGGAACTCGATCGGGTCTTCGACCGTCACGATGTGGCAGGCCCGAGACTGGTTGATCTGCTCGATCATGGCCGCGATCGTGGTGCTCTTGCCGCTGCCGGTGATGCCCGCCAGGATGATCATGCCCTGTTGCAGGTCCGCCAGCCTGGCCAGCGACGGCGGCAGGTGCAACTGCTCGTAGCCGAGGATCTCGCGCGGGATGCGGCGGGCGGCCACCGAAGTGTTGCCCCGCTGCCGGAAGACGTTGATGCGAAACCGGTCGGCGTCGCCGAGCTGATAGGCGAAGTCCATCGAACCGCGCTCGCGGTAGAGGCGGAGTTGCTTGTCGTTCATGATCTCGAAGATCAGCGCCTCGATCCTGGCGTTGGACAGCGGCTCCTTGTTGATGTCGCGGATGTCGCCCTTCACCCGGAACTTGGCGGGCGTGTTCGCCTTCAGGTGCAGGTCGGAGGCGTTGAATTCCCCCATGGCCCTGAAGTACTTGTCAATCCGGGCGCCGCTGCGGGCGCCGCCTTCCCGGGCGCTTTCCAGCGACTCGCCTGAGAGCGAAGCGTTGTCCATCACGTCTGCCACTGTCTGTGTTCCGTTCGATTTCCCCAGCCCCGGTACGGGCCGACCCACGGTTTGACGCCCCCGGGCCGCCGGCGAAGCCGCCGGGCGGCGCCGACTACCGCGACCGGACACCGGCGCTGCCGGGCGTGCGTCCCCGGCATCCGGTGACCGAGCCCGACATGATAATGAACGCCCGGCGGGTATCAACCCGAAAACCGCGCGTTTCTGGACCAGACTCCCACCGGCCTGGGCCGCCTTGGCGGAGACCCCGCCGAGTCGATCGCGGGCGCTGCGCTACGCCCGGCAATGGGGTGTTTTCCGGGGATTCTGGCTTCGAATGCGTACACACGCGGCCGCTCCAGCCTTGTCGCTACCACCGCGAAGCACCGCGTCCGTGCCCGCGTCACCTGGCCTCCGGCACCCCGCGGGTGCATCGAGGTGGAGGAGATTAGTGGGTCGTATCTCGTTATGAATCCATTGGATACGTTCGTTGCTCGGACCTGCGGTCGTTTGCCCGGACGGACGGATTACGGTACGCTCCGCGACCGCTCGGGCGGTGCTCGACCGGACGAGCCTGGCGAGTAGCGCCCCGGCCGAGCGACACGCAGGTTCGGACCGGCTGGGCAGATCGCCAGCGTGGCATGGGAGGACGTGATGGTCAGCATCATCATCACTCTGGGATTCTGGGCGTGCAGCGCGGACGAGGGGGATGCCATCCCGTCGCAACGCCGGATCGCTCATGCGAATCGGCTGGCGGACCGATTGACGGGTCCCAACGCCGCCCCGGAGTACCAGAAAGCTGTGGCGGCCCAGGTCGCCCTGTGGGAGCTGGCGTTTGATGAGCAATCCGGCCGGCGACGGCCGGTGTTCGAGGGGATCGACCTCAACCGACTGCCGTTGGCGCTCACCGACCAGTGGCGGCCGCAGGAGCGCAGTGCGATCGACGCCTGGCTGGATGCCAACCGGTTGACCCTTCGACATCTTCAGTCGGCGGTGCGATGCACGCGGTGTTTTTTTCCCGTCCAGGAGGCGTCCGGAAGGCTGTCGGCCAGCGTGGATCCCGTAACGAAACTCATCGGCCTGACTCGCTTGCTGGCGATCGCGGCGAACCGATATGCGATGGACGGAGGGTGGCTGGCCGCCTATGCGTGGAATCTGCGCGTGCATCACATGGCGGATCACCTGTATCAGCAGCCCGACGGCGTGTCTCACTTCGCGGCCTTCGCGACGGAGCGCCTGGCCTGCCGGCAATTGCTGACGTTTCTTCAACGCCACCCTCCCGATGATCTGACCGGATTGACGGCCGCGTTACGTGAGGGCGACGAGCTGCGCTGTCCCGGGGCGGTCGCCGCCGAGTGGGAGCGCCTCTGGCTGCGCGACAACGTGGAGCGATGGCACGCGTGGGCAGGCGATCCGGCGGGCCATCCCGACGACTCCGGGCTGGCGGAGATGATGTTAGGAGCTGACACGCTACTCGGCGCGGACCGTGAGGGCATCTTCGGGGAACCCGCTTACAAGAGCGTGGAAGCGTTCCGGGCTGCGTTGAACGCTCTGACGGTCGATCAGGAGTGTCTCATTCTGGAGCGGCTGCTCGGAGTATATGCCGCCTGGGATCGGTTGCCGTTCCACGCGGCCTGGGCACAGGTTGACGCATTCGAGGCGGAGTATTGTGCCGTTCTGCGGGAGGCGCCGTCGCTGGCGCTGACGGGCCGCAAGATCCCGTCGCCGTCGCGCTATCGAACCTCCATGCAGGAAGCACGGATGCATCGAACCGCCGTGGGCGCCGTGGTGGCGATTCTCCGCTTTCAAGGCCGCCACCACCGCCTGCCGGACCGGCTGTCCGAACTGGTTCCCGAGTTTCTCGACGCCCTGCCGCCGGACATCTACACCGGTGAGGCTCTGGTCTATCGCGTCACAGACGCCGGCGCCGGGTTTACGCTGTACAGCATCGGCAACGATCGCAGAGACTCCGGCGGATCCCACACCGATGAACTGCCCGGCGCGGGCGATCTGGTATTCTGGCCGCCTCCAATCCCCGAGCGCATGGACTTGTCGGATGGCGCCGAGCCGGCGCAGGGCGGCGACGCTCCAATCCCGCAGCGGATAAACCCGTGACCCGAGCGCCTCGGGGGTTCCGTCATGGCCGAAGGCCGCGCCAAGCACGATGGCGGGCGTGCCGGCGCCCGACTCCCGCCTTTCACCCGGTCGGCCCGACGCTCGCCCGGCACCTGTCGGGCGCGGTCGAAGACGTCCGGCTGGGGGCGGGATTCCCGACGGCTCCGAATCGACTGCATTTGTATCTTTATGTATTTCAGGACTTTACGGCAGTCATGCGAAATCCGTGAAAATCGCGTCTGCGGGGGTTGACAGGTCCGACGGGGCGCTATAAAAAACCCTCGCGCGTGGTAGCCAAGCTGCCGGTGTGCCCGGACGGCTTGGTGGCCGCGTCGAAGCTCTTTGACAAGTGAACAGGTTTGTCGTCGTGAGAGTGTGACGACCCGGCTGGCGACGTCCTTTGCGCCAGGCGGGTTGATCCTGGTCCTCCGCCGGGCATCGCGCCCGGAGGGGCGATCATTCTGGTGTGGCCGGCCCGCCAGGGCCGGCAAACTGCACTCTCACTGACGTGTGTGAGTGTAGCCGAATCGTCAAATCCGATCGCGCACCGGCCCTTCGGGGCGCGGGCGCGTGGAAGCGATTAAAAACTGAAGAGTTTGATCCTGGCTCAGATCGAACGCTGGCGGCGTGGCTAAGGCATGCAAGTCGAACGGACTCCCGGATGGGTAACCTGAAGGGAAGTCAGTGGCGAACGGGTGAGTAATAGAAGGATAACGTACCCTGGACTCGGGGATAGCGGCGGGGCTTCGGCTCCTTTGCGAAAGTGCCGGTAATACCCGATGAACCCTCGGAACCGCATGGTTCTGCGGGCAAAGTTCCGGCGGTCCGGGATCGGTCCTTCTCCTATCAGCTAGTTGGTGGGGTAACGGCCTACCAAGGCAACGACGGGTAGGGGGCGTGAGAGCGTGGCCCCCCACATCGGGACTGAGACACTGCCCGGACACCTACGGGTGGCTGCAGCAACGAATCTTCCGCAATGGGCGAAAGCCTGACGGAGCGACGCCGCGTGCAGGAGGAAGTCCTTCGGGATGTAAACTGCTGTCAGGGGCTGGAAACACTGATCGGCCCCAGAGGAAGCCCCGGCTAACTACGTGCCAGCAGCCGCGGTAATACGTAGGGGGCGAGCGTTGATCGGAATCACTGGGCTTAAAGGGCGTGCAGGCGGAATGGAAGGTCTTCCGTGAAAGCCCCCGGCTCAACCGGGGAACTGCGGGGGAAACCATCATTCTTGAGGCAGGTAGAGGCGACTGGAACGTGTGGTGGAGCGGTGAAATGCGTAGATATCACACGGAACGCCGGTGGCGAAAGCGGGTCGCTGGGCCTGTCCTGACGCTGAGACGCGAAAGCGTGGGGAGCAAACAGGATTAGATACCCTGGTAGTCCACGCCGTAAACGATGCGCACTAGATACGAGAGACTCTGACGTCGATCGTGTCGAAGGAAAACTATTAAGTGCGCCGCCTGGGGAGTACGGCCGCAAGGCTAAAACTCAAAGGAATTGACGGGGGCTCACACAAGCGGTGGAGCATGTGGATTAATTCGAAGCAA
>QZJT01000072.1 GCA_003597935.1 Phycisphaerales bacterium | reverse complement strand
CTCATCCGAACCGCTCCAATCCGAACCGCGACCGTCACAGGCTCTCGAAGTGGGATGGGGTTTGTTGCCCAAACCCCGCTCAGCGGGCCTCTGGAACGCCTTCTAGTCGCGACAATCGGGCGAAATACCCATGCACGAGGGGTTGCAAGCTCGGCCATCGTCCGGTAACTATCGCAGCCGGTTACGTTCTCGTGCCCGCAAACGGAGGGTCGTATCGTGCCGAACACCCGGATGATCACGTCGTCACGGCTGGTTCCGTGGATCGCGCTGATAGCGGTGCTTGTGTTCGTGCCGCAGGGGCGCGGGGATCTGATTGCACAGACGAACAACGGCGACGGGGCGCATACAACGTCGCCCGCAGTGTTCACGGACGCCGAACTCTTCCCGGGTTTCATCGACGATCACTTCATTACCGACGGGGAAGGGGAGAACAACGTGCAGTCGATCGTCGATGCATCGTACGCCCTCACGGCTGCGGCACTCTCCTTCTCGTTCATCCATACACCCAGCAACTTCATTTCCAACGACAGCGCTGGGAGTTTCACGCACAACGAAGGCACGCTGACGTTCTCACCGCTTGGGAGCGGCGCAGTATTGCTGTTCACCGATGAAAACGATTACTTGTGGGATAGCGGCGGCGAGTCCCTATACGACGTCACGATCAAAGTCCTGCTGACGGATGTCACGAATCCACTTCTGCCGGTCGTCCTGGTCAATGAGCAGGTTTTCGAACAGGATTCGCTTGGCGGCGGCCCCCTTGACATCTTCGAGGAATTCGAACTCTTCGCCGGCAACGTCTACCAGTTGATGTACACGTTCCGGATTGACGTGAAATCCGTCGGAGATGGCATCGGGTCCGGCTCGGGCGGGTTCATCCTGAGCCTGCCGGACGGTGGCTTTGAACTCGTCCCCATCCCCGCTCCCTCCGCGGTACTGCTGGCCGGCATCGGACTGTGCTGCCTCCACTGGCGCCGGCGGCGCCGGCCATAGTTCTCCTGACCACCGGTGGCCATCTCCAGCGGCCCCGCGACGGATCCGACCCCCGCCAGCGGCGAGAACGGCGGGGCGGCGATGGCCCGGCGGTGGATATCCAGCCGCAGTTCGGGCTAACATCCGCGTGTCTGACCCGTCAAAACCGGCGATGTCCTTCGTGGTCAGCGACATGACAGCGGTCGCGCCGGGTTGTGTTCCTGCGCCCGGCGGCGACGTCCGCCCGGCGGCGCACGCGCCGCGCGTGTCGAAAACCCGCCCGGCGCCGGCCGCAGAGCCAGCTCGCGATCGTACCGCTTCCGTCCACCGCTGGTACGCCAGGGTCATCCGCGACGACGGCCCCGGCATCCTGCGGATGCTCTGGCGGATGCTGGGCAACGAACAGGACGTTCTGGACGCTTATCAGGAGAGCTGGTGCCTCTTGGCCCAGCTCGGCACGCCGCGAGATGTCCGCAGTGTGCGCGCCTACGTTTATCGGACGGCATCCAACGTCGCTGTCGAAATGATCCGGCGCCGAAAGCGCCGCCAGGGGCACTGGGATGCCATCGTCGAGCGATATCAGCGCGTCGCGGGAGACAACGAGGCGTGCGGGGCGGACGTGGAAGTGGTCGACGGCGACGGCCGTGTGGTCGACGTTGAAACGCTCCGCGGACTGGTCAGCGAACTGCCACCTCACCTGCGCAACGTCATCATCCTGCGCGACCTGGGGGGCATGAAATACAGGGAAGTCGGCGGCGTGCTGGGGATCGACGCCGCCACGGCCCGGGTCTATCGCCGGCAGGCCATCTTACGGCTGGCGGAACTGGCCCGCCACAGGTTCTCAGCGAGCGCCGGCAGCGCGGAAGGGGCGGCCTGCCCGGAACGGCCTACTGGAGCACGTCAGGTGTCGCGGCAGGGAGGAACGCGCGGCGGGGAGTCGTCAACATGACAACCATCCACGAACACGAACACGTCGGGGCATGTCCCAAGCGGGCCTGGACTCTCAGCGTCCTGTCGGACGAGGCTCCGCTCGATGAGCGCGGGGCGTTGCCCCAGGGACTCGAGTTTCACCTGTCCCGATGCCCGAGCTGTCGCGCACTGGCCGACCGGGTGCTGGCCATCGGGGAGGCGCTGTCGGAATGGTCGCAATCGGACGAACCGGGTGCGGACTTCATCGACCGCGCCAACGCGCACGTCCTGGGCGCCCTCAGGACGGGCGTCGCCCCGCAGGGCAGTGCCGAATGGCCCGACGACCTCCTCATCGCCGGCCAGGCGCAGCACACCCGGCGGTGGCTCGCCGGGGCCAGGTACGCCGCGGTGGCCGCGGTCATGGTCATGCTCGTCTGGGCCGCGCGGCAGGACGCCGTGCGTTCGAGCCGTTCGCAAGAGGCGGTGGTTCAGACGGACCGCGCTGGCCCTTCGCCGGCCGCAGCGCCCGTCGACGGCCGCAGCGACGCGATCGCCGATCCTGCCGAGCCAGACCCACTCCGAACGGTCGAGGCGCCGCCCCCGTTGCTGGGGCCGCACCCGGACGGTTCAGACCCGGTTCTGCTGCCCTTCGGGCCGGGATCGGACAAGGCGTTGGAGCGGGCGTGGCTGCCCGGCCGCGATTATGGACCCATCCTGCTGAATTCGGTTGACAGCGAGTCGGCCAGGCCGTCAAATAAGCCCCTCAGAGACGATCCCTGACGGCCCGACCGGTCGGCGCCGGCCGCGGACGGGCGGGGAGACGTGTCTGAGTTGACCGACACATGCTCGAAGCTCCTGTGGCCGAACCCGAGCAGCGCACGACCTCGCAGCGCATCGCGGCCCTCAACCGCCACGACAAACCCTTTCACGTGGTGCTGGCTCAGCAGTTCGATCGCGATCAGATCGAACACCTGTGCCGGCTTTCAGAGATGATCCGGGCGATCTGCGGCGACCGGCAGGGGGCGCAGTTTCTGACCACGCTGCTGAGCCACCGGCGGGCGATGCTCTACTTCATCCAGCCGTCCACGCGGACGTTCCTGTCGTTCACGGCCGCGTGCCAGATTCTGGGCATGCCCTACAACGAGGTGCGCAATCCGCAGACCTCGTCCGAGGTGAAGGGCGAGACGGAAGAGGACACTATCCAGGTCCTGAGCAATTACTTCGACCTGATCATCATGCGGCACCCGGTCGAAGGCTTCGCCGAGCGGATGGCGCTGAAGCTCAACCAGATGCGGCGGGCGCTGCCCATCATCAACGGCGGCTCGGGCAAGGACCAGCACCCGACTCAGGCCCTGCTGGACATCTACACGCTGTACCGCTGCTTCACCACGCGGCAGAACGGCGAGCGGGGCGTGCCGCGGATGCGCGAGGACATCTTCGCCGGCAAGACGATCGCCTTCGTCGGCGATCTCAAGCGCGGGCGGACCGTCCGCTCACTGGTATATCTGCTGTGCCGCTATCCGGGCGTGCGGATGCAGTTCATCGCGCCCCCCGAGTTGCAGATCGAAAGCGACATCATCGAGTACGTGGACCGCTACGACGTGGAGTACGAGTTCGTCGACGACCTGCGGCACGCCATCGGCGACTGCGACGCCGTCTACATGACCCGGCTCCAGGACGAGTGGGACAAGGCCGGTGAATCGAGCCGCATCGACTACGGCCGCTACTCGCTGACCGAAGACATGGCGCCGCTCTTCAAGCCCGGCCTGGCCATCATGCACCCCCTCCCCCGCCGCCACGAACTGGACTCCCGCCTCGACAACCTGCCCCAGGCCAAATACTGGGACCAGGTCCGCAACGGCATGTGGATGAGATCCGCCCTCATCGCCGACATCTTCAATGTCGATACGGCGATTATGGATCATTATCACAGTTATTATGCGTACTGAGGGGCGCCTCGCGAGGCGAGCCGCTTCTCTTGGGCGTCTGCGTATCATGCCGCAGCCATGGGGCATTGTTGCGGTAAAAGGCTCTGGAATTTGATCAGTACGAGTGCCGGTTCCGGCGGGCGGGACTGGCGATCCGAATAAGCCGCGTTGGGGGTGCGGCCGGCTCGCGCAGAAGCCGCTGCCTCACGGTCGCGGTTGGGATTGGTGCCGTCCCGAGGGCGTGCAGGATGACCGTGCTGAATGGACAATCGTACCCTACTGGTAATGATCGTGCTACTGCTGGTCGTGGCGCTGCTCGTCTGGGCGCTTGGGGCGCCTGGCCCGGGTACCCGCCGGACTGACATGATGTCACTGACGGGCCCGTCGATCACACTTCTCGGTGCGTCTACCAAGGCGCTGGTCCGTTTCAGGCAGGACGTCGGGCGCTACCCGGGTACGGACGAGGGGCTCGCGGCGCTTTACGCCGCACCGGCGGGCACTGTCGATTGGCAGGGGCCGTACCTGCCCGGTTCGATCGAAGAGTTCGCCGACCCGTGGGGCCGGCCGTACTTGTATCGTTGCCCCGCCAAATTCAGCGAAGTCGGATACGACCTCTGGAGCCGCGGGCCGGACGGACGGGACGACGAAGGCGCGGAGGGCAGCGACGACGTCGTCAACTGGCGCTGACGTGTTCGACGTGTGGGCGACGCGATGGCGCAGGCCACGAGGCGATAGAGGCGCGCGACGTTGAGCCGGTCGGTGAATCGGCCGGCGCGTAGGGCGTCCCGGTTGGCACCGCGAGTTTCATCGCCCGCGCGGGAAATCCATGTGTATTACGCGCCCGCAATTCGCCGAACGAATCCCCGTGTGCCGCCGCGTCGGCCCTCCGGGCCGCGGAGGTCTCTCGGGGGGGGCACGTCACCAGGGACTGAAGTCCCTGGCTACGGTCGTGCGCCCTACGGGCGAAGATGGCTCTACTCCGACCGAGACGGCCGGGTAGACGCTACGTTCGTGCGCCATACGGGCGAAGAGCGGCCACGGCCTGGGTCACCGGGAACCTCGGGGCTACGTTCGTGCGCCCTACGGGCGAGGAGCGGCCGCCGCCAATGGGGACGCACATCACGCGGCTACGCCCGCGGTTGCGCTGATCGGCGTCCCTCGGATGCACGCGTTCGCGCCCAGGGTGCCCGGGTTGCAGACGATGCGCTCAGCGCCGTCCAGCTCGAGCGTGTGAACGCGGTTCGCGATAAGCGGGGGAAACCTCTTCGATGCGTCGCATGGCGTCACGATCGAAGAGCTTCTCGCCGCAATCCGAGCACTCGTGGAACTCGAGGTCCGGGACGACGTAGGCTTCGCCCTTCAACTCGCCGTGGAAATCGCGACAGACATGCTGAATGCGCCTGCTTCCGCACGATGGGCATTGGGTGACGTTCATGGCGAACACTGGCGTCAGCGAGCGGGCCGTTTAACTCCTTCGGCCTCGCTGCGGGAATCGGGTATTCTCCGGTTCATTGTAGAGATCCCCGCATTCGATGGCAGCGGCATGCGATCCAACCGCCGCCGCGATTCGCGGAGAAAGCGATCACGCTCTCACAGGTTTCGGACGCGCATCCGGACTTCCAGACCGTCGCGTTGGACCACCACAATGAACGGCGCGTCGAGATCCGGATCGATTCTCAAGAGCGCATTCAGGGAATCGATGGTGAACGATGCCCGGATGTGTCCCGGGCGCAAATAGACGATGCCCACGAGCGTCTCCCGCCGTGCAATGGCCAACTCGCCGAAGTCCCGGTCGTGGGTCAGGACGACGCGTTGTTCGGCGGAGGCGAACCGGAGCACCTGGCCGTCGTCGCTCCCCAGCACCGCGGCATCGACGCACGTCTTCACGTCAAATCCGTTCGCTCGTAACCAGGCGACGACCTCTGGATGGATGTTCTCATCCGCCAGGAGCCGAAACTCCCGCAGCCTCACGGGGTGACCTCGGTACAGAGAACGACCTCGTTCTCGAGGAACCGGGCGGCGTAGCGTACGGCGTCTTCGACGTCTGTTGCCGTCAGTTGGGGGTAGGCGTGGACGATTTCGTCGCGCGATCCGCCGCTGCCCAGCAGTTCAAGGATGAACTCGACGCTGATCCGCGTCCCTCGGATGCACGGCTTCCCGCCCAGGATGCCCGGATTGCAGACAATGCGCTCAAACACGTTTTTAGCGGCCACGGGTGTACTCCGATCGTGCGGCGACGTCGGCGCCTCAGCGATCCCGACGATTCAGTCCCGTCAGGCAGTATAGCAGACTTGCGGGCGATGTGTCCACCTGAACGGCCGAGGCGACCGCGATTCCGCAGTTGCGGTCGGTGTTGCTACCGCCGCACACGAACAGTGCGGCTCATTTCGTTTCCCGCGTCCGGCGCACTTCGATGGAGCGGCGGATGTCTTCCAGCGTAAGTTGATCCAGCCACTGATGCCGCTCTTCGGTGTAGTCCCCGCGGCCGGGATCGAACATCCGCAGGAAACGGATCATCCCGGCGGGGCCGAGCCGCTCGCTGAGGGCTTCAAGGCCGGCCCGGCGAACCTCGGGGTCTGTCAACACTGGGGGAGTCATCGCGTTGTTACCTCCCGCCGTCACCGACCCTCTTCATTCGCCATTCGCCATTTCCGCCTGTCGGCAGAACCCCGGAGCGGGTTCGCTGCTCAGCCGCCGGCGGCCGTGGGGACCGGCGTCAAGACCACCAGTTCGTCACGGATCACGTACGTCAGCCCCGCGAGTCCGAGAAGCTCCTTCAGCGCCGCACCGAGAGGCTTGTTGTCGGCAGATCCGAAGACCTTCCGGTTCGGATCCAGCCTGCCGGCCTTGCGGGCGGCCGGTTCCAGGATGAAGTTCTCCCCTGTTTCGTTCTCGAAGTATGTGGCCACGGCGGCAAGCGGCTTGTCCTTGAAATCGAACGTCGTGGCTTCGCGCAGCCGCGCCTCGATGCGCTCGATGGAGGCGCGCTGTGCCGGCGAATCCTGCGGCGGCGAGCCCTGACCCGCCGGCCGCGGCGCAATGACGACGCCGTCACTCGCCATGTTGAACGTGAGCTTGTGGGCATCGAGCACGACGTTGAGCCAGCTTCGCAGCGAAAGCCGGCCCGAAAGCGTGAGCGGCACGGTGTCGTTCGGCTGAATGCCGGCCTTCGTGAGCGCTTCCGCGTCCAGCCGAATCGGCACCCTGGCGGCTTCGGCCAGCCGTTGGATTGCCTCATTCAGCGGCGAATCGTCCACGTACGTTCTCACCTGTCGGTCGATGGCGCGGGCCAGTCGCTCGGCCATCGGCAGGGGCGGCAGCTTCGCCTCCAGGTCTTCCTCGCCCGCCTGGCCAACCAGCTTACCGTCCGGGTCGATCAGGACGGTCGTGGGGAAACCCGTGACGCCGAAAGCCTTGAGCGTCTCCCCTGTGGAGTCCAGCAGAATCGGAAACGGTAAGTCCCTGCCGTTCCAGTGCGACTTCTTGATGGGTACGAGTTTCTGGTCCAGTTCTTTGAAGTCCTGCACGGTAGTGTCATGGAAGGCGAGAATCTCGAACTTGTCGCGGTCGGCGCGGTGTGCTTCGTAAAGATCCATCAAACCCGGCAAACTGCGGGCGATGCAGGGTCCGCAGTATACTCCCCAGAATTCCAGCAGCACCCATTTGCCTTTGAAGTCCGAAACCTGGACGGTCTTCGGAACGCCGCGCGCGTCCGTGACGTGCCACGGTGGAGGCGCCTTGCCCTTGTGCATAGCGATGCCCGTGGCGCGGAGGTCGATCGTGCCCATGTCGACCACGGGCTTGTCGGCCACCAGTGTCAGCGTCTTTTTGACGCCGTGGACGTCCGAGCCGTAGCCGTCGAAACTGTACTCGCCCGGCGGCAGCTTGAAGGCGAACGTCGCCTCGTGCGAATCGCACTGCAGAAGCCGGTGTCCGCTGGCCTTGTGCTTGATGTAGACGTTCGTCCAGGGCGGGGGGTGCTGAAGTTCTTCGCAGAAAAAGCGTCCGTGCACTTCGACCAGCGGGCCCAGCTTGATGGTGACCGGGGCAGACAGATTCGCAGGGTCCACGACCACCAGCCCGCCGCGATCTCGGGCTGCATCCACAGCCAGTAGGACGCCCGAATCGCCATAGAAGTGGGCTGTGATGGTGAACTGTCCGCTCGCGCCCGTTACGCCCCCTCCGAGGGGATGCATGTATCCCAAGGGGGCTGGCTCCAATTTCGCGGATGTCCAGAAGTCCGCCACGGTGGCTCTCACGGGGTTGCCGTTCGCGTCAACAACCGTGCCCGAAACCGCATCCTGAGCGCCGGCCGGTGGCGCGATGAACAACGGGGCGACAATGCAGACGTGGAGAAAAGAGAACCGCGTCATGGAGCACTCCTCAAAAACGAGACCGGTGTCCAATGCAGTGTGATTCTACCAGCGCGTCGGATAACGTCCATCGGGACGGAAAGCGGGAAATCGGAGGCCGGAGGGGCTGCGTGAGACGATCGGCAGTGCGTCCTGGGACCGCCGCTCCAGCCTGGCGGCAATCGGAGAGGACTTCGCCACCCTGGCGAGCAGAGTTCCCGTCGGACCTGAACCTCGCCATTGGCGCGATGCTCGCGCCGGCGATACACGTAGTCCACCGCCCAGTAAAGAACGCTGGGCTACCGTCCGCGTTCCAAAGCTCTCCACGCCGTATCCGCGTTGCTCATCGCGCTGGCTCCAGGAGCCAAGTCCGGCTGAAGCCGGCTGAGGCGGCAGGGAAAGAAAGACAATGAGGACTATGATTCGTCCACCACCGGTTGAAGCCGGTGGCAAACACCGGCTGGCTGAAGCCGGCCGCATTGGCAAGCCGCGCACGTCAGCGCCGCCGGCGTCAATGCCCTCCAGCCCCGGCGCGGGGACGCCGTTTGCGATAAGCGGGCGAAACCGCTTCGATGCGTCGCATGGCGTCACGATCGAAGACCCTCTCGCCGCAATCCGGGCACTCGTGGAACTCCAGGTTCGGCACGACGTATGCTTCGCCCTTGAACTCGCCGTGGAGATCGCGACAGACATGCTGAATGCGCTTGCTTCCGCAGTTCGGACACGTGGTAATGTTGAGTGGCATGGTCAAATCACTCCGCCCGCTTGGACGAGACCAGGAAGTAGTAGACGTCCTTACCCGCTTCACGCGAGATTCTGCCTTTGGTGTAGACCTGCATCCCCGTCAGCGTCGTGCCCTGGATGACATAGAGATACTCCTTTCGGTCTTTACGGCGCGTGCTCGTGGAACGAAGGCGCTTGTACACAGCGACGGCGTTAGCAATGCACTCCACGACGTCCAGTTCCGTCAGGCCGTCGGCTTCCATCTCAATCAGCGCCTTCAGGCTGAACGCGTAGCGTCCGGACAAAACCAACCTCTTTATTGTAACCAGTGCTTCGGCCAATTTCAGACTCGTCCGCTAAATTCCGCTCAGACGTCCTTCATTCGACATTCGACATTCGACATTTCCGCCTAAAATGCCCCCTTCCCTCCCGCGATCTCCCTGCCCACGATCAACTGGTGAATCGTCTCCGTCCCCTCGTAGGTGATGACGCTTTCGAGGTTGAGCGCGTGGCGGATGGGGCAGCATTCGATGCTGATGCCGCCGGCGCCGAGGATGTCGCGGGCGTCGCGGGCGATGTCGAGGCCGAGGCGGACGCAGTGCCACTTGGCCAACGACACCTGCGAGTGGTGCATCGTGCCGGCGTCCTTGAGCTTGGCGAGTTGCCAGCAGAGCAACTGCCCGGCCGTGATCTGGCGCACCATGTCGGCCAGCCGCACCTGGATCATCTGCTTGTGCGTCAGCGGTGAGCCGAACAGCACCCGCTGGCGGGCGAACTCCAGCGCCTCGCGGTAACAGGCGATGGCCGCGCCGATGCCGCCCCAGGCGATGCCGTAGCGGGCCTGGGTCAGGCAGCTCAGCGGCGCGCCTAAGCCTGCGGCTTCCGGCAGCCGGCTCGATTCCGGCACGCGGACGTTGTCGAAGAACAGCTCGCTGGTGATCGACGCCCGCAGGGAGAACTTGTGCGGGATGTCGCGGGTGGTGTAGCCCTTCATGCCCTTTTCGACCAGGAAGCCGCGGATGCCGTCGTCGGTGGCCGCCCACACCACGGCCACGTCGGCGATGCTGCCGTTGGTGATCCACATCTTGGCGCCGTCGATGATCCAGTCGGCGCCGTCCCGCCTGGCCCGCGTCTTCATGTTGCCCGGGTCGGACCCGCCGTCCGGCTCGGTGAGGCCGAAGCAGCCGATCTTGCGGCCGCGGGCCATGTCGGGCAGCCAGCGCGCTTTCTGTTCGGCCGAGCCGTAGGCGTGGATCGGATACATGCACAGGCCGGACTGCACGGAGGCGAAGCTGCGCACGCCGCTGTCCCCGCGCTCCAGCTCCTGCATGATGAGGCCGTAACAGACGCTGTTCAGCCCGGCGCAGCCGTAGTCGGACAGCGACGGACCGAACAGGCCCAGCTCGGCCATCTCGGGAACGAGGTCCATCGGGAAGCGCTCAGTTTCGAAGCACTCGCCGATGATGGGCAGCACGCGGTCGTCGACGAATCGGGCGACGGTGTCGCGCACCGTCCGCTCGTCGTCGATGAGCAGCGTATCGAAAGCGAAGAAGTCGGGGGTCTGCACGTCGGGCACGGGGTGGCTCCCTGCTCGGCGGGCCGCTTCACTCGGCGCCCGCGTCTGTTATGATTTCTTTCGCCTGAGCCGACGCCGCGGCCTCGCCAGTGGAGGCGCGGCGCCGACGCACGGTCGAGGATTCTACAGCGCGGCCCGCACCATCGCACGGTAGCGCCATCCGAGAGGGGGTTCACGAGTTCCCACTGCCGGCCGGCGCTGCGTTTCGCCGACGACCTGGTACAATAGCGCGTCGTGGGGTTTTCGGAAGGGGTCTTCCAGGGTTTCGAGGAGGTCGAATGATGAAGCGACTGTTGAGTGGATTGCTTGCAGGAATGGGCTGTCTGCCGACGCTGGTGCAGGCCCAGTTGAGCGAGTTGTACCTGTCGGACCGGGTGACGCCGATCGTCTACGTCGTCCAGAACGGCCGGATCGTGCGGCAGTTCAACCGTAGCGGGCAGTTCGACGGCCCGGGCTGCACGGTGACGGACACGGTCAAGTTCATCGGGCAGGACGGCGGCCGGGTGGGTCAGGAGTATACTCTCGACGGCGCGCCGCTCGACGGCCGCTACACGAATCCGCGCTTCGAGAGCCTCTATGACGGCGCTACCGACGGCGAGCGGAACTGGAGCATCGGCCACAACGACTTCCCCACCAACTTCGCCGTGGTCCAGGGCGACGCCGACTGGGACAACGTCGAGGTGCTCTTCGTGCCGCTGCGCCGCAGCTCCGGCATCACCTACGACGGCAGGAACGGCACGCTCTGGGTGACCAACACGGTCGGCCGCGGTGACCGCGTCCAGGAGTACGATCTGAACGGCAACCTGATTTCCGAGTTTAACATCGACGTCTCGGGTGGCTACGGCATCGCCTGGGACCCGGCTGACGACACGCTGTGGATTCCCGCGTCCCACGGCAACACAGACTTGTTCCAGTACGAAAAGGACGGCACGCTGCTTCAGCGCGTCCCGGTCCAGGGGCTGACCGACATCCTGCTGGGGGCGGAGTTCGGCGCCGGCGGCACGCGCTGCACGTACACGCTGCGGAAGAGCAAACCGAAAGGCGGCTGCGGCGCCTGCCCGCAACCGGGCGAATCCTACCGCACGCAGGAGGAATGCGAGACGAAGCGGGACTGTCGCAAGTCGGTCAAGACGACCATCGCGTGCCCGGGCGGCGGCAACGGGACGTGCAAGATCAAGGCCAAGAAGCGGCGGTGCGAGTAACGGCCCAGTGGCCGTTCTGACGCCGGTTCTGGACCGGTGGACCTCACGGCGGTTCCCGTTGCGGACCGGCAGAACCGGCGCCTCGCCCGGTCTGAATGCCCAAGAACGCCGGGGCTGCCGTCATACGAGCACGCGCCGATTGTACACCACCCACTCGATCAGCAGAAAAGCCAGCAGACCCAGCAGAAACCAGGGCCACGCAGGGTCGTTGACCTCCATCGAGGTGGCCTGGGCCGTCTTGGGAGACTGGCCGATGGTCATGCTGCGCTGCGGGGCGACGTGGCTCTCGATTTCGCTGAACAGGTTGACGGCGAAGCGGTCCTCGCCGGGCACGCCCGGCTCGGCCCGGTATACGCCGACCTTGCGGGTGCGGGCATAGTGGATGGTGGGGAAGTCCCCCACCGGCACGCTGTCGGGGACGGCGTCTGGACGTCGGATGAGCACGGTGGCGGCGCCGGCCGGAGCGGGGAGCGTGACCGGCTCGCCGGGGGGGACGGTTCGGACGCCGGCGGTCGAGATGGCCGACGCCAGGTATTGCACCGCGTTCTGCAGGAAGACGATGAAGTGGACCTTCGTCACCCAGAACGTGTTCATGATGGGGTTGCCCGCGTCGTCCTCGCTGATCAGGCGGAAGGCACAGATCAGATACTGACTGGCGTCGCGGTTCAGCAGGCTCAGCACGGGCGACGTCTGTCCGTCGATAAGCGACACCGCCTCCCGCGGCAGCTTCAACTCGCGCCACTCGAACACCTGGACCGTCTCGACCGCCACGTGCCGCAGGATCGGGTGCGTCTCGTCCCAGTTAAAGATGATCTCGTCGTCGATCGTGCGGCCCAGCGCCACGCCCTCGACGTTCGGGGCCGCGCCCCAGAAGAAGTAGTTGCCCTGCGGCAGGCGGCTGGTCGAGTGGCCGTCGAAGACGACCACGTCGTACCGGCAACGCCCGTTGTCGATGAGTTCCTCGTCGCCGCGGGATTCGTACTCGGCCGGCGTGATCGTCTCCAGCACGATGGGCAGCGTGGCGAGGGCGTTTTCCAGGAAGATGCTGCCGTCGGTCACCAGCAGCACCGAGACGTCGCGGGGCGGCTCGACCAGCGTCCAGGCGCGGTTGTCGGCCAGCAGGGCGTCGTCGATCATCAGGCGGACCTCGACGGCGCCGGCCGACTCGAAGTTCACCTCGTCGAACGCCACCGCCGCCACGGTGCCGGCGGCGGGCGCCCGCTGGTGCAGCGGCGTGGGATCGCCCCCCTCCGGTTCGGGGGGCGCCCCTTCCAGCCGGATCGTCTGCACGTCGGCGACCTGGTCGTCGAGGTAGAGGGTGGCGTCACACGTGACCGGCTCGGCGCCGAAGTTGCGCACGGTGGCAAAGACCTGCAGCGCCTCGGGCCGTTCGTAGTGGCGGCGGGCGTCCATGGCCAGTATCCCCACGTTGTCGCTGCGCAGGGCCAGGTTGTAGACGCGCAGGTTATCGACATTGAGCCGCTGGGGCGAGACCTTGTCCAGGTCCTCGATGTTGCCGTCGGTGAACAGATAGACGGACGCGGGGGGGGCGGCCGACTCCGGCGCGACGTCGGCGCCGCCCTCCTCCTTGCCGATG
The DNA here is from genome assembly GCA_003597935.1 of Phycisphaerales bacterium. Lineage (GTDB taxonomy): Bacteria > Planctomycetota > Phycisphaerae > UBA1845 > UBA1845 > SURF-32. The sequence goes on along the minus strand of QZJT01000072.1, from coordinate 455 downwards.
ATGATGTTCTGCAGGTAGGCCTCGGCCAGGGCGATGGCCTCGCCGAGGCGCGAGGCGCCGTCGGTCTGCTCGATGGCGTCGATCCGGGCCTTGAGGGCGGATTTGTTGGTGTCGAAGGGCGAGGCGACGTAGGCACGGTCGCAGAAGGCGATGACCATGGCCCGGCCGTCGTCGGACATGTTGTCGATGGTGTGCCGGGCCTGCTCCCGGGCGGCGTCCAGGCGCGTGCGGCCGTCCGGCTCGACGACTGACATGGAGGCGGACTGGTCGATGAGGATGATGACGTTGTCGTCGTGGGTGCGGACGTGCTGGAACATGGGTTTGCCCAGCGCCAGCGCGGCCGCGATCAGCACGAGAAGTTGCAGCAGAAGCAGCAGGCTCTTGCGCAACCGCTGGAACGGCGCATTGACCTGCAAGTCCTCGATGGCCTTCTGCCACAGCAGCGTGGAGGGCAC
>QZJT01000074.1 GCA_003597935.1 Phycisphaerales bacterium | reverse complement strand
CCCCGCCATTCATGGCGGGCGGTCTTGTCCGAGCCCCGCCATTCATGGCGGGCGGCCTTCCCGTTTGGATCCGGTCAGCGATGTTCGCCGCTTCCCACGGCGGCGTGCCCGGCACGAATGCCGGGATTCTGGGGGGCGCGATGGCGACGTCGCCCCGGACTTCAGCCGGCCCGCTGCGCGAGGCGAAGCTCGACCACGGCCTCGTTGAGTCTGCCGCTGCGGAAGCCGCGCGGGTCGATGGTCACGCTTCGATAGCCGATCCGGCGCAGGGCGGACTCCACCCGCGCCGCGAGGTCTGCCGACGTAATCCGGGCGAGGTCGTCGGGGGGAACCTCGATGCTGGCCGCGTCGCCGGCGTGATGGCGCACGCGGCAGACGGGGAAGCCGAGGCCGCGCAGAAACGTCTCGGCCCGGTCGATCATGCGGAGCTTTTCCGGCGTGACCGGCTCGCCGTAGGGCACGCGGCTCGACAGACACGGGCTGGCCGGCTTGTCGTGGTTGGGAAGGCCGAGCCGCTGCGCCAGCTCGCGCACGTCCGCCTTGGTCAGACCGGCGTCGGCCAGCGGGCTGAGGACGCGGTGCTCGGCGGCGGCCGTCAGGCCCGGTCGATAGTCGCCCAGGTCGTCGGCGTTGGTGCCGCTGACGACGGTGTATTCGCCGTGGCCGGCCATCCACGCTTCGAGGTGGCGGTAGAGCGTCGTCTTGCAGTGATAGCAACGGTCGGTCGGGTTCGATGTGTAGCCGGGATTGTCGAACTCGTCGGTGTGCAGGATGATCTGGCGGACGCCGAGTTCATCGGCGAGCGCCTTGGCCGCATCGAATTCGGCCGGCGCCAGACTCTCGCTGACGCCCGTGACCGCCACCACGCGCTGCGGGCCGAGCGCGTCCACCGCGAGCTTGAGCACCAGCGTGGAGTCGATGCCGCCGCTGAAGGCGACGGCGATGCGGTCGTGTGCACAGAGGGCGTCGCGAACCGCATTCAGCCTGGATTGGAGCGAGTTGTCAGCGGTGGGTGCCGGCATGTGGTGTCGATGAACGGGTTTCGTATCCGCGGTTGACACGTTCTCGAGAATACTCCTCACGGCGAACTTCCTCCGCTCCTTAGGAGCGGGAGCGAAACGCTCGCCCGCTCCCACGGGTTGCGCTGCGCTCCACCCGTGGCTACGATCCTCGGCCCCTCCGGGGCCGTGCAGGCGCGGCGATCCTGACGGACAAGGACGCGATTCGATGAAACCGCTCCCTTACGGTCGCGGTTCGGATTGTAACTCGCTCCTTTATCTGAGGGGTGATGTTCTCACTCCCTCAATTCTTCTTTGCCCCCATCACTCTCTTTTTCCGGCCGCGACGCAGGCGCTTTCAGGATGGGCAACGCGTCGAACTGTTGGGCCACTTTCGTCAGCTCCAGTTCCTCGAAGATCACGGCCGGGGCGATAATGCTCTGGACTCCGGCGCCGGACATCGAATTGTAGACCTCGCGCTTCGTGCCGGAGGCGATGATGTCGCGCAGCTCCCGCATTTCGACCGGCTGGAACTGGAGGCCGCGGATCAGCTCCTCCTGGCCGTCGTCGACGTACACCTTGTACGTCAGCAGGGGACTGCCCAGCGATCGAAACCCCGGCGGCCCCAGCGCTTTGACGTACAGACCGAACGGAAGCCCTTCGTCTCGGGCCGCCTGGATCAGCTCAGCCTTGAGCTTCTCATCCGCCACGGCGTCTTCGTCCTCGAAGTAGAGGCACGCCACCCGCGGCGAGACGTCGCCGTACCGCCCCCGGCCGTGGCCGTTGCTGGTCTTCACCTTCCGCGACGGCGCCCGGCAGGAGACCAGCGTCTTGAGCACGCCTTCTTCGACCAGATTCACGCGCTGGGCGGGCACGCCTTCGTCGTCATAGTTGTAGTAGCCGGCCACGAGCTGCCCTTCATAGTGCGACGGGCGTGGATCGTCGTACACCTTGAAGCCGCGCGGCAGGATGCGCGTGCCTATCTTCTTTTCCATCACCTCGTCGGAGCCGAACCCGGTGATGCTGACCGGTTCCGCGTCCAAATCGTTGGCCAGCAGTGCCTCGAACACGCGCCCGGCGGCGGAGGCGTCGAAGAGCACCGGGCCGAAGTAGTGTTCGATCATGGGCGCCTCGGCCGCGGCGATCAGCGACTGACACATCCCGTCCACCTCAGCGAACATCTCCTCCATCGACGGCAATTCGTCGAACGTCTCGCCCAGGAACATTGCGCTGTCGGACAACGACATGCCCTCCGCCCCGCGGACCTGGGCGCTGACCGTAATCAAGATGCCGGAGTCGCTTTCGCGCAGGCGCGTGCCCTCGGAGTTGACGAGGTACTCCGTCGACACGCCCGCCCAGAAGGAGACGTCGGCGTCTTGCAGCCGCTTGAACGCGGCCGCGCGGGCGCTGAGCGCCGCGACGCGCTCGCGCCAGGCGCCGGCGTCGAACGGCAGGCTGACGGCCTCATCGAGGTGCTTGACCGGCTCGGCCGGGCTGAAGTCGGGCGGGCGGTCTTCGATCTTGCGCTCCTGCAGGAACGCCTTCTTCCGCGCCAGGATCTCCACCGCGACTTTGTATTCGGCGTCGGTCACCAGCCAGACGGCCTGTCGCAGCGCGTCATAGTCATCGTCGAGCGGCAGCGGCACCGGGCGGATGGGGTAGCCGACGTTGGTGTTGTCCAGGTCCATCGAGCCGACGCGGACGCGGGTGCCGAGGTTGCGGGTGCGGGAGGTGGAGTCCTCCACCAACGCGCCCATCTTGGCCCTCAGCGATCGCGTCAAACTGTCGTCGACGGCGTATTGGATGAAATAGGGCCTCTCCAGACCTTCCAGCACCAGGTCCTTCATCGAGCGTTCCATCTCATCGGAGAGTGCCCGCATCAGCGCCTCGCTGACCGGCACCGTCAGCGTCTCCGCCGCCGCCACCGGCGCCATCCGCAGAAATCCTGCGAGCGCGAGCAAGAGAATAATCCACAGATTACGCAGATTTGCACAGATTCCAGAAAGAGATATTAGTCGGTTCACGAACGGACGCATATCGTCCGAGGCGCGCTCTCGCGAGCCAAGGGAAGTGGATTCGCATGTATGAATCAACAAAGTATTTTCCTCGTAATCTGCGAAAATCTGCGTAATCTGCGAGAATCTGCGGTTGCCTTCTACTGCGTCGCATTCTTGCTCGACTCGGTGGACGCGTCGTCCCTGCTGAGCGAATAGGGCGACGGCAGGATCGGCGGACGGCTCTGGTCGAGCTGGCGTTTTTCGATCTCGATGGCGGACACCAGGATCGACGGCGACGCGGCCGCCACCGGTACCCAGCCGGACTCCGCCCCGCAGGTCCCGTTGAACACCGCCGGGTCGTCGCCGGTGTGGGTGATGCGCTCGAAACAGGACAGCGGCGTACCGACGATGTCCACGCCGCGGATCAGCTCATCCGGCCGGCCGTCCACGTACACGCGGTAGACGACGATGGGCAGCACCTTGAACGCCTGCGGCCCCCCCCGGCGGGTAGTGGTGAAGCCGCCGGAAATGTCCTCGAAGAGCAGTCCATAGGGCTTGTCCTGCCGCCGGCACTCATCGACCAGCAGGGCGCGCAACTGGTCGAACGGCACCTGTTTTTTCGATTCCACGATGAGGTTGCCCTGCCGCGAGACCACCTCGCGGCCCGGCTCGCGCCGCCCGTGGCCGTTCGATTTCGGGAAGCCCTCCACCGGACTGCGCGACAGCAGGAACGTTTTGAGCACGCCGCTTTCGATCAGCCCTACGCGCTGGGCCGCCACCCCCTCGTCGTCGAAGCGGTAGAAGCCGCGCAGATCGACGCCGCCCAGCTTCGCCGTCGTCGGGTCGTCGTAGACGCTCAAAAAGTCCGGCAGCACCGGCTGGCCGATCTTCTTGGTGAAGGTCTGCCCCTCGGTGACGTCCTTCTGGCGGTGGCCCTCGATGCGGTGGCCGAAGATCTCGTGGAAAAACACGGCGCTGGCGCGGTTGCGCAGGATGGCCGGGCCGGTGTAAGGCTCGGCCAGCGGGGCGGAGCGCAGGGCCATGACCTGCTCGATCACCTTGCGAAACGCCCGCTCGATGGCGGCCTCATCCGGCAGACCGGCGGCGTCGGCGGCGTTGAAGTCGTCCGACTGGAAGATGTCCATGCCGTCGTCGGCCTTGGTGGCCGCTTGCAGCGTGATGCGGTAGCGCGTCTCGCGCGTCTGCAAGCGCGTGCCCTCACTGGTGACCATGGTGCGCGTTCCGGCCAGCGCCCCCAGCGTCGCGGAGGACTGATAGATGAGTGGAAAGGCGCGCGAGTCGGCGGAAATGCGGCGCAGGCGTTTCCCCCACTCATCGAGGTCCACGTCCACGCGCCCCGTCGCCTCGTAGTAGACGGAGGGGGTTTCGCGGCTGAAGTCGTCGCTCTGGTCTTCCTCCTCGACCTTGACCTTCAGGTTGGCCTCGACGCGGGTGAGCCGCTGGGCGGCGTCCTTGAAGCGGGCGTCCGTCTCCAGCCACAGCACGTGCCGGATGGCGTCGGCATCGTCGGCCAGCGGCAGTGCTTCGCTGCTCCCCCCGAAGTCCCGGCCGGCGCCCTGGTCGCGGATCTGGTGGGTGTTGTCCAGCTTGTAGTCCCCCACCCGCACGTCCACGTCAAGGCGGCGGGAGCGCCCGTCGTTGGCGTTGGCCAGCGCTCCGTCGGAGGCGGTGACGATCACGCGGCGCTCGTCGTAGACAGCGTAGGCGACGTAGTAGGGCTTGTGCCCGTCGTCGCTGACCAGGTTTTTCATCGCGTATTCGAGTTCCTCCGTCAGGATGCCCAGCAGCGGCTCCGGCTTGACCTGCGGCGCAGGCGGCTCGGCCGCGTACGCCCGGCCCTGCCCGAGAACCAGGAGGATGAGAGTGCAGAGACGTTTGTGCATGGGGTCTCCTCGATCCGCTGAATCTGCAAGACGCCTGTCGGCGCCCCCGCGTGCGTCCGCCGTCCGGCGGCAACGCAGCGTCCGGGGCTATTATCCCGGTGCGCGGCGCGATGTCCACCGGCCGCGTTATCAGAATCGGCGGATCGGCCGGACGGCCGCGACTTCCGCCGATCTGTCTGATAAGATGGCGGCTTCGACGCGCGGACCAGCGGCGGCCGTGGGCCGGACCGCCAAGCCCCGCACCCGATCCGGCCGTTCGACCAAGCCGGCGGCCGGTTCCGCCGATGGTAGCCTGTGTCGCCGGCGGTTTAGCGCCGCAACCGCGCCGGTCGAACCCGGCGCTGCGAAGGCGATCAGCCGTGCCGATTTCGAGGAACCTGACGATGCCGATGCCGCGCCTTCAGATGACGATGGGGATGAACCGGACGATGCTCACGCCGCGCCTTCGGATGACGATGATGACCGCGGCGCTGCTCGCCGCTTGTCTATGGTGGTCCGGGTGCGGCCTCGGTGGCAGCGGCCTGCCTTCCGGCGTCAGCGTCCGCCTGCCGGACGACTCGACGTCCCAGGCGGCGCTGGGAGTGGGGCCGGCGTCGCTGGCCGACACGGCCTGGGAGTTCTTCCGCGCCGCAGACAACCGCCTCATCACACGGGTGCGGTTCAACGAGAACGGCGGCGTGGCGGAACTCTATGACAACGCCGCCGTCGCGTCCCAGATCTTCGGGTCGCAGATTCTGGCCGACGGCAAGTCGCACGCTCTCCAAGCAGATGGCCTGACCTACACGGCCGGCTCCTACGGGGCCGAGAACAGCTCCGGCTTTTCGTTCGAGCTACGGGCGGTGGCCCGCTTCAACGGCATCGAGGTGGGCACCGGCACCGCCTACGCCTTCGGCACGCACGACGGACAGCGGATGGAAGGCACCTTCGGCTTCAAAACCACGCTCACCAGCCTGGCGCAGACCGTGCTGCCCAAAGAGGCGAACACCAGCGACGAGTTCGAGTTCTACGCGCTGCTGATCGAGGAATAGGCACGCCCTACTGTTCGTGCTGCCGGGTTGCGGTCAAATGATCGCGCCGCACTCGGGGCAGCGAGTGGACTGTATGCCGCGCAGATCGTAGCCGCAGCGCTCGCACTGTCCCTGCCGTCGCCGGCGGCGACGCGTCGCGAACGGCCGGAACGGCCAGGCAGCCACGGCCACGCACGCCAGCGCCGGCAAATATAGGGGTATGACGAGCGACCAGCGCCCGGGACCGGAGTGCACCAAGGACGGAGGCGCGATCAAGGGCGCCCACAGAACCGCCCGCGATATGCGGAAACCCGGTGTCCATGGAAGGGGCGTTCCATTGGCGAACCTCAACCCCGCAATATACCCCGGCGGGTAGACACTAACGCAGACGTTTCCCTGTACAATCATCACCTCAAAGCGTCGGCCGCCGTGACAGTAGCCGAACTGGTGATGGTAACTCGCCAGCGAAACGAGGAGAAGTGCGCAACAGACCCCCGCCCAGCGCCGAGCGTGACAGCGCGGATCGGACCACTTCGGAATTGGTGCATCCAGCGCCCGGAAGCCGCACTCTGGACATGTCGGCGTTGGGCAACCCCGGCGTGAGTACCCGCATTGCGGACAACGGGGCATCAGCGTTTCCCACCTCCCATGCACAAACCGGCTGCCTATCACCACCGGCGCGATGACGAAGTACACAGCCCACAAAATCGAACCGACCGGTAGCTCCAGGCGGTAGTGCCGCACGCCTATCGCGATTGACTGGATCGTGATGTACAGCGTCGGCAACCAGAGCGGCGCCCACCAGGCAGCCGCCAGCCAACCGCTCATGAACAGGCGCCGGCGAATCCTGAAACGCGTTGGCGCTAACCACCAGCCGAGTCGGGCGAGCAGTGCCTGAGCCGGCAGAGCGAGTACCGTCAGGCTTGCGAAATAAAGAGCCCGGAAGCAGATAAAGAGTACCCCCTCGTCGTCGGGCGACCCACCGATGTAGAAACCGAGCATCTGCTCCCACCCCGCACAGACCGCATCGGCGAGCCAGAGCGCCGGCCAAAGGAGAAGTGCAGCAAGCAGAAGGCGGCGGACTTCTGCACCGGTCGGACGGGCGAAGCGAAAGATCTCGACACGAAGGGATAGTGCCTTCCAGATTGCAGTGGCGACCCCCATGACCTGATTCTATCGAGATCACAACGGAAGCCGAGGATCGCCCTGCTATCCTCCCCAGGCGGCCGCTGGGCGCGACCAAAGCCCCTGAAGGGAGTGAGAGAAAAGGGAATAAGGCAGTGAGGGACACAGATTCCGGAGCAGGTGTCCGCGAGTCTCATCCTTCTTCCCTGACTCCCTCACTCCCTTACTCCCTCTTCAGCCGCCGATCAGAACATGCGCGCAAGATGGCAAGAAGTTTCGCTGTCAGAGACTATCCTGCCTCCAGTGCCGACACCACGTCGTCCCGCGCCGCGTGGCGGGCGGGGCCGATGCCGGCCAGGATGCAGGTGCCGACCGTCAGCAAGGTGGCGGCGATGATCGTGCCCCAGGGGACGACCCACTCGACGCCCAGCCCGGCCAGCCGGTCGCCGACGACGTTGTCGCTGCGGGCGGAGTAGAAGCCCAGGATGATGCCCGCGATGCCGCCCAACAGGCCCAGCGTCGTGGATTCCGCCAGAATCAGCCGCACGATCTGCGACTTCGTCGCCCCCACTGCACGCAGCACGGCCAGGTGGCGACGGCGGGCAAGCACGCGCACGGTGATGAGGTTCGTGATGCCCACGATCGAGATCACCAGCGAGATGCCGGGCAGCCAGGTCAGCACCAGGATCGCCCGCCGCACGTCGCGCTCGAGGTTTTCGCGTAATCGCTGGAGCGAGCCCATGATGGCGTCGGGTTTGCCCATGGCGTTGGCGACTTTGAACAGCACCAGCCGCTCGCGGAACGTCCGCCAGTTCTGCTCCGGCGTCTGCCGCCGCCAGTGATAGCGGGTGTAGCGCAGGGCCCGCTCGAAGCGGGTCAGCTCCGTGCGAACGTCGTCGGAAAGTTCGACGCGCGTCCCCGCCGTCCACGCGCGCAGCTCAGGGATGATGCGCTCCAGCACGGCCCATTCGTTGGGCAGTTGAGCGGCGATCTGCGGCACCAGCGCCGCCACCGACTTCGACGTGATCTCGGCCGGCGGCCGCCGGTTCTGAAAGATCGCCGGCACGTCGGCCGGCGGCAGGTCCACGTTGCACATCACCATCGACACGACGTCCCGCCCCAGCCGGTCGCGCAGGTCGGCGCGGGTGCCGATCACGGCCGCGGCGGCGGCGAACTGCATGTAGCTCTCCGCCTTGAAGAACGTCACCGCGATGTCGAGGGCGGGCGATTCGACCACGTCCGCCACTTCGAACTCGGCCGAGCGGCTGCCGACCGTGACGGTGATCCGGTCGCCCTTCTTCAGGTCCCGCGCTCGCGCCGTCTGCGGCGGCACCAGAACGTATCCGCCCCGCTCCAGTTTGGCCCGCACCTCCTCCTCAGTGCTCTCGGCGAAGCCCAGCCGGGCCATGCTCAGAAAGGTGTCCGGATCGCCGGCGACGAACACGGGACGGGTGAGCCTGCTCAGGAGGCTTTGCAGGAAGGGATTCGAGGCTTCGGCGGTTTCGCGACCGACCACGTCGATCTTGCAGTCCACGTCGGCCACGGCCGTGACCTTGCCCACGCCCGGCAGCGACTCAATCCGCTCGATGGCGCCCGCGTCGCTGTACTGCGGCGCCCACACGAACGCCTCCGGGAGCCGGGCGGGGAAGTCCCAGATGCGCATGATGCCCTCGGACCGCACCGCCATGTAGACGATCAGGCTCACGCTGACCATCAGGACCCAGCACACGCCGGCGCTGAGCCACGGGGCGCGGCCGAACTGGTCGCGCGCCAGCGCCGCCCGCAGGCCGAAGAGCGGCCCGGCCAGCGTCGCCAGCCCCGCGCCCAGGAACGCCACGATCAGCGGCACCACCAGCACGAAGCCGACGAACTGCGAGGATCCGCCGATCCACATCCACAACGGATCCGCCCACAGACCGGGGTCCATGCGCCACACCGACCACTCGTGGAGGAGCATCAGCACGACGCCCGCCGCCGCCGAGGCGTACACCCAGACGAACCGGGGGGGGCGGCTCTGCGGATGGGCGGCCCGCAGCGGCGAGACGGTACACACCTGCAAGACCAGAATGCCGATGCTGGTCAGCCAGGTGGCGGCGGCGCATTCGATCGCGACGATGAGGCCCCAACCGCTGGTGTGGATCGGCGGCAGCTCGCCGCCGCCCGCGCCGACGGTCCAATGGATCAGCAGCAGCCCCAGCGGGACGCCCACCAGCACGCCGACCACCGTCGGCGGCGTCACCTCGACGAAGACCAGCGCGATCAACTGCCCCCGCGTGACGCCGACGCAACGCATCAGGCCCAGCAGCCGCCGGCGGGCATAGAGCGACGCGCTCATGGTGGTCAGGATGATGAAAAACGCCGTCAGCAGCGTGATGACCGAGGCCAGCACGACGATCATCCGCGTCAGGCGCTCGGCCTCGTCGAGCTGGGCCAGGCGGGCCTGGGCGGATTCGACGGTGTAGGCCAGGTCGCGCTCGGCCAGCAGCGCCTCGATGTCGGCCTTGGTCTGCGCCAGCCGCTGCGGGGTGGGATCGTCCACCATCACGTCGATGGTGGTGGCCGCGCCCGGCTGGTTCTTGATCGCCTGGGCGTCTTCGATGGGCAGGTAGAGGGCTTCGCGCTGAAAGTCCGCCAGCCGCTGGCTGTCGAAGATGCCGACGATCGTCAGCGGCCGGGCCGCCCCCCCCCGGTATGCCGCCAGGTACAGCGCGTCGCCCAGGTCGAACGCCCAGTGCTCCTGCAGCGTGCTCTCGATCACGCACACGCCGCGGTCGCCCGGCTGCAGGAAGCGGCCCCGGACCTCGGGCAGCGTCTGGAACGGCGCATCGGCGCCCGGGTCGATGCCGATGGCGTCGACGTAGTCGTGCTTGTCCGGCAGCAGTTCCTGCGCCCGCGGCGGCGGCACCACGACCATCGGCCGCTTCAGCCGGGCGGAGACGTAAGCGACGTGATCGACCTTGCGGATCGGCTCGGCCAGCGACGCTTCCAACGAGCCCCAGTGCGCTCCGGGCGGGTCGATGGTGATATGGGCCGATCCCAGCCAGCGGCCGACGACCTCGCCCTTGACGGCCGCGACCGCGGATTCATAGAACGACGTGACCGCCACCACGATGGCCACGCCCAGCCCGACGGATATTACCGTCGCCAGGAAGGCGGACTTGTTAGCCGACCAGTTCCGCGTAGCGAGTTGCGACCAGTGCCGCATGACCCTCCCCCCCCGGTTCGATCTGACCCGCGATGCGGCCGTCCTTGATGACCACTACGCGGTCGGCGAAGGTCGCCCCGGCTGATTCGTGCGTCACCGCGATGACGGTCTTGCCCCGCGCCCGGCTCATGGTGGCCAGCGCCCGCCAGACTTCCTCGCCATGACGCGTGTCCAGGTTGCCGGTCGGCTCGTCGGCCAGCACGATGGCCGGGTCGTTCATCAGCGCCCGCGCGATCGCCACCCGTTGCTGTTCACCGCCCGACATGGCCTGGGGGCGATGCGTGCCGCGATGTCCCAGATCCAGTTCTTCCAGGAGCGATCGCGCCCGCTTCGTCACCTCGCGCCCGTCGCTGCCGTCGATGATGGAGGGCAGGGCGACGTTTTCGACCGCCGTCAACGTGGGCAGCAGGTTGAACGCCTGAAAGATGACGCCCATGCGCCGGCGGCGGAAGAGGGTCCGCTCGCGGTCGCTCATGCGGGTGATGTCGCGGCCTTCGATGGTGATGCTGCCGGACGTAGGCCGGTCCAGCCCGCCGACCAGGTGCAGGAGCGTGCTCTTGCCCGACCCGCTGGCCCCCATGATGCAGACGAACTCGCCCTCGTCGACCGTCAGCGACACGCCGTCCAGCGCCCGCACCGCTTGCGCGTCGGTGGGGAATTCCTTGCGAACGTCGCGCACAACCAGGACCGCGGCCATGCGGGCATTGTAGCGCGAGGTGGGGAGCGTGGCGAACGCGGGTCGGGCTGCTGCGGTCTGCGCTTGCCTGGCTCGACGCCTTGGCGTCGCGCTGCCGGCAGGCGGAACTGGACCGCGGTGCGCGAGCCGCACGTTACAGCGCGTGCGAACCCCGCGACCCTGACTGCCGAGCGAAACGACTCGGGCGACATAGCGTGGACTTCGCCGATCGCCATAATGCCGTGCATCGGCCGTATGACGCCCGTGCAGTGTCAACCATGAAGCCCCGGCCGGCAGCGAACCTGCGTCGATGACGGATGAACAGTACCCAATTCAGGAACAGGCGTCGCGCGGAGCGCTACCGGCTGAACTCTCGGAGAACATCCGCGGCATGAACCCATGGTGGCGAGGCGAACCCGCGCCGCGTCTCCCGGAGTTTCACCGTTGGCCCTATGCCCGCCTTCGACACCTGCTCGACAAGGGGATCGCTCCGGCGACCGTGCTGCGCGGACCGAGGCAGGTGGGCAAGACCGTTCTCGTCCGACAACTCATCAACGCACTGCTGGAAGAAGAGATCGCCGCCGACCGCATCCTGTTCGTCTCTTTCGATGAGCTGCCGACGCACGAAGAGGTGCGCGAACCGGCCCTCACCATCGCGAGGTGGTTCGAAGCCCACGTGCTGAAGGAGACTTTCAATGCGGCCGATTGGGCCTTTCGGCCGGCGTACGTGTTCTTCGATGAAGTACAGAACCTCGATGCGTGGGCACCGCAGGTCAAAAGCCTGGTCGACAATCATCGGGTCCGCGTCCTGCTGACGGGCAGTTCGTCGCTCCGCATTGAAGCCGGAAGGGACAGCCTCGCGGGGAGAGTCACGACGCTCGACTTGGGACCCTTGCTCTTGAGGGAAATCGCCGGAATCCGATTCGGCGTCGAAGGAGCGCCCTACTGGGTCCACAACGCCCTGGATTCGCTCATCCAGATGGAGTTCTGGCAGGAGGCGATCGAACAGGCCCGGCGCGAGCGCCCGGTTCGCGACCAGGCGTTTGTGGCGTTCGCCGAGCGCGGTGCGTATCCGGTGGCGCATCAGCGCGGGGATGTTCCGTGGCCGCAGATGGCCGATCAACTGAACGAGACCGTCATCAAGAGAGCCATCGAGCATGATCTGCGCATGGGTGAACGCGGCCGCAAACGGGACCAGGCGCTGCTGGAGGAGGTGTTCCGCCTGTGCTGCCGATACGCCGGTCAAACGCCCGGCTCTGCCGTGTTCGTCCCTGAGATCCGGCAATCGCTGGCCGCCGACATCGGCTGGAATCGAATCCTGACGTACCTCCGCTTCCTGGACGGCACGTTGCTGATGCGGCTCATTCAGCCGATGGAATTGCGGCTGAAACGGCGCAAGTCGCCCGCCAAGATCTGCCTGTGCGACCATGGCCTGCGGGCCAGTTGGCTGGAGGAGGTTGTACCGCTGGATCCCGACAGGCTGGCGGCCAGCCCCCACCTGTCCGATCTGGCGGGCCAACTCGCGGAGAGCGTCCTGGGTTACTTCCTCGCGTCGGTGCCCAATCTCGACGTCCCCCACTTCCCGACGCGGGCGACCGAGCCGGAAGTGGACTTCGTGCTGACCGTCGGTGTGAAGCGAATCCCGATCGAGGTCAAGTATCGCCGCCGAATCGACTGCCACGAAGATACCCGCGGCCTGCGCGCGTTCCTGGAAAAGACGGTCTACAACGCGCCCTTCGGCATTCTCGTCACGCTCGATGACGACGTGGTCGTCAAGGACCCGCGCATCGTGAGCATGTCGCTGTCGTCGCTCCTGTGGCTTCGCTGATGGGCACGGGTTCAGATCCGCTCGAGCGATTCCGGCACGACGGTCCAGGCGTGGTCGACGTTGCCCGTGTTGCGCGTGGTGGCCGGTTCGAAGAGCAGGATCTCGGCCGGCCGGCGGGCGACCGGCTTGTGCTCGACGCCGCGCGGCACGACGATCAACTCGCCCTCCGAGAGCGTCGCGACGCCGTCGCGGAAGTGTATCTCGAGTTCGCCGGTCAGCACCAGGAACAGCTCGTCCTCGTCGGCATGGTGGTGCCAGACGTATTCGCCCTCCACCTTGACGAGCTTGACCATCTGGCCGTTGAGTTCGGCGATCACCTTGGGCGACCAGAGCCGATCGAACGCGGCCAGCTTGGCGCTGAGATTGATCGTTGGGGGCGGCATGACGTCCTCCGGCAACCCCGCTACGTTACCATCGCGGGTCCAGCCGGGGAAGCCGATGCTGTCCTTCTGCCGTTGGGTCGCTCGATCGGCTCAGCCCGCAACGGACTCGGGCGGGGGGTTCGCCTGGGCATCGCCGGACGCGCTTTCCGGCCGCAGTTCCCGACGCAGCCAGGCTCGAGCCATCGTCCACTCGCGGGAGACGTCGCGGCGCGGCACGCCGCAGACCTGGGCGATCTCCTTGTCGCCCAGCCCGCCGAAGAATCGCAGTTCGACGATGCGAGCCTGAAGCGCGTCCACTTCCTCCAGTCGGGTCAACGCCTCATCCAGGGCGATCAGGTCGATGGAGCGGGCCTCGAACAGGGCGACCGCCTCGTCCAGGGCGACGCGATGGTCGGTGTGGGCGCGGCCGGCGTTGCGGCGGCTGATGGCGTGGAACACCAGAATCTGCCGCATCGCCCGCGCCGCCACTGCGATGAACTGGCTCCGGTCCTGCCAGCGCAGCGTCCGCTGCCCGAGCAACCGGATGTACGCCTCCTGCACCAGGGCGGTCGGCTCCAGGGTGCGCCGGGCGTCGGCGCCGGTCAGTTGCACCTCGGCCACGGCACGCAGCTCGTCGTAGACGA
>QZJT01000027.1 GCA_003597935.1 Phycisphaerales bacterium | reverse complement strand
CTGCGACCGGTCCGGGGGCGACGTTGCCGATGGGGCCGCTGCCGGAGTGCCGCTGCGGAGCAGGGAGACGATCACGCCGGCCGCCAGGATCGCACAGACGGCGCCCAGCGAGATCGGCGTGGGGATGTGATACCACTCCGCCAGCAGCATCTTCACCCCGATGAACGCCAGCAGCACCACCAGGCTGAACTTCATGAAGCGGAAACGATCCAACATGCCCGCCAGCACGAAGTAGAGCGACCGCAGGCCGAGGATCGCAAAGATGTTGGAGGTGAAGACGATGAACGGATCACGGGTGATGGCGAAGATGGCCGGGATCGAGTCGACGGCAAACATCACGTCCGAGCTTTCCACCACCAGCATGGCGATGAACACGGGCGTCACCGCCCGCTGGCCGTTCTGGAGCGTGAAAAAGCGGGGTCCGTCCATCTCCTGGGAGACCGGGTACATCCGCCGCGCCAGCCGCACGAAGAGGTTGCGGTCTGGGTGAACGGAATCGCCCCTCGTGACGAGGAGCTTGACGGCAGTGCCGATCAGGATGGCTCCGAAGACGTACGTCACCCACTCGAAACGGGCGATCAGCGCTGCCCCCAGCAGAATCATGACGCCACGGAAGATCACGGCGCCGACGATGCCCCAGAAGAGCACGCGGTGCTGGTAGGCCACCGGGATGCGGAAATAGGTGAAGATCAGCGCGATGACGAAGATGTTGTCCAGGCTGAGCGACTTCTCGATGAGATAGCCGGTGAAGAAATCGAGCGCGGCCTCGCCGCCGCCGATCGGGTGGCCGATGACCTGGCCGATTCCGAAGACGTGGTGCTGGTACAGCAGGTAGACGCAGACGTTGAAGACCAGAGCGAGGGCGACCCAGACGGCCGTCCAGACGCCCGCCTCCCTGATCGAGATCGCGTGCAGGCGGCGATGGAACAGGCCCAGATCCAGTGCGAGCAGGACGAAGATCAGGGCCAGAAACGCGACCCACAGCCAGATCACCACCTGAAGTGCTCCTGAAACGCTGCCTTGCGTGCAGACCGCACGCCTGCGGGGCTGAGTCTTCGCTCGCCGCCGCCACCGGCCTCAACGGATGGGCCCTGCCCGTATTTCGCGGCACGGGAAGTTCCTCACGACGAAGCGGCCCCGGGGCGGCGGTCGGCCCAGGTCCAAGCCTCGGTTTCGATGCCGCATGATAGGCAGCCCGTCGGCGTCCGCCATCCCGGCCTTTCGATTCGTGTCATCCAAACGCCGCCGCCGGCCGTCTTGACTTCGGGCGACCAACGGGTCGCCGGTCAATGGCAGCGGAGTCTCAGGCATGAAACAGACAAATGGTATGGCGTGGACGGTAGGTTTGTGTTCGGCTGCCGCGCTGCTGGCGGCGCTGGCCGGTTGCATCAAGCGCACGGAACGCATCACGGTTCACCAGGACGGCCGCGCCGACCTGTCCGTCGAGTTCAACGGCGATCTGGACGACTTCAGCGGGGGCGACCCGATGCTGGCGGCGGAGGCGCCCGGCTGGACCGTGACCGAAGAGCGGAAAACGCACGACGATGGAAAGATCGAGATGACCCGCACCGCCCAGCGAAGCGTGCCGCCGGGGACGCAGATCCCCGACCGATACGCGCTGCCGTCGTCGGAAAACGCCGACGTCTGCCTGACGTTTCCCACGACTGTGACGATCGAGAAGCGCGGCGACGGCGCCTATTACCATTTTCGACGCGTCTACACGGCCCGCGAGTGGGCACGGTACGAGTACCACCAGGAACACGTCTTCAAGGATGACCTGAAGGAACTGGTCGAGCAGGATCCGGACTCGTTGACGCCCGATCAGCAGCGGCAGGTCATTCTGGGCTTCATCGAGGTTGAGAAGATGAAGGCGGTCGAGCACGCCCGCGCCGCGGGGGAGGAGTTGTCCGCAGTCGTGGGTCAGGACGCGCGGCTGGCGGTGGAGGCGGCGGTGCGCGGGGTGTACGACTCGATTTCCGCCGACTGGGCGGTGGACCTGATGACGGCGCCGGACAAGGGCGAGCGAATCGCGGCCGAGGCGGAGCGCATCGTGGGTGAGGCGAAGGCGGCCATTCGAGCGGCCCTTTCCAGGGAAGGCGTGCCGCCGTCGGTGGTCGAGCGATTCGCGGCCGCTCATGACCGACACATGCGCCGCTACGCCGTGGCGCAGGACCTCGGCGATGAAGCGTGGGAGGTGCGGGTGCGGTTGCCGGGCGTTATCGTGGGGCACAACGGCGACAAGCTCGACGGCGGCGAGGTGGTGTGGGCGTTCGAGGCCGCGGCGCTGACCGATCGGGACTTGGTGCTGATGGCCACCTCGCGGGTGGCAGCGCCGTGAGATACTGCTGCCGGGCAGCGGATCGGAACGTGATGGAATAAGGGACATTCCATGAGGCTTGATCCCTTGTTCGAGAGCCATCGCGCCCAGGTTTATGCCTGGGCGTATCGCATCCTCCAGCGCGAGCACGACGCCCAGGACGTGACGCAGGACGTGTATCTGCGATGGTGGCACAGCCGCTCGAATGGAGCGGCGCTGACGTCTCCTGCGGCCTGGCTGCGGCGGGTGACGGTGAACCGAGCGCTGGACGTGCTGCGCGAGCGGCATCGTGATCCGCAGGACGACTTTCGCCTGGCGCCGTCGGGCGTCGGGCGTTGTGACGGTACGGCCCCGACGGCGGGGGCCAGGGCGGAGGAACGGGAGCGGCGGGAACGGGTCTCCCGGGCGCTGGGAGGGATCAGCGAGCGGCAGCGGGAGGTGGTGGTGGCCAAGGTGTTCGACGGTCTGACCTTTGCGGCCATTGCGGCGCAGATGAACCTGTCCGTGCCGACGGTGAAGACGCACTATCTGCGCGGCCTGGCGGCGCTGCGCGATGCGCTGCACGCGGAGCGGGTGACGTGAGGGCCTCACTTCCTCACTCCCTGGCTCCTCCGCTCCCTGCCCTGAAGGCGACATTCCCGTCGACGGAACTGACGAGAAGCGAGGCAAGAGCATGAACTGCGACGAGTTGAACGATCACCTGGCGGACTACCTGGGAGATGAACTGCCGGAGGAGGTGCGGCACAGCGTGGACGAACACCTGGCCCGGTGTGCCGCGTGCCGCGGCGAAGCGATGTCACTGACGGCGACGGTGTCGGCCCTGCGGTCGCTGGAGCCGCCGGCACGGGCGCCGGGCGTGGCCGGCGGCCTGCGGGCCTCGTCGCGGGCGGCCGGTCTGCTGGCCTATGCGGCGGTGCTGCTGGCGGGCGTGGGCCTGGGTTACGTCCTGCGCCCGGCCGCGCCGGCGCCACCTGGGGGGGGGTCATCCGGCGGTGCGCTGGCGCTGCACGCCGGCGGGGTACACCCCGGCTGGGTGCGGGAATGGTCGGGCGCCGCCGCCCCGGGGGGGGCGTCCCCGCTGGTGCGCAACCTGGCGATCTTCACGCGGTCGCTGGGGACGGGTGCGGACGGGTGATTCGTGCGTGCGCGGCCTGCCGCCCGCCCCTGCGATCGCCGGGCCATCGGCGCGTCAATAGAAAACGGTCACGATGAGGTTCTGGGCGGCGGACTTGCCTTCGAACACGCCGATCGCGGAGGTGGCGAACTTGATGGTGATGTCGGGGTTGGCGTCCGTCCATTGGTTGATGGCGTTGTTCATGAACTCCGCGGCCGCGTCGTTGAGCTTGCAATGGAACGTGCGGCATCGCGTGGCGTTGGCGCCGGCCGGGTTGAGGGGCCGGGCGTACCTGGACTCGCTCCAGCCCGCGGCCGCCCCCAGTTGACCCACGTTGTAGGCGAACGACGACCCGGACGAGTCCCGATGTTCGTCCTTGCGCGGAGCCGCCGGCTTGCTCTCATCCATGGCGATGGGCGCATAGCCGTACGTTCCGCCTTTCGCGGTCGAACGGTCATGGACGCGCTCGTATTCCTCCACGCAATGCGAGCACATCAGCTTGCCGCCTTCGTAGCGGGCGATGCCGCTGTCGATGTGCTCGGGGTAGACGGTGGCGCCGCATGCCTGACAGACGCTGTGGCCGGCTGGACTCATGACAGCACTCCTTTTTCTCGACGACTCTCCCGAGCGATGGGCGCGAAGGGCCGGCAGCGCTGCACCGCCGCTTTCGATTCGCGCCGGTTCCGCCGTGTCACGCCCCCCGCTTGTCCGTTCCTGATGCGCTGCGCGGCGGCGATCCCCACGGCGCGTGCCATTATCCCGTTCAGCCGGCCGATCTCAAGCCCGGCCCGCGTGCGCCATGATCGCCACGCCGCTGCACGTCCCGATGCGGTCGGCGCCGGCGTCGAGCATGGCAAGGGCGGTGGCGGCGTCGCGAATCCCGCCCGCCGCCTTCACCCGCATCGGGGCGGCGAGGCGTTTGAGCCGCCGCACCATCTCGACGGTGGCGCCGCCGGCCGGGTGAAAGCCGGTCGAGGTCTTGACGAAGTCCGCCTCGCCCTCGGCGCAGCAGCGACAGCCCAGCACGATCGCCTCGTCCGGCAGGGCGGCCGTCTCCAGAATGACTTTCAGCGCCGCGGGCCGGTCGCCTCCGTGGGCGACGTGTGCAACGGCCTCGATGTCCGCACGGACGCCGCGATGGTCTCCTGCGCGCAGCGCGCCGATCGGCGCCACCACGTCGAGTTCGTCGGCGCCGTCGGCCAGGGCGCGGCGGGCGGCGCAGCATTTGACCTCGGTCGTCTCCGCGCCCAGGGGGAAGCCGATGACGGTGACCACCCGCACGCCGCTGCCCTCCAGCCGCCGGGCCGCCCGGCGAACGTGAATCGGGTTGGTGCAGACGCCGAAGAACGCGTGTTCGACCGCCTCGTCGCAGAGCCGATCGACGTCCGCGGCCGTCGCTTCCGGGCGCAGCAGCGTGTGCTCGATGGCGCGGGCGACGTCGACCGGACTATGTGCCACGCGCGTTCTCCCCGACCAGGGCATACCGCAGAAGCAGCTTCGCCAGCCCGTCGTCCGCTTCCATGACGCGTAGCCGCAGCCGCTCCGCCCGCGTGCCCAGCGCCGGCGACCGGCCGGCCGATCGGTCCACGATCCGCAGGCCCTCGAAGACGTCGTCAAACGTCAACACCGCCCGCCCCCCCCAGGCCGCCTGGACCCGCGCCAGCCAGCCGATCGCCGCCGTCGCCGCCCACAGCGCGCCCAGCCCGGCGAACAGCGGCCAGCGGTAATAACCGTACCCGAACGCGCCGCGGGTGACCAGTCGATGCCGCAGGTAACGCGTGACAAGGTCGTCGATGCGCTCGAGCTGGTCCGGATCGTCCGCGGGCAGGACGGATTCGGCATCCTCGAAGCTTGGCCGCGGGACTTGACGGGCATGAACCGTTCGATCGACGCGTCGGTCCTCGAACGGGGGGTCGCCGGATTCGACAGGGGGGAGTGCGTCGGCGCGTCGAGACTCCGCCCGGGCTGACCTGCCGGCCGACAGGCGGGAGCCCCGCGGCTCGCTGGCGGAGCGGGGGTCGAACAGTCCACGTACGTCGGGTATGGCGCCCTTGCCGACCCGGAAGCGGCGTGCGGCGCCGAGCTGAGCCAGCCGTCCGCGCATCCGCGGGACCAGGGCGGCGCGGGACTCTTCGATGGAAACGTGGGCGGCGTGGACGTACGCCAGTTCGCGCAGCATTGCCCGCTGCTTTGGAGTCGGGGCGGCCGCGGAAGCATCGCCTTGCGATCGACCGGGGCGAACGCCCAGCAGCAGATCGATCAGCTCACCGAACCGCTCTTCGCGCACGGCCTCGTACTTCGCCCCGGCCAGCAACTGGGTGGCCTCGGCCGCCGCGACGACGCGGGTGGTCAGGTCATACGAGCGGTCGCCGAGCCAGCCGGCAAACCTGGCGACGATCATTCGCGTCTCGGCTTCGGACGCCCGCAGACCCGTCTGGATCTCGGGGCAATCGTCGCCGGTAGCGCCTTCGTGACGCAGACCGTGCGTCAACTCGCGGACGAGGGAGGCGTAATCCTCGACGACGGCGCCGACGCTGCCGGCGACGCTGGGACAGTCGAACCGCAACGACGCCTGCCAGCCCTCCGGCACGTCGCGGACGGTGAAGGGGTAGATGCGGCAGGCGCGGGGTTTGGCCTGTTCGCCAAACTTTTCGTGGATGCGGCAGCGGTGGGTCGATTCGTCGAGGAAGACGCAGGCGCCGTTGTCGCGCTTGTTGAGCACCCACGCTCTTCCGAGGCGCAGGTAAGCCGGCGCGCCCAGCGAATCGCCCCAGCCCTGCCGGTCGATGCGACGGCACTCCTCCTTCGAGATGTGCCCGACCAGGTCGTAGCAGCAGCGCCCGCACGAATGACATGACCAGCGCTGCCCATCACCGGGCGGCATGAGGACCTTGAGCGACGTGGACGCCATGCCGCATTATAGGGACGTGCAGGATGCCAACGAGGCGGCCGGGGGCGCTTTCTCTTACGGCCTGGGCCACCAGAAGTCGCTGACGCCGATCGAGGCGGGGAGCTTGCGGTCCACGTGGCCATCGAAGAAGGCCAGGTTGATGCCGCCCGGGTGCCGCTCCTCGGTTGCGACGCGCGGGTGCATTCCCCGTGGCAGTTGCTCGCCGGTCCATACGTCGTGGAACAGAAAGTACGTATCGTCCGGGATAAGGAAGCGGTTGGCTTCGGCAAGATAGAGGATTCCCGAGATGTTCTTCAAATCCGTCAACTTCTCAGGCGCCCGCTCCTCTTCACCGGTCTGGGGATCGATGCGCCGTCCGCGCGAGACCCAGCGTGCTTTCAGGTCCGGCCTGGGCAATTGGACGTCGCGGCCGTCAGCCACGTAATGCACGGCGAATCCATTCGCCACGTAGTCCAGTGGCTGCTCTGCCAGAAACTGGCCGCGCCCATTGTCGTTGTCCACGGGGAAGTCAGGGCACTGCAACACCTTCTTCTCCAGGAACTGCCTGTAATACGACTTCTTCGCGAGTTCCTCCGGCTCGGTGAAAACGTCCATCTCCAGCGAACGCAACAGCGGGACGGCGAACGGGATCGTGTCCCCCTCCCGTCCGTCGATGTCGCGCGGGATGGCGCTGTTGTATTCGCTGGCGTAGATCTGCAGCGCGTGCCCCAGGGCGTGGAGGTTGGAGGAACAGTGGATGGCGCGGGCCTGCAGCCGCGCCTTCTTCAGGGCCGGCAGCAGGATAGCCACCAGCAGGGCGATGATCGACACCACCACCAGCAACTCGAGGAGCGTGAAGGCCCCGCGCGTCGTGCGGCCCCGGCAACCTGTCACATCCATGGCGTCCCTCCGGCTCGCGTCGAATCTACCAAAGATGAACCGTCATCGTAACGGAAGCGGGCCGCCGCCGCAACCTGGTTCCCGCGCGGTGCCTGTGTCGCGTGCGTGACGGAACCGGCGGTTTTTCCGAGCGAGCCGCGTGGCTCCCGCCTGTCGGCAGGCAGGTCAGCCCGCGCGGAGTTTTCCCGGCAGTGCGGTCTTAAGTCGCCAGCGCTCATGACGGGGATTCTGCCCGTAGCGATCGACTGGGCGGCGAAACACTTCAGCGGTCTGGACCTGGGCGATGCCCGTCCCAAAAGGCGATGCCCGTCAAGAAAAGAAGAGCCGTGAACGTCGCGGCGCTGCGATCGCGGCTTGGAATGACGCGATTCCGGGTGCGCGATTCCGGGCGGGCGATTTTCGGTGCGCTGTCGGCGCGGCTTGCCACCTCAGGCGGAAGTCTGGCCCCCGGCATTGACGCCGTGTCATTGGCGGCGTGCCTTCCTCACCTGCCGTTCATTGTCATTCGTCTTCCCCTGTTCGCCGCTTCAATCTCGATGTTCCCCTTTCCCATTCGACCTGTGCCCTTCGACCGGCGACCTTTGACTTCCGACCGTTAACTTTCGATCTTCGACATTCGACCCTCGACCCTCAACCTTCGACCGTCGACCGTCGCTATTCTCCCCGCCTGATCCGCCCCCACAGGGTGAAGAGTTCCTCGAACGCCCGCAGGATCACGCGGAGGTTCGCGCCGGTGGGGTTGCCGGCGGTGCGGGGGTAGTGGTGTACGCCCACCTGGCCGATGGTGTAGCCCAGGCGCCGGGCGCGGGCGAGGATCTCGGTGTCGATCAACGCCCCCGTGGACTTCATCGCGATACGGTCGAACAGGCTGCGCGGATACACCTTGAAGGCGCAGTCGATG
This sequence comes from Phycisphaerales bacterium, assembly GCA_003597935.1. Classification (GTDB taxonomy): domain Bacteria; phylum Planctomycetota; class Phycisphaerae; order UBA1845; family UBA1845; genus SURF-32. The sequence goes on along the minus strand of QZJT01000027.1, from coordinate 5,694 downwards.
TCGCGCAGCCCCAGCCCGAACAGCACGTTGACCAGCAGGGTCCACACCTTGCCGTTGAAGCGCCGCAGCAGCCCCTCCCGGCGGTTGAGCCGATAGGCGCTGGCGATGTCGTGCTGCCGCAAGACCGGCAAGAGCAGGTCGATCTCCTCGAAGTCGAACTGCCCGTCGCCGTCGGTGTAGAAAACCCAGTTCTTGCGGGCCTCGCGGAAGCCGCGCTGCAACGCCCCCCCGTAACCGAGGTTGGGCTGGTTGTGGACCGCCCGCACCTGCGGGTGCTCGGCCGCCAACCGGTCGGCGATCTGGCCGGTGCGGTCGCGGCTGCCATCGTTGACGATGATCACCTCGAAGTCGGCCGCCACCCGGCGGCACGTCTTCAGCGCCGCCAGCGTGACGCGTTCGACGTTGGCTTCCTCGTTGTAGCAGGGGAAGAAGACGGTCAGGCTCAGCGGTTCCAGCGGCGGCTTGTGGGGCACGATGACCTCCCGTCGATGCACGGCCTGATCGGAATGGCCCGTCGCTGACGCTCGGGGTTCGGATGGCCCGTCGCTGACGCTCGGGGTTCGGATGGCCCGTCGCTGACGCTCGGGGTTCGGATGACCCGTCGCTGACGCTCGGGGTTCGGATGACCTCCCGTCGATGCACGGCCTGATGGTCCGGCGGCGATCTTAACCGCGGCCCGGCGGGCGTGAAGCCTCTCACCCCCCACCCTCATGTCCTGCTTCATGACGGTAGCTGCGGGCGGCGTCCGGGTCGGCGCGACGAGTGCCGGCACGCTCGCCCTCCCCGCCGGCGAGGATTGGCCATAAGGGCCATGCGCAGCGTACAATCCACCCGACATCGCAGCGTGATGGCGCCCGACCGGCATCCCCCACGTCGGCCCGCGGCGCAGCGCCGACCCGAGCGGACCTCTCGAAAGGCACGCGCATGACCCGCAGGCTGATCGACATCGGCGACACCCGCGTTGTGACCGTCGATTGCAATGATTCGACGGACAAGGCCATCGCCCTGATGGAGGAGCACGACATCCACCACCTGCCGGTGACCGACGGCGGGCACCTGGTGGGCATGCTCTCGGAGAGCGACCTGATGCAGTCGGTCGGCTGGCTCCCTCAGCGCGACCGGATCGGCGGCGGCCACGCGCCGGGATACGTCGGGCCGACGCAGGTGGCGCAGATCGCGTCGGCCCCGGTCGTCACGCTGCCCGCCAGCGCCGGCATCGAAGAGGCGATCCGCGCGATGCTGGAACACGACATTCACGCCATCCCGCTATCGACCAACGAACGGCCCGCGGGGATCGTCAGCCGGCTCGACCTGCTCAAGCTCTACGTCGACGACCACTTCCGCGTCACCCGGCCGGCGTGGCGGTTCGCGAAAGTCCGCGACCACATGCTCGCTCACGTTTATTCGCTGGGCCCCAACGACACGCTCGCCGCCGCCATGCGCCTCATGCGGCACAAGCGCATCCGCCACGTACCCGTCGTGCAGGACGACCGGCTGATCGGCATCGTGTCGGACCGGGACATCCGCCTGGCGATCGGACGGGCGGCGGTGGACGCGGGCACCGCGGAGGCGAACCACATCGACGTGCCGCTGGACGACCATCTGTCCGAGGTGATGAACGCGGAGGTGGTGACGATCGAGCCCGCCGCCACCCTGGCCGAGGCGGCCCAGCGCATGATCGACCGGCGGATCAGCACGCTGCCGGTGATGCTGGAGGAGCGGATGATCGGGATCCTCACCGAGGACGACCTCCTGCGGGTCCTGGCCGCGTCGCTGGACGCCTGACGGCCACGCAAGGGTTGCCCAGAGCATCAGCACCGCGCGCCGACCAGCGCTACTTCCGGCGTCGCCGCGCCCGCGAACATGACGGCCGCGATCCGCTGCGGCGAGGATTCGACGTGAACGAAGTCCAGCGGCGATGGCGAATCCGGCGCGATGAGTTCGAGCACCGGCCGGAACCAGTCGCCCGCCAGCACCACCGGCCGCGGCGCGATGAATCGTTTGCTCACGAACTCCAGGGCCAGCGCCAGTTCCGCCAGCGTGCCGGTGCCGCCGGGCAGAACCACGTATCCGCCGCAGCCGGTCAGCAGCAGTCGGATGCGCGTGAGAAGATCGGGCGCGTCTACGCGATGATCGAGAAAGTCGTTGGGCCGGCGACGGTCGTCGCGCTCCAGCAGGGCGCTGCACGTGACGCCGATCGACGTGCCGCCCGCGGACCTCGCGCCTGCGCCGGCCGCCTCCATCACGCCCGCGTAGCCGCCCGTCGCCACCGCGAACCCCGCTGACGCCAGCGCCGCACCGATCTCACAGGCTTGCGCATACACGGGATCCCCGCGGACGGCGCCGTATCTGCCGAAAACGGCGATGGGAACCGGCGGCCGGGTCGTCATGCGTCGGCGAACTCCTCACGATAGCTCTGCGCCTCTGCGTGAGCCTCTTTCCCGAAGCTGGTCGCCCTCAGCCCCCTCAGGGCGGTGGAGTGGGCTTTGGTTCGGGCCGGTCGATGATGATGCTCAGCGCCACCATCCGCTTCTTGTCGCCGCTGGCTTCCACCCGCACCTCGCCCTTGACGAACTCGCCCACCGCCACGTCCGCCAGCGTCGCGATGACGCCGTTGATGCGGATCTCGGTCTCGTCCGTCACCAGGCCGGTGGCGGTGATTTCCTTGTCGTGTTTCTCGCTGTAGTAACTGACGGTAATCTTGCCGCGGCGCGGGTCGACGTCGACCGTGCGGCCTTCGAGTGGAATGACCCGCGGCGGCTCCGCCTTCTGGCGACAGCCGCCCCCCCCCACGAGTGCGGTCACGATACAGGCCCCAACCGTGGCCCAACGATGCCGAAACATGCTCACGCCTCCTCTGACGTCTGCCGCGCTACTGGTAACACAGCCGCCCGGTGGCCGCAACGGCCTTGACCGGCGTCGACGGTCGACGATACGCTCGATCCGGGCGCAACGCGCGAGGGAGGTGGGAAGCTGACCCGCATGACTGACCTACGCATCGGATGGATCGGCGCCGGCATCATGGGGTTGCCCATGGCGAGCAACCTGCTCATGGCGGGCTATCGCGTGGCCGTCTACAACCGCACCCGCGCCCGGATCGGTCCGCTGGTCGAGATCGGCGCGGCCGCGGCGGAATCGCCCGCCGAGGCGGCCCGGCAGGCCGACGTCGTCATCTCCATCGTCAGCGATTCTCCCGACGTCGAGCAAGTCTATCTCGGCGAAGGCGGCGTCTGCGACGGCGTGCGCCCCGGCACGCTGTGCATCGACATGTCGACCGTCTCGCCGCAGACCGCCCGCGACGTGGACGAACGGCTCCGCCACCTGGGCGTCGCGTTTCTCGATGCCCCGGTGTCCGGCGGCAAGACGGGCGCGGAGCGCGGGACGCTGGCCATCATGGTGGGCGGCGCGGCCGCGGACCTGGAGCGCGCCCGGCCCGTGTTCGAGGTGCTGGGCAAGCGCATCGTACACTGCGGCCCGGTGGGTTTTGGCCAACTGACCAAGCTCTGCAACCAGATCATCTGCGGCCTGAACCTGCTGGCCGTGGGAGAGGCCGTCACCTTCGCCCGCGCCAACGGGCTGGATCCGAAGGTCATGCTGGAGGCAGTCTCGGCGGGCGCGGCCGGCTCCTGGGCGGTCGACAACCTCGGGCCGCGGATGGTGTCGCGCGACTTCGCCCCTATGTTCATGATCGACCTGCAGCAGAAGGACCTGCGGCTGACCCTGGCCGCGGCGGGCCAGCGGCAACTACCGCTGCCGGGCACGGCCCTCGTGCAGCAACTGCTGGCCGCCAACCAGGCGCACGGGGAGGGGCGGGAGGGCACGCAGGCCCTCGTCAAGACGCTCGAACGGCTCGCGGCGACCCTGCCCTGTGAATCCCGTGTGAGTTTTCCCCCAAGCGGCTCCGATTGAACGGGTTGTGCAAAACACCCGGGTCGCTGCCCCGGATGGGGCGCGACACCGGGTGCTTTTCTTCCCCTCCCGAGTATGGCAGGCGGTACACAGGGCGCCGGCACCTTACGCTGCGGTCCTGGCCGGCGTGGGACGCCATCCCTGGCGCGGCTTCGGCATCCCGGACTGCGGGCGAATCGCGAAGCCTTGCTCGACCGACGTGCCATCGTCGGTATGGCGCGAATCTATACCATCCTGTTTCCCAAGTCAAAACAGATTCTCCAAGTTCACACGCCGACGTCCGGAAACTCGAAACGAAACAACGCACCGTGCCCCACGGTGCGCGGCTGGGCGGCGGCGTTTTCGCCGCCCTGTACGACGCACAACTCACTGAGCCATAGTTGTTTACGGAATCAGCACGCGGGCGGGAGAGTCCGGATCCAGCTCCACCGCGCGGCGGGCCATGTCCACGGCCACCGCAGACAGCCCAGCTTTGTGGGCAGCGGTGGCCGCGTTGGCAAAGTGGGTTGCCTTGGTCGGCTCCAGCCGCGTCAGCATCCGGTATTCGTGCAGCGCACCTGCCGAATCCCCCAGTTGCATCTTGACCCGCGCCAGCTCCTCGTGGAGCTGGATCGAGAAGGGGTCGATCAACAGCGCCCGCTGGAACCAGGCAGCGGCGTCGGGCAGCGCGCCGCGGCGGACGTAGATCCGCGCCAGCCCGGAAAACGTGTCGGGATCGTGCTCCTCCGTCTGGGCCAGCTCGAGCAACTGCGGCAGGGCCGCCTCGTCGTTGCCGCGCTTCAGGTAGATCCCCCCCAGCGCGGCGAAGCTGGCCGGATCGAGTGGACAGACCCGCTGGTGGTCCAGGAAGTGGCGCTCGGCGCGATCGAGGTCGCCGCGTTCCAGCGCGATCAGGCCCAGGAACTTGTGTACGACCCAGTCGCCGGGACGCCGGTTCGCCAGCCGCAGGAGAATCGGTTCCGCTTCGTTGTCGATCTCGGTGCGGGCCTGCGGGGCGCGTTCCTCCTGCCGCAGGTGGAACGTCACCCGGCAGGCGACGGACATCGCCTCGACGTGGTTGGGTTCGCGGGCGAGCACCTGTCGGGCGACGGCCAGGGCGCGCTCGTCGTTGCCGGCGTCCAGCTCCGCCCGTGCCAGCCGGGCGCCGAGGTCGACGTTTTCCGCGTCGTTCTTGTATGCCTCCCGCAACGGTTCGACGTCCTCCGGCGCGTTCAACGGGAATCCCCAGGATTCGACCTGCTGCCGCGCCCACGGCTGGAACCGCCGGTCGAACTCCGCCGGCTCGACGCCGAGCAGCTCCCTGAACACGTCGTTTTGCGTGCGGCGGTCGCGGAACCGTTCCAGCATCTTCTGGATGACGTCGTAGCCGTGCCGTTCGATGATGAACTCGCACATCCACTCGCTCTGGGCGTAGGCGACCTGGCGGTCGTCGGGGCGGCGGGGCCGGGCGAATCCCCAGTTGATGTCCTCGAGTGTGAAGAGCGTGCCCCGCCGGACGCGTTCGGCCAGCATGCCCATCCACTCGAATGAGCGCGGGTGGTCCTCCTGCCAGACCGCCAGCCCCTCGGTCAACCAGTGCGGAATGCGGTTCCGGGTGGCCGCCAGCGTCACCGTGTGCGTGAACTCGTGCTTGAGCACCGACGCCAGGTTGTACGGACCCAGCTCCAGCGCCGGATCGCGCCGCGGCGAGTCCAGCGCGATCACGCGTCCGGTACAGGCCCCCACCGTGTGGATCCAGGGCTTGCCGGTGATTCGCACGCCGAACTGCTTGTGCGTGGGAAACAC
>QZJT01000147.1 GCA_003597935.1 Phycisphaerales bacterium | reverse complement strand
GGATGGACGGATGGACGGATGGACGGATGGACGGATGGACGGATGGACGGATGGACGGATGGACGGATGGACGGATGGACGGATGGACGGATGGACGGAATGGACAAGATGGACTGGATGGACAGAATGGACACTGAGGAGCGGAGTATTACTGCTTCGGGGTCCATTGAGTCCATTGAGTCCTTTGAGTCCGTTCAGTCCATTCAGTCCATTGAGTCCATTCAGTCCATTCCGTCCATTCAGTCCATCAAGTCCATCTGTCCATCAAGTCCTTCACCTCCACCGTGCCCATCCGGTCCACCAAGCCAAGCCGTCCGTCCGCCGCCCTTGCGGCGGCCCTGGTCGCTGCCGCGGGCGTCACGCTCGCGATCGTGGTCGTCGCATGGCCGGTCCTCTCCGCCCAAGCCCTTTCCTACGATGACGACCTCTACCTCCTCGACAATAAGTACGTCCGCAACCCGAGTTGGGGGTCCCTGGCGTTCTTCTTCTCCGAGCTGACCGAAACCACCACCCTCACCGGCTATTCCCATCCGATGGCGCTGGCATCCCTGATGCTCGATTGCGCCCTGGGCGGCTCGCCCGGCGACCTGCGGGCGTTCCACCGCACCAACTTGGTGCTACACGTCATCACCTGCCTCTGCACCGCCGGGCTGGCGATGCTGCTCCTCGGCAGACCGGACTCCGGCGGAGCAGCCCCCGGCAGACCGGACTCCAGCGGAGCAGCCCCCGGCAGACCGGACTCCGGCGGAGCAGCCCCCGGCAGACCGGACTCCGGCAGACCGGACTCGAATAGGCCCGCCTCCGACCGACCCATCTGCGACCGACCTGTCTCCGGCGCGCAGGCCTTTGGCCGACCGCTCCTGGCCCGGCCGCGCTTCCCCAGGCCGTGGCCGGCGGCGCTGGCGGCGATGCTGTTCGGGTTTCACCCGCTGATGGTGGAGCCGCTGGCATGGCTGGGTCAGCGCAAGGCGCTGCTGGCCGGCACGTTCACAGCGGTGTGCCTGCTGGCTTACGTCCTGTTCGTCCAATCGCCCGGACGCCGGCGATGGGTCTTTCTCGCCGTATCGCTGCTGGCGTACGCCGCCGGGATGTTGTCGAAACCGTCCGCGGTGCCGGCCGTGGCGCTGATCCTGCTCCTCGACGTGTGGCCGCTGCGCCGCATCAGCCGGCGGACGCTGCTGGAGAAGGCGCCCTTCGTCGCCCTCGCGGCAGCCGGGGCGGCGCTGGCGCTGGTCTCCCACGCCGCCACCGCCGAGGTCCGCCTCACCGAAACCGGTCTGGGCGAGAAGTTCGTGGTCATGGCCCACAAGCTCGGCTTCTACTTAGGCAAGCTGGTGTGGCCCGCCGACCTGTCGTCCTATTACCCCCCCCCGGATCCGCTGTCGCTGTCGAACGGCGACGTCCTGCTCGGCGTGGTCACTGCGGCCGGCGTGCTGGGCGCCGTCGTCATTTCGCTGCGATGGACGCGGGCCGCCGGCGTCTGCGCCCTGATGTTCCTGGCCGCTCTGGCGCCGGTGCTGGGCGGCATCGGATACAGTTGGATCTACGCCTTCGACAATTACCTGTACATCCCGCTGTTCGCCGTGGTGATCGCGGTCGCCTTCGTCCTCGACCGCGTTCTCCATCCGCCTGCTCCGGCAACACCGGGCGTCGCGTCGTCGCCGGCCGCCGCTGCGGCGCCACCCAGCGCAGCCTCGACACCGAAGGCCGCGTCGCCTCCGCGTTCGCAGTCTGGGAGTAGCGGATCATTCACCCGCCGGCGCGCGATCGCCCTCACGATCGTCCTGGCGGTAGCCGCGGCCGAATCTGTCGCGACGCGCCGGTATCTGGCCCGCTGGAAAGATACGGACACGCTGCACACGTACATGGTCAGCCTGGCCCCCGATCACGCCCGGCCGCGTTTCGTGCGGGCGTACTATCTGGCCCGCAACGGCCACCCGGCCGAGGCGATCGACGAGTATCGCGCGGCCGCGGCCCTCGACCCGGCGCTGCCGGGCGCGCAGGCGAATCTCGGGCAGGTGCTGCTGGAAGCGGGCCGGTGGGACGAGGCGATCCCGGCGCTTGAAGCGGCCGCGGAACAGACGCCCGACGTCCCCGCCCGGCACTTCGCTCTGGGCAACGCCTACGCCCGCGCCGGCCACTTGGAACCGGCGGCGGCGGCTTTCGAGCGGACGCTCTCGCTCGATGCCCATCATCGCGCCGCGATGGAGAACCTGGGCCGCGCGTACTGGATGCTCGGCCGCGTGACGGACGCGACCGCGACCTGGGAGCGGCGGCTCGCGGAGGGTCCGGCGGCGGCGGATGTGTACGAGATGCTCGGTGACGCCCTGATCCGCCTGGACCGCCCCGCCGAAGGCGTCGCCCGCCTGGTGCAGGCCATGCGCAGCGGCCGACCGCGCCTCGAACTGGCCAACCGTGTCGCCTGGATCCTCGCCACCCACGTGCAGGATGCCGTCCGGGACGGCGCCGAAGCCCTGAACATCGCCCGCCAGTTGAACCGCGCCACCGGCGGACGCGACCCGCGCGTGCTCGACACGCTCGCCGCGGCTCTGGCGGAGAACGGATTCTTCACCGAGGCGGTGCAGGCGGCCGAACATGCCCTGGCCGCGGCCGGTGCGGGCGGTGACGACGCCCTGGCGGATGCCATCTCCCTCCGACTGGAGGCATATCGGGCGCGGCGGGCATGGCGGACGGATGAGCGTCCCAACGCCACCCCCGACGACGGCGAAGCCGCTCCCGCTCAGTCGCCGCAGACACCACAGCCGCCCGAATGACCGGGTTGAACTCCGCCCCCTCACCACGGCGAGCCAACCGTCGCCCGGCGGCGGCGATCCCGGCCCAAGGCGGGTCTGCCAATCGCCCGATAGAGGGTTCAGGGGGTGATTGCGTCGCGGGCGGGCGGCGGCTACGATGGCGGCAACCTGCGGGGCCGTTCGCGACCCGGTACATCCAGACGCTGCGACCGCCGGACCTCGCAAGGCGGTTCGGACCGGTTCGCGCGTCCAGGTGAGTTCAGCGGCAAGCCCCCGCCCGCGATCGAACTGAAAGGCGCCTTGACATGGACATGGCCGAAGGGAGCCAGCTCTTTACCTCAGAATCGGTCTCGATGGGTCATCCGGACAAGGTCGCCGACCAGATCTCGGATGCCATCCTGGACAGCCTGCTCGAACACGACCCGGAGGCTCGCGTCGCGTGTGAAACACTCGTGACGACCGGGCTGGTGGTGTTGGCAGGAGAAGTAACGGTACACAACGAGCCGGCCGCCCGCGCGCTGGAGTCCGCCGAGCAGACCGCTCGGCACATGATCCGTGATATCGGCTACGACGACCCATCCACCGGCTTCGATTACCGGAGCTGTGCCGTGGTGCGGACGATCCACTGCCAGTCCCCCGACATCAGCCAGGGCGTCACCGAGGGACAGGGGTTGCACCAACAGCAAGGCGCCGGCGATCAGGGGCTGATGTTCGGCTACGCCTGCAACGAGACGCGGTCGCTGATGCCGATGCCGATCCACTTGTCTCACCGGATTGTCGAGCGGCTGGCGGAACTGCGTCAAAATGGGAAACTTGGGTGGTTGAGGCCGGATGCGAAGTCGCAAGTGACCATCCGCTACGACGACGGCTTCCCCACCGCCGTCCACACCGTGGTGGTTTCCACCCAGCACACGGAGGAGGTCTATGATTCCCGGCGGGGACACTTGACCGAGCAGGCCCGCAGGCAGATCATCGACCTGGTCATTCGGCCGGTGATCGAGGCGGAGCGCGGTGACCTCTGGTCGGACGATATCGTGTTCCACATCAATCCGACCGGCCGGTTCGTCATCGGCGGGCCTCACGGCGACGCCGGGCTGACCGGCCGCAAGGTCATCGTTGACACCTACGGCGGCATGGGCCGTCACGGCGGAGGTGCGTTTTCCGGCAAGGATCCGACCAAGGTGGACCGCTCGGCCAGCTACATGGCCCGGCACATCGCCAAGACGATCGTCGCCGCCGGCTTGGCGACCCGGTGCGAGGTACAACTGGCCTACGCCATCGGGGTGGCGGACCCGGTCAGCGTGTGGGTGGACCACTTCGACACCGGGCAGGTCCCCCGGTCGGCGCTGGTTTCCGCAATTCGGGAAGTTTTTTCGTTGACACCGAGGGGAATCATCGAGTATCTTGATCTCCAGCGTCCGAAATACGTGGCCACGGCTCGCCACGGGCATTTCGGTCGCGAGGGGGAAGGGTTTACGTGGGAATCGACTCACCGCGCCGCTGACTTGCTCAGTGCGGTGGGATCGAGTACCCTTGTGGCCTGACGACTGGTTGCAAGTCCTGGGGTCATTCGTGCCCCGCGTGTTCAGAATGAGGCGGTCGGGCTGAAGCCAGCCGCGGCCCCATGACGATGAAAGCGATGAGACGCTCGATGGGCGCTCCGCGCGTCCGCGCGTGACAATAGCTCACTCACCGTCCAATCCCCCATTGGACGGATTCCCCAAGGCCCGGTCCACCCCACCGGGCCTCTTTTTTTGCCCGGCAGAACCGGACGAGTCATTCGTGCGGCTCGCCAGCCGCCTGCGCAGCCTCTAGACTATTCATGTCCCTTTTCACAGACGGTGGGGGGGCCACCGCCGGCAGCGGCGGTTTCACGCGAGTGGGGTCAACCCGCACCATGCCACGCAGGTTCTTTCTGTCCATTGTGCTGATCTTTGTCGTCCTGTTGTGCGGAAGCGCCGCCGGCTGGCTGCTGCTGGTGACGCGGACCGAGCCGCCGCGGGCCACGCCCGTCTCCAGCGTTCCGGTCATCGAAGTGGCCGTCGTCCAGCGGCGAGACGCAGTGGAGGAACTGATCGGCTACGGCGCGGTCCGCGCCGACCGCACGTCGGAGTTGAAGGCCGAAGTCTCCGCGGTCGTCGTCGAGCGGGTCGGCGACGTGAAGGTCGGACTGCACGTGTCGGAGGGGCAGTTGCTGATCCGGCTGGACGACCGCCACTTCCAGCACGAACTGGATCGGGCCCACGCGGACGTCGACGGGGCCGAGGCGCGGCTGGCGCAGTTGACCACCCGCCAGATCAACCTCCAACACCTGCTGGAGATCGCCGGGCGGGAGGAAGCGCTGACGCGGGACGAGGTCAGCCGGCAGCGGCGGCTGATGGAGTCCGGCCAGGGCGTCAAGAAAGAGCTGGACGACGCCCAACTGCGATTCGAAGCCGCCCGTCGCACCGTGCAGACGTATGAGAACGAACTGGCGATGATCGAGCCGTCGCGCGTCGAGTACCAGGCCGCCGCCCGCGCCGGGAGGGCGGGGGAGGCGTTGGCGTTGCTCAACATCGAGCGCTGCCAGGTCCGCGCCCCGTTCGACGGCGCCGTGGTCGACGTGGCCGTGGAAGAGGGCGAGCGCGTCAACGTCGGGGCGCCGCTGCTAACGCTCGTCGACCTGGCCCGGGTGGAAGTGGCCGTGCGGCTGCCGGTGTCGACCCGTCCGCGCGTCCGGGTGGGCGCGAAGGCGGATCTGCGGCTGGAGTCAGTCCCCGGCGTCACGTGGGAGGGAGAGGTCGCGCGGGTAGACCCGCAGGCCGACGTCGACACCCGCACCTTCGCCGTGTTCATCGAGGTCGAGAACGACGACCCCGCCCGCCCGCTGATGCCCGGGACGTTCGTGCGCGGCCGGATCGAGGGCGTCCCCGCCCCGGATTCGCTGGTCATCCCGCGCTCCGCCATCCGCGACCAGAGCGTGCTGGTGGTCGCCAACGGGGTGATCGAGCGGCGGCCGGTGGTGGTGGACCGGTTCCTGGCGGACGACGCCATCGTCCACGGCGGGATCGCGGAAGGGGACATAGTGGTGCTGTTCGGGCAGGACTGGCTGGAGGAGGGCCAGTCCGTGCGCGTCGCCGCGGCCGCGGGGCGCGGCCGCACCGGGGCCGGCGCCTCGGGCGCGGAGCACGGGCCATGACCTCGCTGCCGAGGCTCAGCGTCCGAAACCGGGTGGTGGTCAACCTGCTCATGTGGGGCGTGCTGGCCGGGGGGGGGTACAGTGCGCTGACGCTGGTGCGGGAGATGTTCCCGGAGTCCCGCCCGAACCTGGTGCTCATCACCACGCCCTATCCCGGCGCCACCCCCTCCGAAGTCGAGAAGGGCATCACGCTCAAGATCGAAGAGCAGATCAAGGACGTCGAGCACGTCGAGAAGATCGAGTCGACGATCCGCGAAGGGCTGAGCACGATCGTCGTCGAGCTGGAGAGCGGCTTCGACGACATCAACCAGGTCGTGGACGACGTCAAGGCCCGGATCGACTCGATTCCGCGCGAGGACTTTCCGCGGGAGGCGGAAGAGACCGTGGTGCGCAAGTTCGAGCCGAAGTGGCCGGTGATCAGCATCGCGGTGTTCGGCGATCTGGACGATCGCGCCCTCAAGCAGTACGGCGAGCGCGTCCGCGACGATCTGCTCGCCATTCCGGGCATCACCGACGTGGTGGTCAGCGGCACCCGCAAGGACGAGATCAGCGTGGAGGTGCGGCCCGACAAGCTCCTCGAATACGGCCTGTCGTTCATGGACGTCGGCGCCGCCATCGAGGCCGCCAACCTCGATCTGCCGGGCGGACGGGTGCGCACGCCCGGGGCCAACGTGGCCCTGCGCACGTTGGGCGAGGAGGACCGCGGTGAGGATCTGCGCGACATCGTGGTGCGCAGCGACCCGGCCGGCCGTCAGGTCCGGCTCTGCGACGTCGCCCGCGTCATCGACGGGTTCGAGGACACCGACACCGCGGGGCGGTTCCAGGGAAAGCCCTCCGTCAACGTCGTCGTTTACAAGACGCCCGAGCAGGACGCCATCCGGATCGCGTCGCAGGTCCGTGCCCTGGTCCACGGCAAGCTGGGCGAGCCGTTGCAACGAAGCTGGCGGCAGCGCTGGCGGGCGCGGCTGGCCGACGACGGCTTGCAGGCCATCTACGAGCGTGCCGCGGCGGACCCCTATCCGCCCGCGGTGCGGCTGGGCCTGCACACGGACCTGTCCCGCTTCATCGAAGGGCGCCTGGACCTCCTGCAACGAAACGGCCTGTGGGGGCTGCTCTTCGTCGGCACGTCGCTGGTGCTCTTCCTGCACTGGCGGGTGGCGCTGTGGGTGATGATGGGGCTGGTGTTCTCGGTGTTCGGCGTGGCGATCGCGATGAAGGCCCTCGGCGTGACGCTGAACCTGATGACCATGTTCGGCCTGATCGTCGTGCTCGGGATGCTGGTCGATGACGCCATCATCATCGGGGAAAACGTCTACACCAAGGTCGAGGCGGGGCTGGAACCCGAGTTGGCGGCGGTGCAGGGCGCAGAAGAGGTGACCTGGCCGGTGGTTATCGCCATCACCACCACCATCGCCGCCTTCCTGCCGCTGATGTTCATCGAAGGGCGCGTGGGCGACTGGATGGGCGTGCTGCCCGTGATCGTCATGCTGACGCTTTCGATCTCCCTGTTCGAGGCGCTGGCGATCCTGCCGCTGCACCTGGCCCACGGCCTGCGGCCGCTGTCCCGGCGCGGCGACGGTCTTCCCGGCGCCCTGGGGCCCATCCACGCGCTCCTGGTGCGCTACCGGCGGTGGGTCGCGCATGTGGGCGACGCCACCATCCGCCGCTGCTATGAGCGCGTCATCCGCCGGTCGCTCGAGTACCGCTACGTCACCGCGGCCGTGTTCGTGGCGGCGATCGTCGTGTGTGCATGCGCCGTGGCCGCAGGACACGTGCCCTTCGTCATGCTGCAGAAGATGGACGCCGAGACGCTCACCTGCGAGCTGAAGATGGGCGTCAACGCCCCGGTGGAGCAGACCCGTCGCGCCGCCCTGGCGGTGGAAGAGGCGGTCATGGCGCTGCCGGAGCTGAAGTCCGTTTATACGCTGCTGGGCGCCAGCCTTCCCGAAGGCGGCATGGGCGCCGCCCAGGTGCAGGCGCACCTGGCGCAGATGTTCATCGAGCTGACCGACGTCCGCGCGCGCGACCGCAGCAGCGAGGAAGTGCTGCGCGAGCTGCGCGAGCGCACCGCGGGCATTCCGGGCGTCCGGTTTCTGACGTTCACCGCCATGGAGGGGGGGCCGGCCGGCGCCGCCATCCACGTCGAGATCACCGGCGACCGCCTGGACGATCTGGTCGCGGTCTCCGCCGCCATACGGGAGGAGTTGTCACGCTTTGCCGGCGTACACGACGTGGTGGACGACTTCGACGCCGGACGCCGCGAGATCCAGATCGAGCTGCTCGACTCGGCCACCGCCCTGGGCCTGACCACCCGGTCGCTGGCGACGCAGGTGCGGGCGGCCTTCCACGGCCTGGAGACGCGCAAGGTGCAGCGCGGCCGCGAGGACGTGAAGATCATGGTGCGCTATCCGCTCGAACACCGCCGCAGCGTCTATGACCTGGAATCCATGTACGTCGCGACGCCGGCGGGGACGCTGGCGCCGATCGTGGAGGTGGCCCGCATCACCGAGGGGACGGGCTTTGCCACCCTGCGCCGCATCGACCAAGACCGGGCCGTGGCCGTCACCGCCGACGTGGACGAGAACGTCACCAACGCCGAACTCGTGATTCAATCACTGGCAGCCGCGTTTCCGAAATGGACGCAGGAGTATCCGGGCGTGTCGCTGCGTTTCGCCGGGCAGAAGCTGGAGTTCCGCAAGTCGTTCGGCTCGCTCAAGCGCGATTTTCTCATCGCGCTGGCGCTGATCTATTTTCTGCTGGCGGGCCTGTTCCGCAGCTACGTGCGGCCGCTGGTGGTGATGACCGCCATTCCCTTCGGTTTCATCGGCGTGGTGATCGGGCACAAGCTGATGGGCTATCCCATCACCATCCTGTCGCTGATCGGCATGGTGGCGCTGACCGGGATCGTGGTGAACGACTCTCTGATCCTGGTGACCTTCGTGGGCCGCCGGGTCGAGGAAGGCCGCCCGCTGTTCGAGGCCGTGCTCGAGGCCGGCCGGTCGCGGCTGCGGGCGATCCTGCTGACCACCATCACCACCGTGCTGGGCCTGGCGCCGCTGATGGCGGAGCAGTCGTTCCAGGCCCGCTTCCTGATCCCGATGGCGATCTCGATCGCGTTCGGCATCGCCTTCGGGACGGTTCTCACGCTGGTCGGGGTGCCGGCGTTCTACCTGATCGCCGCGGACGTCACGGCCCTGCTGCGGCGGGCGGCGGCGGCGGTGACGTTGGGGGCCGTGGGCGGCAAAGGGGGCACAGCCACATGGGGTTCACGGTGACTCAGCGTGCCGCCGCCGGGCCGCGCCCGCGGTTATCGCCGCCGGATGCACTCCGGATCGAGCCGGAGCACGTAAAGGTCGTCGCACCTTTCGAGCGCCGCGATGATCTCGACCGGGTCGGCGACGTAGGGCAGGATGCGATCGTCGAGCGCCCGGCCGTGGGGATCGGTCAACAGGTAGACGCTGCGCCGCCCCGCCGCGTCGAAGGCCACGAACATCGGCGGGATGCCGCCGGCGATGCAGAGCGTCGCGCACGCCTTGTGCGTCTTGCCCTCGCCGGGCTTCATCGCGCCCGAGTAGCACTTGGGATCGATGATTTCGCCATAAAACGTCACCGTCCCGAGCGGCGCCACCGACGGCGTCGCCAGGCGGGCTTGCTCCACCGGGCCGAGCGATTCATCGAGCGCCGCCGCGCCGCTTTCGGTCAGCTCCAGCAGTCGCACCCCGTCGCGTTCCAGGATCGTCCCGCGGACGCGCGCGATCCGGCCGTCCAGACCGGCGATGCGTTCCGCGGCGCCGTGCTTTCCTTGCGAAACCAGCAGGATCGTCTCGATCGGCTTGCCCGGTCGATCCGAAGGGACGCGGATCAGCGGATAGGGAGCAGCGGCGACGCGGCCGACGAACGTCTGCAATCCGTCCTGCCAGACGCCGTCGCCGGGGTCGTTCTGTGAGCGCGACAGCGACCACCCGATCGCGGCCGTCGCCAACAGCAGGCCCGCCGCCACCCAGCGCAGGAACGCCGCCAGTCGCGTTGGCATCCTCAGATATCCCACATAGAACTCGGCCGCGTCAGCCATGGTGATCCTCCTCGATCCGGGCGGGCGTCACGGCCGTGCCGGGCGCCAGCGGCGTCGGATCCACCTGGATCCGCCGTCCGACGACGCGCACGCGATGGGTCGCGATCCGCTCCGTAAAGGGCGGCGGCGACTGCCCGTCGCCGGGCCGATACTGCCAGCCGTGCCAGGGGCAGGTGACGCACCCGTCGATGATCCTGCCCTCCCCCAGCGGCCCGCCCTGGTGAGCGCAGACGTTGGTGGTCGCCGAAATGCAGCCGTCATAGCGGAACAGCGCGATGCGTTCCCCCCCCCCGACGGTCGCCGTCATGCCGCGCCGGTCCGGCACGTCATCGACGCAGCCGACGTCCACCCAGGGCCCGTTAACGCGCGCCGTCCGCTGCGCCCCGCGCCGGTCGTGCCCGCGCTCCCGCAATCCCGCGACAACGTGCAGACCGGCCACGATGACGACGCCGGCGCCGACCAGGCCCGCCAGCCAGGGACTTCGCTGGGTTTGCAGGATCCCCAGGGCCACGTGCAGGACCAGCAGCGCGTACGCGAGGTAGACGACCATGTGAAGGCGCTTCCACGCCGGCGCGCCCAGGTTCTTCAGCCAGAAATCATGACTCGTCGCCGCCATCAGGAACAGGATGAGCAACGCGGCCAGCCCGAGGAGCTGGAACGGGAAGGCGCTGAGCGAGCCGAGGTTCACATTGCTGGTCAACAGCGAAATGAACGGGTTGACGTTGCCGAAGCCGTGATAGAACCCGATGGCGATCGTGGCGTGGGCGAGGGCCACCAGGAAGGTGGCCACGCCCAGGTGGCGGCGGTTGTACAACAGCGGCAGGAACCGGCGGTCGAGCCGGGCCAGCGGGCCGGTGCAGAGCACGACGTGCAGCATAAGATACGCGCACGTTCCCAGCGCTCGTATGGCCAGGATCTCGTCGCTGATGGCGTGCGCCCCGGTGTAGAGCGTCTTGCCGGCGATGATGAACAGCGCCAGGTACAGGGCGACGCCGCCGCCGACGAGGGAGTCGTAGACGCGCTTATGGCGGTTCCACTGGACCGTCACGTATCCGACGCTCATGGGCGGTCCTCGACGTGGTCCGCCGTCTCATGCGCGGCAGCGCCCGCGCCCGGATCGGCGCCCGGATCGGCGCCCGGGTCGGCGGCCGGGTCCATGGACGGGGGCGCCCAGACCGCCGGCCTGGCGGTCAGCGCCGCGATCAGCAGGTAGAGAATCACCGGCGCCAGCAGCAGCCAGATGGCGGCGTGCCAGCGCCGTTGCGCGCGAGTCATGGGGCGCCCTCCGGCCGCGGCGCGCGTCGCCAGCGACGCGCCAGCACCGGCCACAGGGCGATGACGCCGGGCAGAATCAGCAGCCGGAACGTCCACGGCGATCCGCGCGCCGCCGGGTCGATCCGGTCGATGCCGCGCAGAAGGAACGGAACGCCGAAGCCGGCGCCCACCGCCGCGTAGCCCAGGATGATCAGCAGGATCGCTTCGGCCACGGCTGACTCTCCTCTCTGGGGCGACGCAGCTTGGATTCGCGAGCGATGCACCGGTTACGCGTCGATATCGCGCCCGGATGGTGATCTGCGTCTGAGGAGCGCCGTCGACGGTGGCGGACTTGCGGGCTGACGCGCGACGGCCTTCGCAGTGGACGGTGACGCGGCCCTGAGGCGCCAGTGCCCAGAAGCGCGAGTTGAGCTTGCCCTTGCTGACGGACAGGTCGTGGCGCTGGAGGGCCGCGACTCATTCAGGGCAGGCGATGCACGAGAACCGGTCGACGTCGAAGACCGTTTCCGCTGCAATGCTGACCCTCGAATACGCGCCGGACTGGTCGAAGTCGCCCAGCAGCGACATCAGCCGGTTGACGTCGAGGAACCCGTGATGCCCGACCGTGAGATTCCCCGTTCCCACCACCGGCGCGTTGATAATGAGCGTGTTCATCTCACCCGGTTCATCACAGTCGTCGCAGGTGACGCTCCAGTTCCCATATCCGATCTTCGGAGCACAGGTCAGCGTGATCGTGTCATTCACCTCCGTCCCGACGCTGACGTTGTCGTTGGGATCGACGAGGCCGTTGTTGACCAGCGCGACCCTGACGATGGCGGACCCGCGTATCCAGTTGCCGCTGCCGAGGACGAGCGTCTCAGCGCTGGGAAAGCCGGAAGGAGTAAGCTCCATGACGAAATCCGCGCCCAGAAACCCGCCGCTGCCGGTGGTCTCGTAGGTGTGGCCGCCCAGGAAGTCGACCGCGCCGTCCTCGATCCAGCCGTCCAGCACGATCAGCCCCCCGCCGGTCAGCACCAGCCGGTCGTCGCCCAGGTCCACATGAGCGAACTCGGCTACCGACACCGCATTCTTGCCCGCGACCGTCAGGTTGGCGGTCAGCGTGAGCACAGCGCCCTCGTTCGCGCCGTTGTTGCCCAGCGTGAGCGCCTTGATCGTCAGCGTGGTTGTGAGGTTCGGGTAGACGCGGCTCTCAACGAACGGAATCGTCGCCGTATCGCTCTCGTCGTCCGGGTACCCGCCTTCGTCTGAATTCCAGTGAGCCTGATTGTTCCAGGCAGTACCGGTACCATTCCAGGTGTAATCCTCACCTGATGCACCTGCGGCCGGCAATGCAAGGATCGCAATCAGAATGCTCTTCTTGTACACCATAGCCTATCTCCATTCCCGTTACGGTTCCAGATCAGTACCACGCGTTTTCATTTGATACTGATACTGCGAAACCCCGAAGGTTCGGAACACAACCGCCGGCCGTCGGCGTCTTCGACTTTGAGGACGCGGCACTCGTAGTCGCCTTTGGGCAGGTCCTTGAACTTCAGGTCGGCGATGAAGTTCTCGCCAATCGTAGCTGACTTGCGAGCTGACCCCCGGCGACTCTCGCACTCGACCGTCACGCGCCCCTGCGGCGCCAAGGCCCAGACCCGAGATCGGAGCTTGTCCTTCCTCACCGACAGGTCGTGCCGCTCCACAGCATCGCACGAGCCGCAGTAGAGCTTGACTACGTAAGCGTCCCACTCCCCGTTGGAGCGGCCCGGGTCCACTCCGACGGTGGGGTCGAAGTCCATTTCGAGCGACTCAAAGAGCCCCGCCACCAGCGCGTTGCCGTCGCGGTCCACGGCCAGCCCGGTGGCGTCGTCCGCCAGTTCCCCACCGAAGGTCCGCACGCCCGCGTAGCTGCCGTCAGCCAGATAGCGGGCGACGAACACGTCCAGGCTTCCGGCCGAGGTCCGCACGTCTTCGCCCTCGCCGGGGTCGAAGTCCACGTCGTCGTCGAAGTTGCCGGCCACCAGGATTGACTCGTCGAAGGCAATCGCCCAGCCGGAATCGATGCCCGGCCCGCCGATGGTGACGCCCCAGCGATAGACCCCGTTGCTTGCCAAGCTGACCACGAAGATGTCCGAGTACCCCGCCGACCGCCGCACGTCGCCCTGACCGAACTCGTCAAAATCGACTGTGTCCTCAAAGTTGCCAGCTACGTAGACGATATCATCGTCGCCAACTACCACGTCGTGCGGTCTGTCGAGATCCTCCACGCCACCTGCAGTATACGTCCACAGGTACTCTCCTTCGGAGCTGAGTTTCGTCACGAAGATGTCCCGCCCGCCGTGCGAACGGCGCACGTCACCGTCCCCAGTCGGATCGAAATCGACCGTCTTTCGGAACTCGCCGGCGACGATGATCTCACCCTGACGTGTTGTGGTCACGGACCAGGGTATGTCGGTCTCCGCGCCGCCCCAGGCCCGAGCCTACACATAATCCCCGCGCGAGGAGTACTTGGCGACGAACACGTCTGTTGCCCCGTTGGACCCTAGTTTCGCTCGCCCTCGGCCGGGGTCGAAGTCCACGGTGTCACGGAACCAGCCAACGCAAACGATGTCACCGACCGGATCGATGACCACGTCCGTTCCGAAATCCGAGCCGGGCCCCCCGAGGGCTAGCGTCCACCGATAGTCCCCATTCGTACTGAACGTCGTCAGGAAGAAATCGCTCGGATCCGTTGTCGAGCGCCGCTTATCGCGCGAAGGCGTCGGGTCGAAGTCCACCTTACCGCCGAAACTACCCACCACCGCGATCCGATCCTCATGCTCGAATACTCCGTCGGCCCTGGCGTACCCGCGCCGACCTCCAACCGCAGCCGTCCAGCGGTGGACGCCGCCGGGCGACAAAGCAAAAATGAAAGAGCCGCCGAACTCATGGGGCGCCTTGCGAATCTGCCTGTCCGGCCCGGGATCGAAATCCACCCTGCCGTTGAAGATCCCGACCGAATAGCTGTTCCCGTCGTCATCGACCGCGATCGAGTTCGCGGCGTCGAACCCCGGCCCACCCGCCTCGTTGTTCTACACAAGCTGCGGGGCTGCCCGGCTGCCGGGGCCGAACTGCAGCCAGCAGACGGCGAAGTCGCGCATGCGTTGCAGCCCGAGCCA
>QZJT01000150.1 GCA_003597935.1 Phycisphaerales bacterium | reverse complement strand
CTCCCCCCCCCCCACCCCCCCCAGCTCCCCACGCCGATCCCGGCAGCAGGTCCAGCCGGGCGTGGCACGGGCGACAGCGACGCGATTCCGGTCGATATGGAGCGCCTGCCCCTGACCGCGGGGTCTGCACGTCAGTGCGATGCCGGCGCCATGGTGAAATCGTCGTCATCCAGGCCGACGTTGAACTCGGCACGGACGAGCAGGTAACTGCCCAGCAGTTCCTGCCCATCCGCATCGGCGTAGGCCACGCAGGCGGTCGGCACCAGCCGCTCCTGGTCGATGTGGATCACCAGCAGTGCGTCGGGGTACTCGCCGCGCTCTCCGGCGTACGGGAGCCGACGTCTGAACGCGAACGTGGGACGGCCCGCGACCTCGCCCTCGCCTGCACATTCAAGCGAGTAAGCCAGATCACCATCCGCCAGCGCCTTCTCGCAATACCGGATGATCAGGTCGAGCGAGTTGCGATAGCCGAACTGATCGATCGTCCGGCGGGACTCCTGCGTCGCGCTGGGGCCGTGGATGTTGCGGCGCACTTCTGGAAAGATCGCCCCGAGCACGCCGGACGGCCGGATGAGCAACTGCGCGTTGGCCTTCTCGTCGCGCCAGCGGCCCTCGACGTACGTCGCCTGCTGCGCCCGGCCGGGGTTGCGCACCCAACGCATCGCCACGCTGTAGGGCGACTCGCGGAAGAACACTTCGATTTCCTGCTCCGGACCGAGCACCCCGCCGATGCGCTCCTGCTTGAAGAACGTGCAGGTGTAGTCCGTCACCGTCGCGTCATAGTGCGCCCGGCACATGCGCAGAAACCCGAGCGGGTCTTTGACTGCCAGCGCGTGGAGCGAAGCCCCGTGGTCCACGTCCATCGCCGAGGCCTGCTGCGGACCCTCTGCGAGCTGCGATATCAGCGTGCTGCCCCGCGGCGCGTCATGGCAGCGCAGGGCCGCGGACGCGAGCACGCAGAGTCCGAGTGCGGTACGAGGGCTGGGAACGATGCGCTTGTGCATAGGGTCACGTCGCCGCCGACCGCCAACGTCGCGCACGTGGTTATCGGTCCGCTGTCGGGGCGGTCTGAAGCCCCATCATCGCTTTAACCAGCCTTACGGTGAGCCGGCGGCAACGCTCCCATCGCGACCGGGAGCGAAAGCGGGGATTATCCTACCCTCCCCTAAAGAATACAGACCGCCTTTTGGCAAGTTGCGGTAACATCGCCCCTTGGATGACTCTCCGCCCCGCACGCAGCCTCGGCACGTTTTCGCCTCAATGGGGTAAAGACCGGGGTATGGTCACCTCGAAGCACGACCCCCTGTCCGGCTCCGACCGGGCGGTGATCGACCCTCCCAGATTACGGACAATCCCGAACGCGACGGCCAGACCCAGGCCGCGCGCCTGCGTCGGCGGATCGGCCGATCGGTTGCCCGCCACGCGATAGAACGGCTCGAAACACCGCTGCAATTCCTGCGGTGTCATGCCAAAGCCGGAGTCGCGCACCTGGATCCGCAGCGTGTCCCCGTGGCACGCCCCGGCGATCGTCAGCGTTCCCCCGTGGGGCATGGCGCTGATCGCGTTCTGCACCAGGTTCTCGATCACGTTCTCCAGCGCATCACGCGGGACTGACATGACCGGCAGGTGTGGCAACTCCAGCGTCACCACGATGCCCCGGTTCGCGATCCGCCGCTCCGTGCGGTCGGTGAGGTTGATCAGCAGTTCAGAGAAGTCGCATTGGTCCTGGTGGGAGAGGTTTCCTTCGGCGAACGCCAGCAGGCCGCGCATGAGCTGGGTCGCGCGCGCCAGCGCCCGGGCCGTCTTCTCCAGCACCTGGCGGGCGACAGCGTCGTCGTCGCCGGCCAGGGCGAAGTCGACGCTGGTGACCACGCCGCCCAGGATGTTGTTGAAATGATGGGAGACGGCGCCGGCCATCTCCCCCAGGGCGACCATCTTCTCGCTTTCATGGAGGGCAGAGACCGCCCTCACCCGGCGGGTGATGTCGCGCACGCAGATCAGGGCGCCGAAGGTCTGGCCCTGGTCGGACGCGATCGGCGTGATGGCGATGGCCAGTTCGCGCGATTCGCCCCGCTCGTCGCGCTGCTGGAACTCAAGCTCGTTGGTCTCCCCCAGTTCAAGGGCGCGGTTGAGCAGCCGGCGAGCCAGTTGCCGGCGCGGCTGCGGAACGATAGAGGCGACGTCGGTTCCAGTCATCTGCGCCGCCGAGGCGCCGAAGATGCGCATGGCGGCCGGATTCCAGGCACGGATGCGCAGCTCACGGTCCGTCGCGATCATTCCGACCCCGGCGCTGTTGAACATGTGCCTGAACGCGGATTCGTCGAAGCCACAGGACTCTTGCGACGGAGGGCTGGAGGGGTCCGAAGCCACAATGTGTGATAATAGCCGTGGGAATCCCCGCAAGGCAACGCGGGCCGCGCGGTCGTCAGGAGCGGGGCGTCGGAACGCGGGTCGTGCGCGGGCAGATCAACAGCACGGTTTCCCAGCGTCCGCCGGCGGCCGGGTAGGTCAGAAAACAGTTGCCGAGCAGGTAGTCCTTGTCCACGTCCTTGCCGGTCCCGATGACGACGTACTCCCCATCCTCGATCGACAGCGCCGATGTAAGGTCCTCGAAGACTGTGTAGGCGGGTTCCGGCGGCGCGCCGGAAAGCGGATCCCAGGCGGCCGGCGCGGCGGTCGCCGTGAGAGCCAACGTCACTGCGAGGGTCGTCCGCAGCCGCCGCGGCTGTCGCCACTCGTACCGAATCAGGATGGACTTGTCTGCCTCTCGAAGCGTCCCGCCGATCGCGGAACCGGAGGCATCGAAGCGGAAAAACTCCTGCGGAGCGTCCAGACTGGCCAGCTTGATGATGAGCGGCGCCCCCATCTGCACGGCCTGACGCCCCTGGGTCATCCGCGCGTCCACCGATTCGATCAACGTGCGCAGCGCCGGAAGCGCCCCCTGCGGCGCCACTCCGACTCTGAGGCCATTGCGGGCCAGCAGAACCAGGTGTTCGGCATCGGCGCGCAGCTCATCCACGTGATTCCAGATTTTGAGGGCGTGGCGATCCGGGCCGACGGGCAAATCCAATCGATAGACGTCGAACTCGAGCTGCGCCACCTCCAGGCGGTCCGCGGCCGGCGCCGCCTGCGGCGTCACCGGGCCGGGTACGGCCGACTGTCCGGGTGCGGGTTCCGCATGGGCCGATTCGCCTACCGGCCAGGGCCACCCCCACTCCCAGCCAGCGCCGCGCCCGTCGCTTTGACAACCCGCCAGCACGCACAGGAGCGTCAGCGCCGCGACGGCAAGTCGGGCAAAGAACGCCATGCTTCTCGCACACCGATCCTGCACCAACACAGTCGGCGATCCTGGCTTGGGGGCACAGGAAGCGGCGCCTCTTACGCGCCTCTTGCGATCGGATCGGGATGGGAGCGTGAAGAAGCTGATCATCGAGGCGTCCCGGTCGGCTCCAGGTGACTGACGTGTCATCGTACCCGGTCAGACCGAGGAGGGAACCGTCCTGACCCGCAGTCCGTGGTTCTCCGATGGCCAGGCTGCGCGAATTCGGCTGAGCGCCGCATGATACCTCCCTGCCCGCGGATCCAGGACGGGTGTGTTGCTGGGCAGGAGTGCAGATGGCGATGCCGGGAGAAGAATCCTAACATTTCCAGAACTTTTCTCTTGCCTTCGGCCGATGGATGCGGTAGAAAGGGTGCTGGCGGGCCGGAAAACGGCCTCGCGAAGCGGTCGGCGGCGAGGTGGCTGTGAACCGCGGCCGCGCGACGGAGAGCCCATGTCCCTGTTGGTCACAGGCAGTATCGCGTTCGACAGCGTCTCCACGCCGTTCGGGCGGGCGGAAGACGTGCTCGGCGGTACCGCGGTCTACTTCTCGCTGGCGGCGTCCTACTACGTGCCCGTCCGGCTGGTGGCGGTCGTGGGGGAAGATTTTCCCGAGGAGCACCGACGGGTGCTGGCGGAGCGTAGGATCGACCTGTCCGGCCTGGAAGTGCGGCCCGGGGCGCAGACGTTTCGCTGGACCGGGCGGTACGAGGGCGCCATGAACGAGGCGCAGACGCTGGACGTCCGGCTGAACGTGCTGGCGGAGGCGCCCCCGGCCGTGCCGGAGGCCTTTCGCGACAGCAGGTTCGTCTTCCTGGCCAACACGCACCCGGCGCTGCAGAAGGACCTGGCGGCGCAGCTCGACGCCCCCACCGTGGTCGTCTGTGACACGATGAACCTGTGGATCGAGACGGAGAAGGAAGCGCTCCTCGATACGCTCGCCATCGTGGACGGGGTCATCATCAACGACGGTGAGGCGCGGCTCCTGACCGGCCGGGTGAACCTGATCGAGGCGGGCGAGGAGGTAATGGCCCTTGGTCCGCGATTCGTCATCATCAAGAAAGGCGAGCACGGGTCCGTGCTCATCAGCGAGGAGGGCGTCACGGCGATCCCAGCCTTCCCCGCGCGAAAGGTGGTTGACCCGACCGGCGCCGGCGACAGCTTCGCCGGCGGGTTGATGGGCCATCTCGCGGCGGTCGGCCGGTGCGACCCCGAGGCGCTCCGCAGCGCGATGGTGCGGGGGACGGTGGCCGCGTCGTTCGCCATCGAGGATTTTTCCATGAACCGCGTGCGGACTTTGACGCGCGGCGAGATCGACCGGCGCGTGGGTGATTTTCTGCGGATGCTGCGCCTGGAGTGAACGAGGCGCACCTGGATCCGCCCGGAGAGGCAGCGCTTCGAGGCTTGGCGTGCGGCTGTTCATCGCGATGGAGCTGAGCCCGGCGGTCGTGGCCGCGATCGGCGGATACCGGAAGCAGATCAGCCGGCAGTCCGCCGCCCGCGACGTGCGGTGGACCGCTGAGAATCTGCTGCACCTGACGCTGCGTTTTGTAGGCGAAGTCGAGGATGCCCGGGTGGCGGACGTGTGTGCGGCGGCGGAGTTGGCGGCCGGGTTGAATCGCACGTTTGACGCGGCCCTGGAGGGCGCCGGCTGCTTCCCGGGCGGCGGGAGGGTGCGAATCGTGTGGGCCGGAATGTCTGCCGAACGCGATCGGCTGGCGAAGCTGGCGGCGGACGTCGAATCGGCGGTGGTGGCGGCCGGCGTTCCGCCGGAGCCGCGGGTGTTCAGCCCGCACGTGACCATCGGCCGGGTGCGGGAGGATCGTTCGCGTGGCGAACTGCGCCGCGCGGTTCAGGCCTGCCAGCCTGCGGTGACGTCGCAGCCGGTTTCGCGGATCGTGGTGATGTCGTCGACGCTGTCGCGGGCGGGACCGACGTACACCCTGGTCAGTTCGCACGAGCTTGGCGGACAGGCGAAAGACACCGGTTGAAAACCGGTGCCACACTCAGAGCCCCGGCATTCATGCCGGGCGGACACCGGCTGAAAACCGGTGCCACACACAGAGCCCCGGCATTCATGCCGGGCGGACACCGGCTGAAAACCGGTGCCACACACAGACACCGGCTGGAAGCCGGTGCCATACGCGTGCCCTGAAGGCGATGGCAGAGAGCAATCGGACAGGAGTTGGTCAGATGGATGCAGCAACCGAAGCGAAGAGACAGGAAGCGCTCAACCGAGCCCTGCAGCAGGTCGAGAAGGCCTACGGCAAGGGTTCCATCATGCAGCTCAACAAGATGAAGGCGGACGTGGACGGCATTTCCACCGGCTCGCTGGCGCTGGACCTGGCGCTGGGAGGGCGGGGCCTGCCGCGCGGGCGCATCGTCGAGCTGTTCGGCCCGGAGTCGTCGGGCAAGACGACGCTGGCGCTGCACGTGGCGGCCGAGGCCCAGCGCGCCGGCGGCGTGGCGGCGGTGATCGACGCCGAACACGCCATGGACCCCACCTGGGCCCGCAAGTGCGGCGTCGATCTCGAGCACCTTCTGGTCAGCCAGCCGGAATCGGGCGAGGAGGCGCTGGAGATCACCGAGATGCTGGTGCGCAGCGGCGCGGTGGACGTGATCGTGATCGACTCGGTGGCATCGCTGATCCCCAAGGCGGAAATCGACGGACAGATGGGCGACGCCCACGTAGCGGTGCAGGCGCGGCTGATGAGCCAGGCCATGCGCAAGCTGACCGGGGCCATATCCAAGGCCCACACCGTGGTTATCTTCATCAACCAGATCCGTATGAAGATCGGCGTCATGTTCGGCAACCCGGAAACCACGCCGGGCGGGCGGGCGCTGAAGTTCTACAGCTCCGTGCGGCTTGACATCCGGCGCATCTCTTCGCTGAAAGAGGGGGAGACCGTGGTCGGCAGCCACGTGCGCACCAAGGTGGTCAAGAACAAGGTGGCGGCGCCCTTCCGTGAGGCGGAGTTCGACATCATGTTCGACAGCGGCATCAGCCGCGAGGGCGACGTGCTCGACCTGGCGATCGCTGAGAACCTGGTCAGTAAGAGCGGCACCTGGTTCAGCATGGGCGAACTGCGTTTGGGCCAGGGGCGGGACAACGCCAAGCAGTTCCTCAAGGACAACCCGGAGCTGATGACGGAGCTGACCGAGCAGATCCTCCGCCGCCGCGCCCCGCACCTGTTCACACAGCCGGCGGAGGCGGCGGCGGCTGCGCCTTCGGAGGGCCGGAAGGACGAGCGACCGGCCAAGGAAGCGCCATCCGGCAAGCACGCGGCTCAGGACGCCAAGCGCCGCAAGCGAGCGGGATGATGCGAAGGGAATCGGAAGTCAGGAGTTGGAGGTCCGAATTGAGGGGGCGCGTCACGCGGGGCGGGGTAGCGAGCCGCGTGGCTTCAGCCCGCGCGGAGGTTCCGGCTTAGACGTGCGGCAAGAGAAGCAGCGAGTCATTCGCAACCACCTGGGATCGAACGTCCTGGCTGAATCGTGCGTCCGCGCGGGCTTAAGCCCGCGGCTCGCAAGAGCAGCGGCGGCGAGATTGCCGACTTGTTCCCTTCACCCTCACTCCCACACGCCTCTGTCCTCCGCTCCATACGAGGATCGTGTGCCCATGCTTAACTGGCTTCTGGAGGACGACGCTCCGGGGGTGCAGTACCTCGCCCGCGCGCGGCTGCTGGGTGAGTCACCGCGCTCGCGGCGGATGTTGACGCTGCGGCGGCGCTGCAACGAGTATCCACCGGTAGCGCGGATGCTGGCGCGCGTGGACGACGCCATCGCGGCCGGGGACTACGCCAAGTACCGGGGCGCGTATTGGACGCTCATCTTCCTGGCCCAGGTGCACGCCGACGGGCGCGACCCGCGGGCCCGCAGGCTGGTCGAGCACGTGCTGGCCACCCAGCTCGACAACGGCGGTTTTTCTGCCTCCGGTACGCCCGGCAATGAGATTGGGTGCCTTACGGCCAACGTCTTGTGGGCGTCCGTGCAACTGGGTTACGGCGACGATGATCGCGTCATCCGCGGCTACCGGCGTCTGGCGGAGCGGATCCTGCCGCACGGCGGCGTGCCCTGCCGGGTCTTGCAGACGTGTCTGCACACGGCGTGCAAGATGACCTTGCCGCAGACGCTGCGCTGCCTGGCGGCCGCTCCGGAGGGCACGCTCAAGAAGGACATGAAGAAGCTCCGGCAGGTGCTGGTGCGGCAATTGCTCGACGTGAGCGTCTACCGTTTCGTCCGCCCGGACGTGGCGGAATACCACCACGCAGTGAAGGTGCGGCCGAAGGGCGTGCCGGAACGGGCCGTGCGGGAGCGATGGATCGCGGAACGGACATTCGACGACGATGAACTCCTGCCCAAGCCGGGCTGGCTACGGTTCGGCTTTCCTCGCAGCTATAACCCGGACCTGCTGGAGGGCATGCTGGCGCTGGCGGAACTGGGCGTCGAGCACGACCCGGCGATGGACGACGCCCTGGGGATCATCGAATCGAAGCGGATGCCCGACGGCCGCTGGAAGCTGGAGGAGTCCCTCAACGGCAAGATGCTGGCCGACATCGAGAAGAAGGGAAAACCGTCAAAGTGGGTCACGCTGAGGGCGGCGATCGTGTTGCAGCGCTATCGGGGGTTGGAGCCGGGGTGAGCCGGTGAACGCCTGGCGGGCGGCATGGACGGGAATGGACAGCAATGGACTGGATGGACAAGAATGGACTGTATGGACGGGAATGGACGGGATGGACCAGGAGGATTGGAGCGGTTGAAACGGCCCGGGTTGACTTTCGCGCCGCTACGGCCACAATCCCCTGCATGACGACGCTTCAGGAAGATCCGCGGTCAACCTTCCAGGACCTCTCCGCCCGGATCGTGGCGATCCGGGACTCTCTTTGACTTCGAGACCAAACTCGCTGCGCTCGGTGAAGTCGAGCAGGTCATGCAGCGGCCGGGGTTCTGGGACGACCCCGAATCCGCCCGCGAAACCGTCGCCCGCCTCAAGCAGCTCAAGGCCGTGGTGGAGCCGGTTCGCCGCCTGATCGGCGCCCGCGAGGACGCCACCGCCATGCTCGAGCTGCTCGACGAGAGCGAGGACTCCGAGGTCCGGTCGGAACTGGCCGCGTCACTTTCGGAGCTGTCCACCCAGGTGGACCGGCTCGAACTGCTGACCATGCTGTCCGGACCCAACGACGGGCGCAACTGTTACTTCAACATCCAGGCCGGCACCGGCGGGGCCGACGCCTGCGACTGGGCCCAGATGCTGCTGCGCATGTACCTGCGCTACTTCGAGCGGCGCGAATACGAGGTGGAGGAACTCTCGCTGCGCGAGGGCGAAGACGCCGGCATCCAGTCGTGCAACCTGCTGGTGCGCGGGCCGTACGCCTATGGCTACATGTCGTGCGAGACCGGCGTCCACCGGCTGGTGCGCATCTCGCCGTTCAGCTCGCAGAGCAAGCGGGAGACCAGCTTCGCCTCGGTAGACGTGCAGCCGCAGATCGACGACATCGAGATCGAGATCGACTGGGACAAGGAGGTGCGCGAGGACACCTACCGCGCCAGCGGCGCCGGCGGCCAGCACGTCAACAAAACCTCGTCGGCGGTGCGGCTCACCCACCTGCCCACCGGCATCGTGTCGCAATGTCAGAACGAGCGGTCGCAGCACAAGAACCGCGCCAGCGCCCGCAAGATGCTCATGGCCCGGCTCTATCAGATCGAAGAGGCCAAGCGCGACGCGGAGCTGGCGAAGATCTACGGCGAAAAAGGTCAGATCGGCTGGGGCAACTCCATTCGCAGCTACTTCCTCTACCCGGAGCAGCGGGTCAAGGACGGCCGCACCGGCGAAATGACGTCGGACACGCAGGGCGTACTGGACGGCGAGATCCAGGCGTTCATCGACGCCTATCTGCGCAAGCGGGCGGCCGCCAGGCACAAGTAAGAGGTGGCGAATGCCGAATGGCGAATAACGGATGAAGACCGGGAGCACCGGTGAAGCGATCGCCTCTCGTCGTTATTCTCTTCGTCTCATTTGTCGACCTGATCGGCTTCGGGCTGATCATCCCGCTGCAGGCGGAGTACGCCCGACGGCTCGAGGCCTCCGCCGCCACCCTGGGGGCGATGGTCGGCGTCTACGCGCTGATGCAGTTCCTCTTCACGCCGATCCTGGGCAGTTGGTCGGACCGCATCGGCCGCCGTCCGGTGCTGCTGGTCAGCATCGGAGGGAGCGTCCTGAGTCACATTCTGCTGGGCATCGGCGACCTGGCCGCGTCGCTGCCGCTGCTGTTCATCGCTCGGACGGTGGACGGCATCACCGGCGCCAATATCGCCACGGCCCAGGCGTGCATCGCCGACGTCACCGAGGGCCGCGACCGCGCCCGCGGCATGGGTCTGTTCGGCGCGGCGTTCGGGTTGGGGTTCGTGGTGGGGCCGGCGCTGGCGGCGCTGCTGGCATCGGTGGGAAAGGCCGTCAGCGGGCCGTACGGCACAAGCTGGCCGGCGTTCGGCGCCGCGGCCGCATCGCTGGTGTCGCTCGGCATGGTGGCGCTCTTTCTGCCCGAGTCCGCCCACCGGCACAGGATGGCGACCCGAACCGGAATCGACGGTGATCGCAGGGACACCGACGGCCAGAAGCACGCCGAGGCCGCCTTCCCATGCACCGCGGGGCGCGGGGATGCCGAATACGCCGACGACGAAACGTCCGACCCGAACCTGTCACCGCGACTGACTCATGCCTTCGACGGCCTGCGCCAGGTGCGCGGCCAGCCGCGCATCGCCGAGCTGCTGGTGATCTTCGGCGTCAGCACCTTCGCCCTGGTGCTGATGGAGGCGACGTTCGTCTATCTGTGCATGGTGCGGTTCGCGGTGGGGATGGAGGAAGTGGGGCTGATCTTCGCCTTCGTCGGAGCCGTAATGATTATCGTTCAGGGCGGCCTGGTGGGGCGCTTGACGAATCGCTTCGGCGAACCGCTGCTGATGACGGTCGGGCCGTTCATCACCATGGTTGGCTACGTCGGGCTGGCCCTGCTGATGAACGTCGGGGGGAATCCGGCGGCGTGGGCGTTGCTCTTTTTCGCCTCGCTGATGCTGGGCGTCGGCCGCGGGCTGGGCGGCCCGACGGTGACGGCGCTCATCTCGCGTCATGCCGCGGCCGGGCAACAGGGTGCGATCCTGGGCCTATCCCAGGGGCTGGGATACCTGGCCCGGTGCGTCTCGCCCCCCATCGCCGGGGCGCTGTTCGATGCCTCGCCCTCGTGGCCCTACTGGCTGGGAGCCGGGATGCTGCTGGTCGTCGGCGTTTACTCCGCGATGATTTGTCGGGTGCAGGAAGCGGCCATTGGATGGGCCGCACACCAGGGCGCAACTCCCACGGCAAGCTGCTAAACTACCGGCTGTCCCGTGCCGCTGGACATTGCAGGCCGGGTCGAGGAGGGTCGCCGTGGACGTTTATCTGGTTCGACACGCCATCGCCGAGGCGCGTGGGCCGCACGTTGAGGAGGGGCAGCGGGCGCTGACTGAGGAAGGGGCCGCCCGCTTTGCTCTGCACGTGGCGGCTCTGCAGCAACTGGGCGTCAAGCTCGATGAGATCTGGACCAGCCCGCTGGCCCGGGCGCGGCAGACGGCCGAACTGCTCCGCCCGCTCGAAGGCACCAACGGACTGCGGATCGTGGAGGACCTTTCGCCGGACGGCAGCATCGAACGGCTGGTTGAGCATATCGCCGCGCGGCCCGAACTGGGCAGCGTCGCACTGGTCGGGCATGAGCCGGGCATGAGCCTGCTGGCTTCCGCCCTGCTCGCGGCCGGCGACGAGGCGGGAATCGAGTTCAAGAAGGGCGCCGTGGCCTGCATTGAAGTGCAACCGTCCGCGGGTGCATCGACGCCCGCCGATGAAGCAGCGCCCCTGAGCAAGCGCGTCAGGGCCCATTCGCGGCTGCGATGGCTGATGACGCCGCGGCAGCTTCGCACCCTGGCCGCGGGTGAGGCGCCCGCCTCCGAGTGCGAGGGCAAGCCGGAGGCTGGGATGGGCGACTCGCCGGTGTGCCGACTGGTGGCATTCGCCCGCGAGCAACTCAACCGGCTGCGGGCCAGCCTGGACGGGATCGGTGGCGACGACGACGCGGATGCCGTTCATGACTTTCGCGTGGCCACGCGACGGCTGAACGAGCCGCTCCGGATCATGGCGGCCTTGAGGAACCGCAAGCGCGTCAAGGCGGTCCGGTTGGACCTCGGACGGCTGCGGCGGGCGTTTCGGACCGTCCGCGACCTGGACGTGCTCGTCGGATCGGTCGGCGCGGACCGGGACGCGGGTCGGCTGGACGAGGGGGCAGCCGCCTGGGCGATCGCGACGCTGGGCGCGGCCCGGGCGCTGGCCGTGCAGGCGGCCGTGAAGACCGCGGCCGGGCTCAAGCCGGTCCGCACGGCCCGCCGGATCGAGGTGCTGTGCGATACGTTCGCGGCCGCCCCGGATGTGCCGTCTGAGGCAGACGCGTGCGCATCGGTCGTCGCCCGGTGGGAAGCGAAAGCGGTCGGCGCGCTGGGTTTCGCGCCGGAACTGCCGCCCGGCAGCGATCTGCACGCCCTGCGCATTCAAC
Organism: Phycisphaerales bacterium; assembly: GCA_003597935.1. Taxonomy (GTDB): domain Bacteria; phylum Planctomycetota; class Phycisphaerae; order UBA1845; family UBA1845; genus SURF-32. Next base: position 2,570 of record QZJT01000150.1, on the reverse strand, counting down.
TCAAGGGGCTGCGATACTGCACTGAATTGCGGGCTGCGATCCTGGACTTCTCCGCGGCGGAACTGCTGGCGACGCTGCGCCGGGTGCAGGATTCGCTGGGCCTGTGGAACGATCACCAGTTCGCCTCGCGCACGCTGACGCGGCTGGCGGTGTCGGCTGCGGCGCTGTCGCACCCGGGCGACGGCTCGCCCAGGCTCCTGCGCTACGCCGCCGACCGGATCGAGGACATGCGGCGGCTGGAAGGCGAGGCACGCACGAACTGGCCGGGCGTGCGGGAGATGATCGAACGGCTTGCCGGGCGGAGCAAGTCTTGAATCTTGATCCGCGTACGCGTGCGGGCGCAAAGGCGGATCTCCCACTTCCAAGAAAAGCGGCGTCCGCCGGGTTACCCCGACGGACGCCGCCTCGAAATCAAGGACAGGTTTGTCGCCGAGCCGGGCCTTTTCCCAGCCCCACGGCCTTCCCGCGAGCCCCCGGCCCACAGGGCCGCTTGTGACGGCGCTGCGCCGAACGGGTGGCGCCCCCACAAGCTCCCCGCCAATAGTGGCTCGAGTCTACGACTCCGCGCCAGTTCCATCGTCTCGGGGGTCCAGCACGATCAGCCCTTCACGTCCGGCTGCGGCATTGAGTTCCCGATCGGAGGATACCAGCGTGAGGGCCGCTTGATCGCCGATGGTGTCGGCACACTGGACGGCACTGGCAAGCTGGATTGCATCGGCTGCACGCAACTCGTGTGAACGGGCCAACTTAACGCTGCGCGACAGAGTTGAGTCGTTCAGAGGCTGAATCTCGAACCGCGTGCGGAACTCACGCTCCATGGCCTCAAGCAGTCGGTCGAGCGTCGCGGGATCCAAATCGCCGCCGCGCGACCGACGCACGAGCGTAGACGTGACTTCCACCTTCGTGATCCGCGAGACCGCCAGGGCGTCGCTACCGCGCACGAGGCCGACCACGCGCGGTGTGCCGTCCTCCAGGATGTAGCGCTTCACGAGCGCTGAAGAATCGAGGAAATACTGAGCCATGCCGGCTAGCGTCGATCCCGGATCAGCGTGACGGAAGCCGGCTCACCACGGATGGGTACGGGTTCAAAGAAGCCATCGTCCGGCTTGCCGTTGCCCAGCACGCGCCGCACGTCCGGGTGATCGCGGTTCAATTGAACAAGCGTGGTGTCGCGATCGGGATTGCGCGGGCTGGGAACCTTCCGGGTCACAACAACGCCCCGCACCTGGAGCCGACGGAGAATGTGCTTCGCCTCGAGCGGTTCGTAGCCGCCCAGGCGAGGAAGCAGGTCATTGACGATAAAGCCCGCGACGATGTGACCCCGCTCCCGCTCGCGCCGGTCGAACTCCCGGATCAGAAACTCCTCGCTGAACGTGATGTTATCACGACACTTGAGGGTGGGGCCGTTGGGCGGCTCCGATTCCGTCCGTGCGCCTTGCCCGCCACCTGATGACGGCTCGTCCAAGGCGGTCGCCGGCGACAGGACGGACTCGGCTTGATCCGGAAGATCCGGAGCACCAACCTGAAATACGATCTGCACAAAACGAGTTCGCGGAAGCGCGTTGGAAAACTGTGTCCTGCCGTGGATGTGGTGTCCCGGATTGTCCTGCAGTTGCACCTCGACCGCACCAAGTTGCTCAGCGAGGACCCTTTCCACCACCGGGAGACTCTCGGCAGCGTGCGCGAGCCGGGCGACTCTGAGGGAATGGAGAAGCTGATTTCTCATTTGTAAATCCTCTCTTCTAAAATCCGAAGCTAAATGTTTCTTCGATTTAAGACATATAAATCGCACTCTGACAAGAACAGGTTTGTCGCCGGGCCACCGAGTGTCCCCGATGGCACGCACGCCGGAAACCGGCGTACCGAAAATGCGCTGACTTTTCTCGAAAGCGTCCCGAGGGACGTACGAGACTAGGTAATCCCCTAGAAAGGAGGTGATCCAGCCACAGGTTCCCCTACGGCTACCTTGTTACGACTTAGTCCCAGTCACCGGTCTCACCGTCGGCCGCTGCCCCCTTGCGGTTAGCTTGGCGGACTTCGGGTGCTCCCAGCTTCCATGACTTGACGGGCGGTGTGTACAAGGCTCAGGAACACATTCACCGCGCCATGGCTGATGCGCGATTACTAGCGATTCCGACTTCATGGAGTCGAGTTGCAGACTCCAATCCGAACTGAGGCCGGCTTTGTGCGATTTGCTCCACCTCGCGGTCTCGCCTCGCTCTGTACCGGCCATTGTAGCACGTGTGACGCCCTGGGCATAAGGGCCATGAGGACTTGACGTCATCCCCACCTTCCTCCGGCTTAACGCCGGCAGTCTCGCTAGAGTTCCCGGCATGACCCGCTGGCAACTAGCAATAGGGGTTTCGCTCGTTAAGGGACTTAACCCGACACTTCACAGCACGAGCTGACGACAGCCATGCAGCACCTGTACACGTTTCACCCGAAGGCAGCCTACTCGACTTTCATCAAGGGCATCCGTGCATGTCAAACCCAGGTAAGGTTCTTCGCGTTGCTTCGAATTAATCCACATGCTCCACCGCTTGTGTGAGCCCCCGTCAATTCCTTTGAGT
>QZJT01000032.1 GCA_003597935.1 Phycisphaerales bacterium | reverse complement strand
CGCCGTCGCCCTCGCCGCCGCCGATCACAAGTTCGGCCTCGCCCGGCCGCACCACCGTCCCGTTCGACAGAATGTAGACGCCCCACGAGTATCGCCCCGCGGAATTGCGGGCGTACAGACCGAAAGCCTTGCCCCCCTCCGAAATGAAGGTGCGGCGCGTGTCGTCGGTCCAGTGGACGATCTCCACGTCCTCCGGGACGCTGCCCAGCAGGTTGTCGGGGACGTCGGCGCAACCGAACTGTCCTTCGTCGTTGGCCACGCCGTTGTTCTTGTTGACGTAGCACTCGCCGTCCAGGGGGGTGAACCCGGTCGTCACGCCGAAGGCGGGGTTCGTACTTTCCACCATGAGATACTCGAGGTTCTCCACGTTCTCCGACCAGGTGATGGTGTTGGTCTGGGTGTTGACGGCGACGTTCCTCGGCGCCTCCGGCCAGGTCTGGCCGTTGTTGGCCCGGGCCTGCTGCGCCGCCAGGACGGCGGCGCCGGCGTTGATGCGGCCATACCCGTACTTGTTGCTGAATCCGGTGACGGGATGATACTCGGCCACGTCCTCCGCGATTCGATCGGCCGTGTGTTCCAGGATCAGCCGCACCTGGGTCGCGCTCAGGTCGCGGTTGACCGACAGACACAGGGCGGCGACCCCGGCCGCCACCGGACATGCCGCCGACGTGCCGCTGAACGTCGCCGTGTACTTCCCGGCCACGTCCAGATCGGGGTTACCGAACTCATCCAGGCCGCCGACGTTGAAACCGTCTTCCGGGTAGTCGAACTCGTCGGTGTTGTCGACGGTGGCCATTCCCGGCAGGAAGTCGTCGCCGCTGGGGGCGAGCACGTTCAGCGTCGGTCCGAAGTTGCTGTAGGAGGCCTGAAGGTCATCGGCGTTGCTGGCTCCGACCGAGATGACGGCCGGGTTGGAGGACAACTCCACGTCCCGATCAATCGTGTTTTCAAGCCCGTCATTGCCGGACGCGAAGAGGATGACCAGGCCCCGGGGCGGGTTTCCCCCGCTGCCGTCGATGTCCCGACCTTCCGCGAACGCCTGCTCGATGGCCCTGGCCACGCTGGAGTGGGGAAAGCCGTCGATGTAGCCCCAACTGTTGATGTGAACGTCAACGTCCTGCTGCAGGGCGAAGGAGTAGACCAGCACGTCCTGAGATTCGAGTGCCGTGCGGCTCAACCCCGACGTCGCCGTGAACCGGGCCAGCGGCGCCACGCCGCGGACGCCCACGTCGTTCGGCCGCGCCACCGCCAGCCCCATGACCGCGGTGCCGTGACGATCGCTGAACGACTTCGGCCGCGGATCGGTGAACCCCGAATCGGATGAGGACAGCGACGCGTCGAACCCGGTCCCGATGTAGTTCTCCCGCAGGTCCTCGTGCCGGTAATCGCAGGCGTCGTCGTACATACTGATCAGCACGTCGGTTCCCAGCGTCGCCTCCCACGCGCTGGTCACGTTGATGTCGGCGCCCGCGGTGCCTTGCTGACCGAAGAGGTCCGGCTGGCCGGTATTGACCAGGTGCCACTGGAAATCGAAGAACGGGTCGTCCGGGTTGATCTGGTGGACCTTCTTCGGGGACACGAGGTCGGACTGGGCGAACTCCACCCGCGGATCGAGGTGCATCATCGCCGCCAGCTCGACGTCGTCGACGCCCTCCGCGGGCGCCACAAGGAACATGCCGCCCATCCGCGGCATCTCCCGAAGCTCGACCACGCCGTACTGAGCATAGAAGGCCGCCCGCGTGGCGGCGTCGGCGCCGGGCTTGAACAGCACCAGGACGTTGCCGGAACTGATCACCGGCACGTCGCAGCCGACGCGCCGCCAGACCGGCCGGACGTCCACCACGTTCGGCGCCTGCGCCACCGACGCCCGCCGCTTGTCGCCAGTGTCGGCGACCTCGACGATCCGCCACCGGCTGTCGGCGGAAGCGTGCGGCATCAGCTTGAGCCGCCCGTGTCCGTCCGATGATAACCGCTTGTGGACCTCGGCCGCCTGGCTCGCGTCGTCCAGGAGCACGCCGAACTCGGTGGTGGACCGCACCATCGGGTACGCCTGGCCGCTTCGCGAGTAGCGCACGCCGTCATTGGCCGCGGCCGCGCTCACCCAGACCACTCCCATCGCAACCGCCACGGCGCTCCATCGTCGGGACATCTCTCGCCATGCTCGTGTCATTCGTCGTTGCCTCTCAAAAGCCGCGGGGAGCAGGGTCCCCGACGTAGCGCAGGTTCGCTGCTTTCTTTCGTGGAAGCGGCACTCCGGCCTGCCGGCCGTAGACCGCGGACGCATGGTGTTCACGCCGGCGCGCAGCGCCGTGCCGCGGCCCGCCAGACGCTGGGACGCGGTTCCCCATTCGCCCGGCAATCTTTCCGGCAACCAACTGACCTGTCAAGGGATGACGCTGATCCCGAGGCGGGTGCCGGCCTGATTCCACGCATTCCACACTCGGTCGTCAAAGAGCACCCAGGTGATGGCCTCCGGCATCTGGCGATAGGCCAGCCATTCCGATGCTGTCCGCAGCGCGACCTCCGCCGCCGCGTCCAGCGGGTATCCGTACAGGCCGCAACTGATCGCGGGGAAAGCGATCGTCCGGCACTGGTAGGCGGCCGCCAGCTCCAGCGACTGGCGATAGCACGAGGCGAGCAGGTCCGCCTCGCCGGCCCCGCCCCCTCGCCAGACGGGTCCGACGGTGTGAATGACGTATTGCGCCGGAAGGCGATACCCCTTGGTGATCCGCGCCTGGCCCGTGGGGCAGCCGGCCAGCAGGCGGCACTCCTCCAACAGCTCGGGCCCGGCGGCGCGGTGAATCGCCCCGTCCACGCCTCCGCCGCCCAGCAGTGTCGAATTCGCGGCATTGACGATGGCATCACCGGCGAATCGAGTGATGTCGCCGCGAGCAAGTTGAATCATCTTACCCATTTTTCCTAAGCCTCCCATTTGGTCGAGCGTTCGCAGGCGCGCGACTGCGCTGATGGACCTGGATGGACTTTATGGACTCTATGGGCTTTATGGAGTTCATGGACCTTATGGACTTGAGGGACGGCTTTCCGCCGTCGTCGGCGGGCGCTGCGGACACGTCGGCTTCTGCGCCGTGATCAGGATCGCCTCCAACACCCGTCCGCGCGAGCGGCGATCCAGCGCGGCCAGCCGCAGCGGGGCCGCCACGTCCCGATGGCGCAGTCGGTGGTCACGGGTGAACTCGCGAGCGGCAGGCGAGCCGAACCAGCGCCACCCGATCGACTGCAGCGTGCCGCGCGGCCGAAAGCGTTCGATGTCCCAGTTCGTGTCCCACTTCGCGGCGCCAGGTGCGTCCCGCCTCATGGCGCCCCGTACGACCCGCTCCACGTCGCCCGGCACGTCCCACGTCACGTCGCCGGGCACGTGCCGTTTTCCTTCGCCGGGCACGTGCCGCTCTCCGTCGCCGGGCACGTGCCGCTTTCCGTCGACCGGCACGTGGCGCTCTCCGTCGCCGGACACGTCCGGCGAACCGTCCGCCGGGGACGTCAGTCCGGCGAGCCGCACGCGCCATGCACCGACGGTCATGTCGGGCGTGTCCCCCGCGGGTACGGCATGCCGCCGGGCGACCCGGAGCACGACTCGGCCCGACCAGCCGCTGCCCAGCTCGATTCTGGCGAAGTACTTCCCGTCCCCGCGCAACCTGCGATCACGGGTCCGGGCGAGCTTCTTTCCCCATTTCGCCTTGGCACGAACGACGTCGATGAGCATCGCCCGGCGACGGTTCCACTTCGCCGATCCGCTCTCATCCGGCCACAACTGCTCCTGCAACGTGCGAACGAAGCGAACGCGTTCGGAACGCGACGCGACGCGCTGGAAGAATTGATCGAGCTGAGCCAGCGCGGCCGGCAGGACGACGCCGCGACGGGCGCGACGCGACCCGTACAGATCGGCCAGTGCCAAATGCGGACGGGAGGGCGCGCCGGCGACCAGGATGTTGTGAGGGTGCAGGTCGCGGTGACGGATGCCCACCCGGCACATCACCGCCATCAATCGGGCCGCCGCTTCGAGCAGGGCAAGGCGCACACGCCGATCGCCGCGCGCTTGCGTCCACGCGTCCGCCAGCGACCGGCCGCCGCCGAAGGCGGCCGTGATCAGCGCTGACCTCCCGAACGCGTGAGCGTCGACGCCCACTGCCACCGGCCCGATCGTGTCCACCCCGCCGCGCCGAGCGTCCAGCAGGCGTTCCCATTCCGACTCCGCCGCGCTGCCGTACCACCCGCGTCGCAGCAGCGCGGCGAGCCTGGACGAGCCTTCGTGGATCTTGACGAAGAAGACCCCTCCACGCAGCGTGACCCGCCACACGGACCGGTCGTCGCCCCGCTTGACGGGCGGTCCGGCCGCGCCCTCGACGCAGGCGAACGGACCGCCGTGGCGATGCGCTTCGATCCAGTCCCGCACCGTCCGCGATGCAGCGTCGTCATGCCTGTCGCCCTTTGCCGCGGCTGAACCCCCGATCAGCCAGTGCGATCCGTCCGGCCCGTCGACTTCCTCCAGGCCGATCCGGCGACTACCGGGCACGAGGCCGCGCATGGTTCGCGGGTGCAGAGGCATCGGGCCGTTCCGCTCGAGAAAGGTCGAGGGACGAAAGGCGATTCCAAGATCGCCGCGCCCGGCGTCATTCGCCCGGCTTCGTCCCGTCCTCCTTCGCCTCGGCGGCTTTCGCCGGGTCCCCTTCGACGTTCACCCTGACCGGCGTGGGCAGGCCGAGGTCGCGCGTCTGCGCGCCGATGACGTCCTCATCGCCGACCAGCACCAGCACGCCCTTCTCCAACGGAATCGACGTCCTGGCCAGGGCGTTGAGTTGAGATGCGGTGACCTGGTCCAGCGCCTCCAGTTCGCGCGTCAGGCTGGGAAACGGCTTCTCGTTGATGACCCGCTCGATGCCCTGATCGATCAGCCCGGCGAGCCGCTCGAACGACTGGACGGTGCGCGTCCGCACCATCTCCCGCGCCTTCTGCGCTTCCTTGTCGGAGATGTCGCCCCCCTTGATCTTACGGAACTCGGTGGCGAACTCCTTCAGCGAGGCGCCGGTGACGTCCGCCCGGACGCTGGCCCCGGCGCTCATGTAACCGGCATTGACCCCGAAGGTGTATCCCGCGCGGGCGCCGTATGTGTAGCCGTGAGACTCGCGCAGGTTCTGGTTCAGCCGGCTGGTGAAGCTGCCGCCCAGGATCGTCCCCAACAACTCCAGCCGCGGCCGGTCGGGGCTGCCGAACGACGGCCCAGGCATCACGTACCGGATGACGGTCTGCACCGAATCGGGGCGGTCCACGACGACGACACGAAACGTCGCGTTGGCTGGCTCAGGGTAGGACGGCGACCGCATCGCCTTGGCCCCGGCGCCCTGGAAATTCTCCGAAGACATCCGCACGCCTGCACCGGCCGCCTTTTCCTCGGCCGTCAGCGTCGGACCCCAGGGGCCGAACGCCTTCTCCAGGGCTACGCGGACCTGGTCCTTGGTCATGCTCCCCGCGGTGAGGATGCGGGCGTTGGAAGGCGTGTACAGGTCCTTGTGAAACGCCTTCACCTGGTCCAGCGTGAGCTTCTCCACGCTGGCCGGCGTCCCCTCGACCGGCCGTCCGTAGGGGTGGGCGTCGCCGAAGAACGATCGACTGGCCACAAGCGCCGCCACGGACGTCGGCCGGTCGCGCTCCGCCTTCAAGCCGTCCACGCGCAGCGACTGGACGCGTTTCCATTCCTTTTCGTCGAAGCGGGGCCGCAGCACCGCATCCGCCATCAGCGCCAGCGCCTTGTCGAAGTTGCGGGTGAGCACCTCGACCTCGATGGTGGTCGCTTCGTGATCGACGCTTTCGACGTACTGCGCCCCCACCGCGTCCAGCGCATCCGCAAACGCCATGGCGTCGCGGTCGCCGGCGCCTTCATCGAGCATGTCCGCCGTCAGCGACGCCAGGCCGGCTGTCTCGCGCGAATCCTGCTCCGCGCCGCCGGTGAGCAGCACGGCCGCCCGCATCAGCGGCAGCCCCGGCCGTTGCCAGTGATGGACGCGCACGCCGTTCTTGAGGGCAAACGTCTCCGGCAGCGGGGCCGAGAACGCCGACGCCTTCGGCGTTTCCGGGCGCTGGTCTCGGGCGCTGGGCTCGCGCTGCGGCTTCTCCTGCGGCGGTTCCTGCGGTTTTTCCTCGGGCCGGCCGCTTTCGATCGCCTCGGCCGGACCCAGCGACGAAGTCCGCTCGCCCGGCAGGACGCGCAGCACCAGTCGCGCCGATGGGTCCAGCACGCTTTGGGCGACCTTCTGTACGCCTTCGCGGGTAGCCTGGCGATAGCGGTTCAGATCGCGCTCGAAGGAGTTCGGCTCGCCGAACGCGAACTCGTACTGGTTGAGCCGGTCCGCCTTGGTCATGATCGACTGCAGCGAAGAGACGGCCTGGTACTCGAGCTTCGACTTCTGCCGCTCCAACTCGTCTTCGGTGGGGCCTTCCTTGACGAAGGCCGCGATCACCTCGTCGGCGGCCGCCTCCACCTTCTCCAGCGGCACGTCCGGCAGGGCCGTCACCTCGACGTAGAAGAGCGAACCCAGTTGCATCGACGCCTGGTAGGCGGAGACGTCGGTGGCCAGCTTGTTCTTGTAGATCAATTCCTGGTAGAGCCGGCTCGAAATGCCGTCTGAGAGGATCGCGGCGGCCAGGTCAAGCTCGGCATCGCCGGGGGCGAAGTGCTTGGGGCTGTGATAGACGAACGTCGTGCGCGGATACTGCACCGCGTCGGTCATGGTCACCTTCTTCGGTTTGTCCAGCTTGACCGGTGGGCTGTCACGGTGGGGCGGCTCCGCGCCTTTGGCCAGCGTGCCGAAGAGCTGCTGGATCAGGGGCTTGACCTCGGCGGGTTTGAAGTCGCCCGCCACCACCAGCGAGGCGTTGGCCGGGACGTAGTACGTGCGGAAGAAGCTCCTTACGTCTTCCACCGTGGCGGCTTCCAGATCCTCGTGCGTGCCGATCACGGGGATGTGGTAGGGATGGCCCTCGGGGAACATCTCCTCGTACACCCGCAGCTCCGCTAAGCCGTAAGGCTGGTTCTCGTAGCTCTGGCGGCGTTCGTTGCGGACGACGGCCCGCTGCTTGTTGAGCTTGGCGAGGTCCATCTGGTTGGCGAGGTCCTCCAGCCGGTCCGCCTCCAGCCACAGGAGCGTGGGCAGGAGCGTGGCCGGGCCGACCTCGAAGTAGTTGGTGCGGTCCTCGCTGGTGCTGGCGTTGTTCCAGCCGCCGCCGGCCTCCATCAGGTTGTCGAAGTCGGCGCCGGGCACGCGGCGGGTGCCCATGAACATCAGGTGCTCGAACAGGTGGGCGAAGCCGCTGCGCCCCTTGGGTTCGTCTTTGGACCCCACCTTGTACCAGATGTTGACGCTGGCCATGGGCAGGCTGTGGTCCTCGTGCAGGATCACCGTTAACCCATTGTCCAGCTTGTACTTCTCGTACTTGACGTCCTGGCCGAAGGCGGCCGCGGCGAAAGCGGCCACGGCGAAAGCGGCCGCGGTCAGCGCCTGCGCCTTCGCCTGCGCCCCCGCCCGCGCCTGTGCCTGTGCCTGTGCCGGCGCCTGCGCCAGCGCCGTCAGAGAAAACCTGAATGGTCGTTGGAACATGATTCTCGATCCGATCTTCCGGGATTTGGGTCGGCAGCCGGACGATTCCGGCGGCCGCAGGGCGGGCCTTCCACTCGCACGCCGCGGCCACAGCAACATGCCGCGGCGATTATCACGGATAGCGGGCGGGACTGCAATCGAAACGGATGGGCGAGATCGCGGCGGGCGCGTGACATTCCAGGCGGTGTCTCTCAGCGAGCCGCGAGGCTTCAGCCCGCGCGGAGTTTCCAGGTGGATGACGTTTCAATCGGGCAACGCTTTTCCCCCTGGCGCCAGGTTGGAGCCTGGCGGTCCCAGGGTCGAGCCGCCGATTTCGTCACGCACCCGATTGCGGCTGGCTGAGACCACTGGTCCTCAGGGCACGACGGGCGGTGAGAGCAGACTCTTCGCGCGAAGAAAGTCCCGCCGGGTCCAGGCGCGGTAGCTCGGCGGTCGCGTGCCGATCGAATCGCCGCATTGGGCGTAGTCGCTCCCCCGGATTACAATCCCCGGCTTGCGCTGTTCGGCGGCGTCGGCGCGGGCCTTCGCGTCGTTCCAAGTGTGGTTCGTTGTTGATGAACGTCGCCCGCCCGAGCGCGGGATGGCCTCCATGGGGCGAAGGAAGCAGAGCAAAGACCGGCTCACGGGGGGTCGAAGTGCACCCGGAACCGCCGCGCCGGCGTCGAGGCGCGGCCGGGCGTCGATGCGCACCCGCGCCACCTCCGACGCCCGCGCCAGTTCACCCGCCTCCAACGGCGACACCCGCTGGCTGACCGTCGTCGGTGCCGCCCAGAACAACCTGCGCGGGATCGACGTGGCCATTCCGCTGCAGCGGTTCGTGTGCGTCACCGGCGTGTCCGGCAGCGGCAAGAGTTCGCTCGTTAACGACATCCTGTGCCAGCACCTGATGCGGGATCTCAACGGAGCGGAAAAGGTCACGCCCGGGCGGTGCGCGCGGATCGACGGGCTGGAGCACCTGGACAAGATCATCGACATCGACCAGTCGCCCATCGGCCGCACGCCACGGTCCAACCCGGCAACGTACATCAAAGTCTTCGACCTGGTCCGCGACCTGTACACGAAGGTGCCGGACGCGAAGGTGCGGGGATACAAGCCGGGGCGGTTCAGCTTCAACGTGCCGGCGGGCGGGTCCGGGGGGGGGCGGTGCGAGGCGTGCGAGGGCAACGGCTCCACCCGGATGGACATGGACTTCCTGGCCGACGTGTGGGTCACCTGTCCGATCTGCGAAGGGCACCGGTTCAACCGCGAGACGCTGCAAGTCCTGTTCAAGCACAAGTCCATCGCCGAGGTGCTGGAGATGGACGTGCAGGAGGCCCTCGCCCACTTCGAGGCGGTGCCGAAGATCGCGGCCATGCTCCAGACGCTGCACGACGTAGGGCTGGACTACGTCAAGCTGGGCCAGCCGTCGCCGACGCTTTCCGGCGGGGAGGCGCAGCGGATCAAGCTGGCCCGCGAACTGGTCAAGCGGGCGACCGGGCGGACGCTCTACGTGCTCGACGAGCCGACCACCGGCCTGCACTTCGACGACATCAAAAAGCTGCTGGAAGTCTTGCAGCGGCTGGTGGACGCGGGCAACAGCGTGCTGGTGGTCGAGCACAACCTGGACGTCATCAAGACGGCCGACTGGGTGATCGACCTGGGGCCGGAGGGCGGCGTCGGGGGGGGGCGGATCGTGGCCCAGGGGACGCCGGAAAGAATCGCGGCCTCGAAGCGGAGTTACACCGGGGAGGTGCTGCGTCGTGCCCTGGGCATGGGCGCCCTGCCGGGATCGGTGGATGGAAAGGCGTCGAAGCGCGTGGCGGCGCAGAAGGGCGGGGCCGCGGGCGGCGCTGCGCTTGCCGCGGCCACGGCGGCCGGTGGTCCGCGCGACGCAGGCAAGCTCTCCAACAATAGTAGCCGCAAAAACGTCATCCGGGTCGTCGGCGCTCGCCAGCACAACCTGAAGGACATCACCGTCGAGGTGCCGCGCGAGAAGTTGACCGTGGTGTCGGGCGTGTCCGGCAGCGGCAAGAGCAGCTTCGCCATAGACACCGTCTACACCGAGGGGCAGCGGCGCTACGTCGAATCGCTCAGCGCCTATGCCCGGCAGTTCGTCGGGCAGTTGCAGAAGCCCGACTTCGAGCACATCGAGGGGCTGTCGCCCGCGATCTGCATCGAGCAGAAGGCGGCCGGGCGCTCACCGCGGTCGACCGTCGGCACCGTCACCGAAATCTACGATTACATTCGCGTGCTGTGGGCGCGGCTGGGGCAGGCGTATTGCCCGAAGTGCCAGGTCCCGATCGGTACGCAGACCAGCGACGAGATCGTTGAGAAACTGCTGGAACTCGGCGACGGGACGCGGGTCGTGCTGATGGCCCCGGCCGCGCGGCTCGGGCAGGAAACATACGCCGCCATGTTCGCCCGCGCCCGCGCCGGCGGCTACAGGCGCGTCCGCATCGACGGACAGGATCTTTCGCTCGACAAGCTGCCGCAGATCGACCACAAGACCGACCACCGCGTCGAATGGATCATCGACCGCCTCATCATCCGCAAGTCGCAGGCGTCTCGCCTGGCCGACAGCGTCGAGCATGCCCTCACACTCGGCGACGGAGTGATGATGGCGCAGATACTGGAGGGGGGTTCTCTTAGCGAGCCGCGGGCTTCAGCCCGCGCGGAGTCGGCGGCTGAGCGAGCGTCCCAAGGTGGGAAAAACGTCGCCGCAGCAGCCAGCGAGCCGCGGGCTTCAGCCCGCGCGGAGTCACGGCTCAGCAAAAATGCACAAGCTGAGAACGACGCCGGCGACATCGCGGCGGCGGAAGAGCTGGAGCGCGATCTCGGCGTTCGAGCAGACGTCGATTCAGACGGCGACGTTAGCGGAGAGGGAAAATGCCGCTCAGCCGGAACCTCCGCGCGGGCTGAAGCCCGCGGCTCGCTGGCGGAGAATCACGCGTCCGGCCCTGCCGGTATATCCGCCCGCGGCCCGACCGAACTCCGCTTCTCCCAGCACCATGCCTGCGACACGTGCGGCAGGAGCTACGAAGAACTCACGCCGCATCACTTCGGGTTCAACAGCCGCATCGGCTGGTGCGAGTCGTGCGAAGGGCTGGGCGTGCAACTCGGCGCCAGCCCGGCGGCGATCGTCGTGCATCCGACGCGTTCGATCCTCGGCGGGGCGATCGCGGGGTGGGAACATCTCGATCCGGGCAACCCGCTGTACGTGATCGTCACCGCGGTGGCGGACCACGTCGGCTGCGACCCAAGCCGGCCGTGGAATTCGCTGACGGAACCGCAACGGCAGGCGTTCCTGCATGGAACCGGCGCGACATGGATCGACGTGCCGCCCGATACATCTCCTGATGGATCTGAAGTGTGGCACCGGCTTCCGGCCGGTGGAGACACCGGCTGGAAGCCGGTGCCACACAAAGACGGCGACTCCGCGCGGGCTGAAGCCTGCGGCTCGCTGAATCGCACTGATTCACACAATGGCTCCGATTCACACAATGGCTCCGGTTCACACAATGGTCCTGGCTCACACGTCCCACCGGGCACGCGCATCCGATGGCGCGGGTTTTACCCGGCGATCAACCGGGCGACGCGGGTGAGCTGGCAGTATCGCAAGAAGCTGGAGGAGTTCGTCACCGACGTGCCGTGCGAGACCTGCGCCGGCGGGCGGCTGCGGCCGGACGCGGCGGCGGTGCGGCTGCGCGGCAAGACGATCCGCGACGTGTGCAATATGCCCCTGGGCGAAGCGCTGGCGTGGTTCAACACCCTCAAGTTCACCGGACGCGAACGCGAGATGGCTGGCGAACTGGTGCGCGAGGTGCAGTCGCGGCTGACGTTCCTGGTCGACGTCGGGCTGGACTACGTCACGCTGCATCGCTCGGCCCCGACGCTTTCCGGCGGGGAGTCGCAGCGCATCCGCCTCGCGTCGCAGCTCGGGTCGGGCCTGACCGGCGTGCTGTACGTGCTCGACGAGCCGACCATCGGCCTGCACCCGCGCGACAGCGGGAGGCTGATCGCAGCCCTGCACAAACTCCGCGGCCTGGGCAACACGCTGCTGATGGTCGAGCACGACCGTGACGTGATCGAATCCGCCGATCACGTGCTCGACTTCGGCCCCGGGGCAGGCCGGTTCGGCGGCGAAGTCACCGCGGCCGCGACGCCGAAACAGCTCCGCTCGAAACGCGCGTCGCTGACCGGCAAGTACCTGTCCGGCCGCGAGACGATCGTCATCCCGACCAATCGCCGCCCCGTGAGTGCGTTCGATCTGGATCTTAGCGAGCCGCGGGCTTCAGCCCGCGCGGAGCCGGCGGCTGAACCGGCGTCCCCCTCGGAACGAGACTCCGCCCCTCCGATCAGCGAGCCGCGGGCTTCAGCCCGCGCGGAGTCAGCGTTCAACGAAGACTCACAAATCGGGAGCGACTACGGCGACTCAGATCTGACGTATGATCCCGACGCCGACTTCGACGCCGAGCGGAACGACGCATCCGAGGCAGGCGATCGCCGGGATCGAAAGCGTCGTCCCGCCGGCACGTCCGCGCGGGCTGAAGCCCGCGGCTCGCAGAAGAAGCGTCGCGATAACAGCGCCCCGGCCAAGCTCAACTGGCTCGTCATCCACGGCGCCCGCGAGAACAACCTCAAGGAGATCACCGTCGCCTTTCCGCTCGGCCGGATGACGTGCGTGACGGGCGTCTCCGGCAGCGGTAAGAGTTCCCTGGTGACGTCGATACTCTATCCGGCGCTGGCGCTGCGCATCCATCGTGCCCGCCTCACGCCCGGTGGACACGACCGCATCACCGGGATCGAGCACGTCGACAAGATCATCAACGTCGATCAGTCGCCGATCGGCGCCAGCCCGCACAGCACGCCGGTCACCTACACCGGCGTCTTCGACGCCATCCGCGAGCTGTTCGCCCGCCTGCCGGACGCCCGCGTCCGTGGCTACACGGCCGGACGGTTCAGCTTCAACGCCCGGGGGGGGCGGTGCGAGCAGTGCGAGGGCATGGGCCGCCGCTGCATCGAGATGCACTTTCTGCCCGACGTGTGGATCGACTGCGAGGCCTGCGGCGGCACGCGGTTCGCCTCGGACACGCTCGACGTGCGCTTCCGCGGCAAGAACATCGCCGACGTGCTGAACATGTCCGTCGGCGAGGCGCGGCAGCTTTTCGAGAGCGTGCCCAAGGTGCGGCGCATGTTGGATACGCTCGACGACGTGGGGCTGGGGTACCTGCCGCTGGGTCAACCCGCGCCGACGCTGTCCGGCGGGGAGGCGCAGCGGGTCAAGCTCGCCGCCGAACTGGGCCGACCGCAGACGGGCAAGACGCTCTACGTGCTGGATGAGCCGACCACGGGGCTGCACTTCGACGATCTGAAAAAGCTGCTGGCGGTCATTCACCGGCTGGTGGACCTGGGCAACACCTGCGTGTGCATCGAGCACAACCTCGACGTCATCAAGACGGCTGACTGGGTCATCGACCTCGGCCCCGAGGCCGGCGACGCCGGGGGGGGGCTGGTGGCACAGTGTAGCCCGGACGATCTGCCGAAGGTTGCCGAATCGCACACGGGACGGGCATTGGCAGCGGTGCTGAAGGCCGGGCCGTACGAGGCGCGCGAAGTGTACGACCCGCAGCGGCAGGCCCGCGTCGAGGCGGAGCTGCGCAAGGCGCCCAAATTGGACGGCGAAGCGCGCATGCCGTGGCAGATCGACGGCGTGAAGTGGCACACGGAGGGCCAGCGGGCGCTTTCTACAGGAAAGGTACACTGGGATCCGTCGCTGCTGCTGTGGTTGATCGAAACGATCGAAAAAAGCGGCGACTTCGCCTCCGCCGACTGGAAGGACCAGTCGCGCGTCGAGGTCACCGCCGGCGGCAGGCCCGACACCTGGTTCTGCCACGTCCGCACCCGCTCGAAGGAGTGCCTGGACATCTCCATCCGCGTGCCGAAGGGAACGTACGCCGAGTCGAGGCTGGCGTCGCGGCTGGCGATCCCCACGCTGGACCAGCGGCAGGACCTGCCCATCTACGGCCAGTGGCCGCGGGTCCGCATCCGCTCCTCGCTGCACGGCTGGGACGAGCTGCGCCTGCACCCGTGCGACTTCAAAGACGTCGACAAACGGGTGTGGACGGCGTTTTTGAAAGAGGCCGCGGGCGCGTACCTGTCGAAGGTCGGCAGGCAGGCCGCCTCGGGGGGGGGCAAGCCCTGGGAGACCGACGGCGTCAACTGGCACATGTCCTACGGCGGCGTCCCGCCGACCCACGCGCCCCGGTGGAGCACGACCACGCTGATGTCTCTGGTGGGACGGCTCAACGCCCTGGAGCGGGGCTTCAAGGCGAACTGGAACACGAAGAGTGCGGTGCTGATCGGGATGGGGGACGGGGCGGGCAACGCGGCAGGCACGCTTGCGAGCGGCGGACGGGGTAAGAGTGCATCCGGCGGTCCGACTCAGGGTGCTGACGATTCCTCGAGCAGCGCAGTCGCTTCGTCAAGGCCCGATCTACTTATCCGGGTAGTCACCAACTCCGCCCACAGCCTGCGCGTCGAACTCCCCGCCCCCCGCAACGTCTTAACGCCCGTCCAGATCGACCGCCTCGGCCGCAACCCCCGCATCCGCCGCGCCGCCGACGGCGACCTGGTCCAGTTCTGGGTCCAGCAACTCGAAGACAGTGATCCGCAGCAGTTGAAGGAAGTCTGGCGCCTGTGCCGCAGTGCGATCGCGAAACAGCAACTCGCGGCGCCCCTCGCCGCGACAGAGCATTCTGCCGCTACGGGCAGTTACCCTCTGTCCACGTGACCTGGTTCTGGCAGGTGTCCTGATTGATGGTGATGGCGCCGCTGATGTCGCCGTCCACGGTGATGTTCAGGTCGTCGGCGGTGGCGTAGCAGCCATTGACGGTGATGTCGCCGTCCAGATCGCCGTGGTCCGGCACCGGCTGGCCGTCGTTGTCGTAGATACGGATGCAGCCGTCGAAGACGACCGGGTCGGTCGAGGTGTCGTCGTCCGGGCCGACGTGGATGTCGCCGCCGGCGTTCACAACCGGTACACTGGATCGGAA
>QZJT01000031.1 GCA_003597935.1 Phycisphaerales bacterium | reverse complement strand
AGTAGAGCCGGCCGCGGCGCGTGGATTTGTACGGCCGGCCGTGCTCGTCCTCCAGCAGCCCGTCGGTCCGGTAGGTCCCGCCGCGGATCGGGTTGAACACGTGCAATCCGTATTCGCGGGCGTAGACCAGGATGACGTCGTGCTTGCGCGGAAACCGGCGGCCGGACGGACCGCCGGTGCGATAGCTCCAGATGATCTCGTTGAGGAACTGCCGTTCGCCCCACACTTCGTCGAGCATGACCTTGAGGTAGTGCGAGGTGCGCGGGTCGACGTGTACGTAGAGCGTGCCCGTCCGACGGAGCACGCGCCGCATCTGCTCCAGCCGCGGGCGCATGAAGCCCAGGTATTCCTCCCGCCCGCCGGGAAAGCGGTCGTCGAACCCGCCGACGCCGCCCGCCGCGCCGCGGAGCCGGCGGCCGGTCAGAAAGGGCGGGTCGACGTAAATCAGATCGCAGCAGGCGTCGGGCAGGCGACGCAGCAGATCGAGATTGTCCGCATGCACGACGCCGTCGACTTCTCCTGGAAGGGTTGGGTTCATCCGCGGACCGGCTGCAACCAGGTCGGCGGCGCCGCGGCGGGCGGCGCCGGTCATGACGTGAACGAGAGCACGCGGTCCACTTCGCTCTTGCTGCCCACGATCAGCGGCGTCCGCTGGTGCAGCGACTTCGGGACCTTCTCCAGGATGCGGCGCTGGCCGTCGGAGGCTGCCCCCCCCGCCTGCTCGGCCAGGAAGGAGAGCGGGTTGGCCTCGTACAGCAGCCGCAGCTTGCCCTCCGGCGCGTCGTCGGTGGGCGGATAAAGGAACACGCCGCCGCGCAGCAGCGTGCGGTGAAAATCCGCCACCAGCGAGCCGACGTAACGCAGCTTGTAATCCGCAGTCTTGGCCCAGTCCAGATAGCGGCGGGTCCCCTCCGGAAACGAACGGCAGTAGGCTTCGTTCACGCTGTACGTCTTGCCCTTCTCCGGCATCCGGACGTCCTCGCGGGTCAGCACGTAGGCCCCGATCAGCGGGTCGAGCGTGAACATGTGGACGCCGTCCCCGGTGGTGTAGGCGAAGACCGTGCTGCTGCTGTAGATGACGTAGCCGGCCGCGACCTGCTCCACCCCCGGCTGCAGGATGTGGTCGTTCACCGCGTTGCGGTCGATCCCGGGCTTGCGCCGCAGGATCGAGAAGATGGTGCCGACGGAGATGTTGACGTCGATGTTGCTCGAGCCGTCCAGCGGGTCGAACAGCACGATGTACTTCGCGCCGTCTTCGGCTTCCTTGATGATGTGCGGCTCGTCGTCCTCCTCGGAGGCCATGATCCCGACGTTGCCGCGGTAGCCGAGGCTGCGCAGGATGGTCTCGTTGGCGATGACGTCCAGCTTCTGGACCAGCTCCCCCTGCACGTTGACGTCGCCGGTCTCGCCGTACACGTCGACGATGCCCGCCCGGCGGACCTGCGACTCGATGACCTTGGTAGCCAGCGTGATGCCCGACAACAGCCAACTGAAGTCGCCCGTGGCCAGCGGATGGGCACGCTGCCGCTCCAGGATATGCGACTGAACGGTGACCAGCGGCGGACGTCCTTTGTGGGCCATCATCACACCTCACCCTGCAGAATAGTGACTTCCCGGCGGACGTGCGGTCACCAGCCCGGCGCTGCGAACCGCCGCCTGCCGCGACAGCCGTGCTCCTGGCAATCGGCGCTCCATTATGACCGAGGGGGGTGGCGTTCCACAATAGAGCCGCCACCGCACCCGGCCCCATCCGCTATTTCTTTCCCAACGCCCGCTGGGCCGCGAAGAACCGCCGCAGCACCGCCGCGCATTCCTCGGTCAGCACGCAGTCGCCGATTTCGACGGTGTGGTTGAGCCGCGGGTCCGACAGCAGGCGGTAGAGAGTGTGGCAGGCGCCGGCCTTCGGGTCCGCCGCGCCGTAGACGACCCGCCGGATCCGGGCCAGCACGATGGCGCCGGCACACATAGGGCAGGGCTCCAGCGTCACGTAGAGGGCGCAGTCCGCCAGCCGCCAGTCCCCCACCGCCGCGGCCGCGGCCGTGATGGCCAGCATCTCCGCGTGGGCGGTGGGGTCCTTCAGCGTTTCACGCTGGTTGTGCCCGCGACCGATGACGCGCCCGTCGCGGACCACGACGGCGCCGACGGGCACCTCGCCTTGGTCAGCGGCGGCCGCGGCCTCCTTCAACGCGTCCAGCATCCAACGGTCGTCGGCAGGCGCTTCGTTCACCTGATGTCCTCTCCCCAGCGCCCGCGACCGGCGCGGGCCAGCCGGCGACCCGCACACGCAAAGCCGTCCGAGGACCCGGCCGTCATCGGCATGGCCGCCGATCCGGCGACCCGCACACGCAGCGCCGTCCGGTATTCGGACCGTCGGTCAGGGCGCGCGGGTCCGTTTGTGCGGGTGGTCCGCCGACCCGGAGATTATGGCTTTTTTCGCTTGACAGCCAGTAAACGACTCTCTAAGATCGTCAGATCGAACCACGGGCCAGGTCCGTCAGTGGCCAGGCCAGGCGGAGAATCAATTCTCGCCAGCGGCGGAGCGCGTCGTCTGCACGGGTAGTGAGCATCGCTCGCGCGAGTGCGACGGTTCTGCCGAGTCTGGGGGGTCCGTTCTCCATTTCGAGTTCGAGCGTGTCTTGCCGTTTCGAGCCGGCATCTCGGTGAGATTGTGCGCAATGTTCATCGTGAGGTCGAGCCTGAAAAGGCTTCGTTGATGTCGAGAGGTTCTTCCCGTCGTTGTGTCGGACCTCTCTGGTTCCAAGGTTTTCCTGGGTGTAGGAGGACGGTAGATGAAACGGTTATTGGGGTTGTGTGGGCTGCTGTGCATCGCCCCGCTGGCGTCGGCCGAAGAACTGGCGCGCGACGCGTTCGGCGCGTCCGCCGACGCGACGGTGGTGGCGCCCGGTCCCGGGATTCTGGCCGAACAGTGCCAGGGGAATGACAATGAGAGTCTGGCGCCCGGTTCGGTGGCGTGTTCACCGGACCAGGGCCGGACGGTGACGGAGAACGGTCACGCCCGCCAGTGGGCCGGCCTGGGCGCGACCTCGCTGGCCCAGGTCCGATTCGGCGTGGAGACCTGCCGCGACAATGCAGGGCAGGGTAGGCCCTGTGCCATCGAAGTCCGGGCGTACAGCGCCCCGAACTTCCCGACCTTCGGCGGGGCGCAACTGCTGGCCACCGCCAACATGGACATACCGGATGGAACCGCGCTGGAAATCTTCACCGCGGACTTCCCCAACGTCGCGATCCCGCAGGGAACGAACCTCGTGATCGAGCTGTACAATCCGGACTCGTTCCGCAACCAGTTCGGTTTCTGGCCCGGCTCCAATGCCGGCGGTCAGAGCCAGCCCAGCTTCATCCGTTCGACCCCGTGCGGGTTGGGGAACTGGACCAACCTCGCCTCGATCAACTTCCCCAACGTTCACCTGGTGATCTGCTGGAGTGACGAGGGCGGCGGTGGCGGCGGCTGCCAGTACAAGCTGACCGTGAACTCGAAGGCGAAGAAGGGCTGCGGCGTCTGCCCGAAGAAGGGTGACATCATCGCTTCCGGCGATCCGTGCGAAGACATCAAGGACTGCGCCAAGAAGCTCGTGATCAAGAAGCTGGACTGCCCGGACGGCGGCCCCGGCTTCTGCAAGAAGGTCAAGGGGAAGAAGGATAGCTGCGTGTAGTCCCTGACTCCGACGGCGGAGCGGAGCCTTGAGGGCTCGGCTCCGTCCGCTCGATTCAATCTCCGCCAGCTTGAGGAGCGGAGTACAGAGCGGTCGGCCCGACACGAGCCGGTCGCTCTGTTTTTTTTCACAAGCGTGAGATGCGCCCGTTCGAGCCGTTGCGCGGCCCCGCATACCAACGGGCGGTGGTCGCGGCCAGGTCAGCGTACACGGTCAGATGCCGGCAGCGAGCGGGGGGCTTTCAACCCGCGCGGAGTTCCTGCCTGAAACCTGACTACTTGTGGCACACAGTAAATGCGGGGACTGCGTTGGCTCGCACGAGAGCAAAGACGCGACGCCGCTTAAGAGCCTGACCCATCGACCGCGACGATTGTCGTCCGATAACTATCAGTTTGCACGCCCGGCCAAAGTCGGGCGTCGACATGGGCTTGCGTTTCTGCTCTTGCCGGGTGGCTCCGCATGATTCGATGCGCCGAAGGACATTCGACTGCGGCGTGCGACTCCGCGCGGGCTGAAGCGACGCGGCTCGCTTGTGGATTGCCGCGGCGTCCGACCTCGGTCCGCTCGCACGGCGGGCGGATCTATTCGTCGCATCCGGGCGGCGGATCTCGTATGATGGGGTGTTCTACGCGGGAGAGACCTTGGGCTTGACCACCGGCCATCGAGTGGGGTTGTGGCTGATCGGGGCGTGCGGCTCCATCGGCAGCAGTGTAGCCCTGGGCCTGGCGGCGATGCGGCGCGGGCTCTGCGGGCACGAAGGGCTGGTCTCGCAGCTACCCGTTTTCAAGGGTGCGGATCTTGTGCCGCTGGAGGCGATCGTGTTCGGCGGGCACGAGGTGCGCGACGTCACGCTCGTGGACGCCATCCAGGAATCGCACGCCCGGGCGGCCCTGTTCGACGCGGACCTGATGCATCCATGCGCCGACGACTTGACCGCAATGCACGCCGCCGTCCGCGGCGGCTCCGTGCTCGGCGCCACCCCGGCCGTGCGCGTCATGCTGGATCAGTCGGCCGTGAGGCCGCAGGCGCGCAACATCGAACTCACACCGCGCGACGCCGTCAACCGGCTGGCCGACGACCTGCGCCGATTCCGAGCGGACCACGGCCTGGCGCACGTGGTGGTCATCAACGTGTCGTCCTGCGAATCGAATCACGAGGCATCGGAAGCGCTGCACGGCCGTGGCGAACTCGACGCCATTCTCGCCTCGCGCAGCGAAGGCGTCCTTACGACCAGTTCGATCTACGCCCTGGCCGCGGTGGAGGCGGGCTGCGCCTACGTCAACTTCACCCCCTCGCTGGGAATCTCGGCGCCGGCCATTCGTGCCCGCGCCGATGAGCGGGGCGTGCCCTACATGGGCTGCGACGGTAAGACCGGCGAGACGCTGGTCAAGTCGGTGCTGGCGCCGATGTTCGCGCTGCGGAACCTCAAGGTCCTGTCGTGGGTGGGGCACAACATCCTGGGCAACCGCGACGGGCAGGTGCTGGCGGACGCCCGCACGCGGGCGGCGAAGATCAAATCCAAGGACTCCACCATCAGCGACGTGGTCGGTTACAAGCCGGCCACGCACACCTCGATCGAGTTCATCCCGTCGCTCGACGACTGGAAAGTGGCGTGGGACTTCATCCACTTCCAGGGATTCCTCGGCACCAAGATGAACATGCAGTTCACCTGGCAGGGCAGCGACTCCATGCTGGCGGCGCCGCTGGTGATCGACCTGGCCCGCTTTGCGGAACTGGAGCTGCGCCGCGGCGCCGGCGGGCCGATGAAGCACCTGGCCTGCTTTTTCAAAAGCCCGATGGACGTGGCCGAGCGGGATTATTTCACCCAGTGGACGCGGCTGGTGCGGCATGTGGGGGGGGCGATGGACTGAATGGACGGTATGGACGGTATGGACGAGTGCGGTGACACCCCCGGTGCATCCGCCGTCGACTCACGCTCCGAGCTTCTCCATGGCTTCGACAATGCGCCGACGCGCCGGGGCGGGCAGCTTCTCACCGGCGTCAGCGGCGTCGGGCGCTATCACGCCGGTGGCGTCGCGCGCGGTCGCATCGGCGGCGACGCCGGTGGGGGCATCGGCTGAGGTCGGGGCGACGTCCGCGGCATCTTCTGCCGCGCGGAGCAGGGGGGCGGCATGGTCGGGGGGCGGCGCCGCGGCGACCGCCGCGCCGATCAGCCGGCGCATGGTGCGCACGTGCCTGCGGTAGCGAACGCACGCCTTGCAATAAAGCAGGTGAAGCCGCACCACCCAGCGCTGCGTCCACGGCAGCTTCTCGTCCAGCGCGCGGTCTACCAGTTCGGCCACTTCCTGACAGGTCATCATGGCCGGGCTTCCTTTCCCTCGCCCAGCCAGGTCGCTTCGAGGCACTCGCGAAGCTGCATGCGGGCCCGGTGCATCAGGGCCCAGTAGTTCGGCCGGTTGATGCTCATGATCTCGCAGACCTGTTCCGGCTCCATCTGCTCCACCTCGCGCAGCAGGAAGGCCATCTGGGTCCGCTGCGTCAGCCCCTCCAGGCACCGGTCCAGCGCCTGGCGGAACTCCGCCAGCTCCCCCGGCCGCGCGGGCACGAGGTCGTGCGTCGACGGTCCGCTCCGCCAGGCGCCGCGGCGGCTCAAGCCGCTGTGGTGGAAGTAGCGCTCCTGCCAGCCTTGGTCCTCCTCCACCGCCGCCTCCCGGCTGACACGGCGATACCAGTCCACGATCTTGTGCTTGAGGATCCCCATCAGCCACGTCTGCTCGGCGGAGCGCTGGTCGAAGTCGGCCGCCGCCTTCAGCGCCGAAAGAAACGTCTCCTGCACCAGTTCTTCGGCCGCCTCGGCGTCACGCACCCGGAAACGGGCGTAGCGGTAGAGCGCATCCCCGTAGCGCTCGACCCACTGCCGCGGGTCGACTCGACGCGGTGCATCCCTGTTCGCCGCGGACGTGTTCATCTTCCGTGGGGGATCCTGCAGAGAAGACCACCGTCCAGAGTCGTCACCAAGCTCTTTCGAGCGCGCCCGGCGTCGCAGGATCGCGTCCCGCCCCCCGCGGGCGGGCGGGACCGCGACCGACGGGCTCCCCCAAAGATACCCGTCACAGCGACGGCGGACAAATCGACGCCCCGCACGGCCGGGCCGCCGTTCGGTCCGCACCAGCCGACGCACCAAGCCATTAGTCGCCTCAAACCCATCCGCCTGACACGGAGCACGGGTGGACGCAAGCGGAGAACCTCCGACCTCCGACCTTGGACCTTCGACCTTGGACCTTCGACCCTCTCAGCCTTGCTCCGTCGCATTGGTTGCGGAAGATATATCGCAGGAGGCAGGACCATGATCGCCGCTGAAACCGCCGAAACCAAGATCATCTCGAAGCTTCTCGACGATGGGAACCTCAGCCTGGCGGCGCTGCACGACGCACGGCTGGATTCCGAGATCAGCGGCATTCCGCTGGTCGAGGTACTCATCGCCCGCGACGTCATCAGCGACGCCGACGTGGCCAAGGCCTACGCCGAACAGAACGGGCTGCGGTTCCTCGATCTTTCCCGCCGGCGTCCCTCGGCCGCCTGGGCGCTGACGCTGCCGGAAAACGTCGCCCGCCGCAAACTCTGCCTGATCTTCGGCGAGGTGTCCGGCCAGCTCGTCGCGGCCGTGGCGGACCCGGTGGATCCCTCCGTCAAGGCGGCCATCGGCGCCCGCTTCCAGCGTCCGGTGCAATACGTCGTCAGCCCGCGCTACCAGATCATCGAGGCCTGCAACGAGGTCTACGGCGAGGCCCGCTCCAAGGGCGGCCGCATGGTGGACACGGTGCCGATCTCCGCCGCCAGCGCCACCGTCGTCGAGTCCGGCCTGAACATGGTCGAGCAGCTCGACAGCATCATCGACGAAGCGGTGGACCGGCGGGCCAGCGACATCCACGTCGAGCCGCAGACCGACCGCCTGCGGGTGCGGCTGCGCATCGACGGACGCATGTTGGAGTCGCGGGCCTTCCCGATGGAGGCCCACGCCGCGATGATCTCGCGCATCAAGGTGCTCTCCAACCTGGACATCACCGAACGGCGCAAGGGCCAGGACGGGCGCTTCAGCCACCGCAGCTTCGAGCAGGAGATCGACATCCGCGTGGCCGTGATCCCGACGGAATGGGGCGAGCGAGCGACGCTGCGGCTGCTGTCCACCGACCGGTCGCGGATCACGCTGGACCGGCTGGGCATGGGGCTGGAGATCCGCCAGGCCTGGGAGCGCCTGATCCGGCGCCCGCACGGCATCATGCTGATCACCGGCCCCACCGGCAGCGGCAAGAGTACCACGCTCTACGCCGCCCTGCAGATGATCAATTCGATCGACAAGCACATCATCACCGTCGAGGACCCGGTCGAGTATCGCATCCCGGGCGTCAACCAGGTCCAGGTGAACCCGGAGTTTGGCGTCTCCTTTCCCTCGGCGCTGCGCAACATCGTGCGCCACGACCCGGACGTGATCATGGTGGGCGAGATCCGCGATCACGAGACGGCCCACCTGGCACTGGAGGCGTCGCTGACCGGCCACCTGGTGTTCGCCACGCTCCACACCAACTCCGCCGTGGGCGCCGTGACGCGCCTCCTGGACATGGACTGCGAGGCATACCTCGTGGCCAGCGCCCTGATCGGCGTGATGGCGCAGCGGCTGGTGCGGCGCATCTGCGAGAACTGCAAGGAGGCGTACGAACCCAACGCCACCGAACGGCGGCTCCTGGGCATCCCGCTGGACCGGCAGGGCGCGGTCATCCATCGCGGGTCGGGCTGCGCCCGGTGCCTGCGTGGCGGCTACTACGACCGCGTCGGCATCTTCGAGCTGGTCCCCTTCGATGACGGGCTGTCCGAACTGGTGATGGAGAAGGCCTCCACCGAGAAGCTGCACAAGTACGCCCTCGCCCACGGCGCCATCACGCTGCGCGAAGACGCCATGACCAAGGTCAAAGACGGCCTGACCACGCTGGAAGAGGCGCTGCGGGTGACGGTGGAAGCGGTGGCGGAGGTAGGCGCGTGACGGCCGAAAGTCGAAAGTCGAAGGTCGAGGGTCGAAGGTCGAAGGTCAAAGGTCGAGGGTCGAAGGTCAAAGGTCGAAGGTCGAAGGTCGAAGGTCGAAAAAAGGTTGAATACGGTGCGCGACAGGAACGGCGGCTTCTCTGAGCGAGCCGCGTGGCCGAAAGCCCGCGCGGACGCGCCGACTCAGACGCGGCTGTGGACGGCGCACGCACTCTCCGGACTTGTCGTAAACAGGACCGCGATCCACCGCCACGCGCGCTGCCCGGCGACCGTCAGCCCCGCGGCCACCACGGCCGCATCCACGCCGGTCCACACGTCGAGGAACCGCGGCAGTGATTCGTCCGAACACGCCGTCAGTGAGATCAGCGCCGCGTCGGCAACGTACATCAACGCAACCATGCCGCACGCGCGGCGATGGACGCCAAGCCACGCACACGCGATCAGCGCCGCCCCCGGCCAGACCGAACCCACACACGCGAGGCCCACGGCCGCGGAGCGGAAGGCCGGCAACATCGTGACGTATCGTGCGGTCCGCAGCGGCTCGCCATCGGCGAACGGCGCGGGCACGGCGGCGGCGCGCTCCATCTGATCGACCAGGGCCGAAACGACGGCTGGGTCGCGGTGGGGCAGGCTCCAGAAGCGGTACCAGACGGCGTCGTCCGGAGCGCCAGGCCTGACGGGTGGCGTCACGTGCGACGCCGCGCCCAACGCGCTCGCCGCGCCCACCGCGCTCGTCGCGGCCCCCGATGCGGACGGCTCGACTGTACCCAGCGGCACATCCGACCGCAGCCGCAGGATCTGGCGGACAAAGACGCGGCCGCACGTCAGGACGTATGGCGCCGGGTTGCGCAGAATCTGATCGAAGGCAGCCGCCCGCATGGCGCCATCCACCCGCCACTCGTCCCAACCGGGTTGCCGCCGCGCCCGGTGCCACGCACTCCACACGGCCGGCAGCGTCGGGCGCGGCACGGTAGCGCCGCCGTAAGATGTGCCGCCCGGGGCGGCTGATCGGCCGTGCTGCGGCATCAGCTCCGCGATCACGCGCGTGCTGGCCGTGGCGGCGTCCGGGTCGCCCTGCCACGCTCGTGTGCGGATGTACAGCGCCGTGCCGGCCGTGCCGGTCCCGGGTCGGAAGCGCGCGGTCGAGGTGGCGTTGAGCGAGCACTCGAAGATCACCGCCGCCGCGATCGGCAGGCACAGCGCCAGCGCCGCCGCCACCGGCACCGGCACGCGCCGCCACCGAGCCGCGAAGCTCTCCCAGCGAGCCGCAGACCTCTGCCAGCGAGCCGCGGGCTTCAGCCCGCGCGGACGTTCCGGCGTCGACGCGGCGGCGGTTCGCGCGCAGCGACGACCCCTCAAGACGCCGGGACCATCTTGCGGGCAGCGCAGCCCCTCCCTGCGGTACAGCGCGACCAACGTCACGACCGCCGCCGCGATCGCCGCCACGGCCGTGGCCCGAATCAGCCATGCCAGCGCCAGAGCCACACCGGCCGCCGCCCACCAGGAGCCGTGGCGCGACTCCGCGACGATCGCCGCCGACGTCGCCAGCACCGCCAGCGTCAACACGAGCGTATAGGGCGCCTCGGACATGATCCGGTCGGCGTGGACGACGCCCAGCACCCGCGCCATCGTCAGCGCGGCCGCCAGCCATCCGCCGACGCGCCCGGCGAAGAGCCGTCCCAGCCCATAAGCTGCCACGGGCGTCAGCGCCTGAAAGGCGTGATTCAGTGCGATCGCGCCCCAGCCCAGGTTGCCGAACAGCAGAAACGCCCCCGCCAGCAGAAGCGAATACCCTGGCTTGCGAAAGCTGAAGTCCGTGCGGAGGTGCGGGTCGACCAGCGCGATTGCGTTGTCCACGTATTGCACCGAGTCCGCGTTCAGGATGGTCCGCCCGGACTGCCACCCGAAGTGCCCCAATTCGAGGAAAACGCTGACCAGCAGCACCGCGCCCAGATCCAGCGCCAGCCGCCCCCGCCCACGGCCGGACGCGTCCAGCCCCCGCGCACACGCGAATCTGCGTGGAGCAGCGTCCCCTATCCAGCGCCACCAGCGAGCCGCAGGCTTCAGCCCGCGCGGACGCTCCGGCTGTGAACCGGCGACGGATCGGGCACGGTGATGGAGAGCTTCCCCCGTGTCGGCGCTCACTGGAAACACACCCTCGGGAACCATCGGCAGACGCGAGCGATATCGGACTTTTCGGCGGAAACGTGATCCGGCTTCAACGGATCCGGTCCGCCGCAGGCGCGCTTTTGCCGTTCCGGGACCGGGCGGCTACGCTTCAGCGCCGGGCGCAGAGCGGTGCGGCGCTTCCGGCGTCGTCAGAACGTGGACCGCGCAGGCGGCGTTTCACGGCGTCCGCCTCGGGAGGCTGACATCATGGCATTGGGCGACATTCTGTGGACGCCGTCACCGCAGCGCGTGGCGCGGACGCGCCTGCACCGCTTCATGCTGGAGATGGCGGCCGCGCACGGCTTCCCGCCCGACTGGCCGTCGCTGCACGCCTGGTCGATCCGCAATCGCGACGCCTTCTGGCAGGCGATGCTGCAACTCGCCGAGATCGCGCCGACCATGCCCGCCACCGCGGTGCGCGAGGGCAGCGGGATGCTCGGCACCCGCTGGTTTCCCGGCATGACGCTCAATTATGCCGCCCACCTGCTGCGCTTCGACGACGACCGCGCCGCCATCGTGGCCGAGGATGAACTCGGGCGCACGCGTTCGCTGACGCGGCGGCAGCTTCGCGAAAGCGTCGCCCGCTGCGCGGCCGCGCTGCAGGCGGCGGGCGTCGAGAAAGGGGATCGCGTCGCCGGGTTTGTGCCCAACGTACCCGAGGCCGTCATCGCCATGCTGGCGGCCGCGTCGCTGGGGGCGATCTGGTCGTCCTGTTCGCCGGACTTCGGCATCGGCGGCGTCTTCGACCGCTTCGGGCAGATCGAACCCAAGGTGCTCTTTGCAGCCGAGGCCTATTCCTACAACGGCAAACGCATCGACTCGCTCGACCGCGTCCGCGGCGTCGTCGAGCGCATCCCGTCCATCGGATGCGTGGTGGTTTTCGGCTACCTGCAGGACGCGCCGGACCTTTCGTCGCTTGCGGCCGCGGCGCCGGGCAAGTGCGTGGCGTGGCGGGACTTCCTCGACGACGCCCCCCCCCGGCCGCCGGCGTTCGAGCCGGTGCCGTTCGATCATCCGCTGTTCATCATGTATTCCTCAGGCACCACCGGCGTGCCCAAGTGCATCGTCCACGGCCACGGCGGCACGCTCCTCCAGCACATGAAGGAGCTGATGCTTCACTGCGACCTTACCGCCGAAGACCGCAGCTTCTACTTCACCACTTGCGGCTGGATGATGTGGAACTGGGTGGTCAGCTCGCTGGGCGTCGGCGCGACGCTGGTGCTCTACGAGGGCAGCCCGTCGCACCCGGACGTGCACCATCTGTGGAAGATGGCCGAGCGCACCGGCGTCACCGTGTTCGGCACCAGCCCGAAGTTCCTTTCGGCCTGCCAGAAGGCGGGCATCGCGCCGGGCCGCGATCACGACCTGTCGCGGCTGCGCTGCGTGCTCTCGACCGGCTCGCCGCTGACGGTCGAGAACTTCGAGTGGGTCTATGCGAACGTCAGGCAGGACTTGCAGCTTTCCAGCATCTCCGGCGGCACGGACATCATCAGTTGCTTCATGCTGGGCAACCCGATCCTGCCCGTCCGCGCCGGCGAGATCCAGTGCCTCGGACTGGGCATGGACGTTCACGCCTTCGACGAAGACAGCGGCAACGACTGCATCGGCAGGAAAGGCGAACTCGTCTGCCGGACCGCGTTCCCGTCGCGGCCGGTCTGCTTCTGGAACGATCCGGATGGCGAACTGTATCGCAAGGCTTACTTCGATCACTATCCCGGCGTCTGGCGGCACGGAGACTTCATCGAGATTACCGAGCACGGCGGCGTCATCGTCTACGGCCGCTCCGACGCCACGCTCAACCCCGGCGGCGTCCGCATCGGCACGGCCGAGATCTACCGCATCGTCGAGGGGATGGAAGAGGTGGTGGACAGCCTGGTCGTGGGCCGCCAGACCGCCGACGACGTCGAAATCTGCCTGTTCGTGGTGCTGCGCGGAGACCGCAAGCTGGACGCGGCGCTGGAAATGTCCATCCGCGATCGCATCGCCGAAGGCGCCACCCGACGCCACGTTCCCAAGCACATCCGGCAGGTGTCGGCCGTGCCCTACACGATCAGCGGAAAGAAAGTCGAGCTGGCGGTGACGCGGCTGCTGGCAGGCGAGGAAGTGAAAAACCGCGACGCCCTCGCGAACCCGGAGTCGCTGGATCAGTACCCCGGGATCGTCTGATGTGGTACCGGTTCTTAACCGGTGTCTTGTGTGGCACCGGCTTCCTGCCGGTGTCCGATGTGGCGCCGGCTTCCAGCCGGTGATCCAGTGTGGCGCCGGCTTCCAGCCGGTATCTTCCACAGTGGAAGCACCGGCCCCTACGGTGTCGGCTCTTCCCCGGGGATCTCGCCCAGCACGGCCAGGGTGATCTGGTCGGAGATGAAGATCCCGACGTTGCGCAGGAAGCTGTCGCGCGTCGCCTGGGCGGCCTCGAAGAAGTAGTCGTCCGGCACACACGGCGTCAGCCCGGACAGCAGGACGCTCCCCACCAGCAACGCCACCTGTTTTCCTCGCTGACGCATGTCCATCCTCACCCGCTTCAAGTCAGGGTCGCTCCCGGCCCGGCGCTTCGCCACGCGCAGCGGCTGGGCGACCGCTCGTCCATCCATATCGGACGCCTCCCGTCGTTCAGCCCAGAAAAACCCGCTCGAAATGCCTTCCAGGTCCCGCCCCCCAGCGCCTTGGCATTCAGCCGGGCCGAACACCGGCTGGAAGCCGGTGCCACACTCACTTCCCGCAGTAGTCGATCACCCGGGCGATCTCCCGCCGCAGGTCCGCTCGCGCCACGATCCGGTCCACGAACCCGTGTTCCAGCATGAATTCGGCGGTCTGGAACCCCTCCGGCAGTTCCGTCTTGATGGTATTGGCGATCACCCGCGGTCCGGCGAAGCCCATCATCGCCCCCGGCTCGGCGAGGATCACGTCTCCGAGGCTGGCGAAGCTGGCCGCCACGCCGGCCGTGGTCGGGTCCGCCGCCACCACGATGTACAGCCCGCCCGCCTCTGAGAACAGCTTCAGTGCCGCCGAGGTCTTCGCCATCTGCCATAGCGACACCATCCCCTCCTGCATCCGAGCGCCGCCGGAGGAGGTGACGATCACCAGCGGCAGGTTCTCCTCCGCGGCCCGCTCCGCCGCCCGCGTGACTTTCTCCCCCACCACGGATCCCATGGACGCCATGATGAAGCTGGGGTTCATCACCGCCAGGATCACTGGCCGTCCACGGATGAACGCCCGCCCGGTCACGATCGCGTCCTTTTCGCCCGTTTTCTCCTGCTCCCGGCGGATGCGTTCGACGTAGGGCATGCGGTCGATGAACCCCAGCGGGTCCGTCGTCTCCAGGTCCGCGGCGAACTCCTCGAACGTCTCCGGATCGACGAGCTGTCGGATGCGGGTGCGGGCGTCGACGCGGCGATGGTGGCCGCACTCCGGGCAGGTGTGCAGGTGTTCGGCGACCTCGCGCTCGAAGACCATCTTCTCGCACTTCTCACACCGGGTCCAAAGCCCGGCCGGCACGCCTGTTTTCTTGTCGATCATCAGAACACCGCGATGCACAGCCAGATCACCACCGGCAGCAGCAGCAGGAACAGCCCCAACCCAAGCGACAGCAGGACGCCCCACTCGCGCTCGCTATGTTCCTCCGGCGGCGCGTCTCTCGCTGCGTTCGAACCGTCCCTGTCGAGGTCTTCTGCCGTCACGACACTGGGACATTCTAACGGCCTGGCGGCCGATTTCGAGCGGTGAGGGGAGACGTCCGCGATAGAGGGTGCGCGACACTTCGGGCGGGCACGGAGAACGGCGGTTTCGCGTGTGCCACCGGCATCTTGCTGGTGATCGCAGCACGGGCTGCGATCGGCATGGCCTGGAAGGCCATGCCCACCGGCTGGAAGCGGGCGCCACACTGAATTGGCCTCCGCCCAGGCTGTCACGCACCCGCGATGGACGCCTCGTCATACTACACAAGTCAGGTCGGCCCTCGCCGTGATACTGAAAAACGCCTTCGGGGCAGGCAGCATCCGGTAGCGGGAGGCGTTTTCCAGCCT
>QZJT01000108.1 GCA_003597935.1 Phycisphaerales bacterium | reverse complement strand
CCCACCACGGTTGCACAAGCTCTCGAATGCCGAAAACGCGAGAATTCAAGAGCTCCTGATGGACAACGGATCAGTATTTGGTTAACGGCGTAGGGTGCCGCTGGTGGACGGGCAGGGGAACTTCGGCTGGATCGGCGCACGGACACTGCCCCAGCGCCTGACTGCCACGCGCGGGTTGGATACCTCCCGCAAGATCCATACAATGACGGCACGAGGAGCCGGCCATGATCTCAGCGATTCGACAGACGGTCACCGTTCAATCCGCGGGGTCGATTGAAGTGCATTCGCCGAAGCTGCGCGCGGGGGCTACGGCCGAGGTCATCGTGCTGATCGAGGAAGCGGACGGGCTGCCGGCCGTCTCGCCAATCGAAGCGCTGGATGCCCTTCAAGCGAGCTTGCAACTGACCCCCGCGGCCGCGGCCGAGTGGGCGGCTGCGACAAGGGCGGAGCGCGAGGCTATCGGGGAGCGGTCATGATCGTCGTCGGTCGTTCCGGTAGGGAACGTGGGGCGGCGGGCGGTCTCGGTGGCCGGTTGGTATAAAAGAGCGAGAGGAGTCAGCCATGAGTGCCGTTCCAGACGCCAAGACGCAGGTTCGCGAAGTGCTGGACCGTCTGCCCGACGATTGCTCGCTGGAGGACGTTCAGTATCACCTCTACGTCGCTGACAAGCTCCGCCGACGGATCGCCCAGGCGGACGCCGGTCAGGCTGTGCCACACGCCGAAGCGGAAAAACGGCTGGAAGAATGGCTGAAGTAAGGTGGCTGCCGGGCGCGATCGAGGACCTCGATGCGATGCTCGCACAGATTGCAGGTCTTTGCGGGTGGAAGCCCCCCGAAAGAATCTGTACAATGACGGCATGAGGAGCCGGCCATGATCTCAGCCATTCGACAGACGGTGACCGTTCAATCCGCAGGATCGATCGAAGTGCGGTCGCCGAAGCTGCGCGCGGGGGCCACGGCCGAGGTCATCGTGCTGATCGAGGAAGCGGACGGACAGCCCGTCGTCTCGCCGATCGAGGCGCTGGATGCCCTTCAAGCCAGCCTGCAACTGACACCCGCGGCCGCGGCCGAGTGGGCGGCTGCGGCAAAGGCGGAGCGCGAGGCTTTCGGGCAGCGGTCATGATCGTTCTGGATACGAACTTCCTGATAGCCGGGCTGGTGCCCGGCACCGCGCAGGACGCGCGGCTTCGTCAGTGGTTGGAGTCCTCCGAGCCGCTGGCCGTCAGCGTGATCGCATGGGCCGAGTTTCTGTGCGGGCCTGTCACGCCGGAACACGTGCGCCAGGCGTCACGCCTATTCCCAAGCCCGGTCGCGCTCCTGCCCGAGGACGCCGCGCGTGCTGCCGAGCTATACAACGCGACAGGGCGGCGGCGCGGGAGTCTGGCCGATTGCCTGATCGCCGCCACGTGCCTTCGCCTCAACGCCGCCATCGCGACCGACAACACCGCCGACTTTTGTCCGTTCGAGCCGCATGGCTTGCGGGTGCTCGCGTCGACGTAACGCGGAGCCCCTCGACCGTCGTCCGGCAGGCCGGGCCGTGGAACGTGCGGGTTCCGCTGGTGGACGGGCAGGGGAATTTCGGCTCCGTCGACGGCGACCCGGCCTTGGGGCTGCGGTACACTGAGCCCCGGCAGACCCGAGCCACCGTCGCCCTGCTCGTTGGACTGGAGTACGAGACGGTCGACTTCATCCCCAACTACGACAACTCGCGCGAAGAGCCGACCGTCCTGCCCGAATCGCCGCCAGGGGAGACCATTCGCGAGATCCTTGACACAGGGCGGCGGCTCTGCTACCGACGCTTGTGAGCTTGCTCCGGACAGGGGAGGGCGTATGAGACCATCCCCCGCCGACCGGAAAGAGTTGACGTTCCTGGCCGTCGATACCCGCACGCCGTACACCACCGACTTCGACGGCGTGGACGCGGGCTCTGGTGCCCATTACATGCTGCGCTGGGTCAGTACGACTGTCGAGAAGGGGCCGTGGAGCGAGACGGCCAGCGCGACGGTGGGAGCGTAGTCCCGGCGTTCAAGAAGTGCTAACGCTTCTGGTCGAGGCGACCGGAGAAGGGTGATGAGAAACTGGATCGGAATCGTTGCGGTTTGCGTGCTCGTCGGCATCCTAAGCGGCGCTACAGGCGGTCTGGTGGTCCGGTTCGCTCCGCCTATGAACAGCTCGCGAACCTCTGACTCACCGGAGGAAACGGCCCAGGATCCCTTGCCAGAGTCCCCGACGCCGTACGATGAAACGTGGGCGGTGGAGAGCAAGAGCGCATCAGACATGCAGGCTGCCCGTACAGCGCTGGGCGATGCGCCTGAGCCTGACAGAATGGCGGGGCTTCTTGACGAATCCAGTGGATGGTTGCCAATCGAGGGCGAAGAAGCCAGATTCGAGGCAGTCCGCGACGGGTGGCTTGTCGAGCTGCGCCGACTTGTTGTTGAACATGTGCAATCATTTCAGAACAGCGCGCTGCAAGCGCCAGACGGGGCGGCCGCCCTCGCAATGCACGCACGGGCGAGCCGGCTGCTGGCGCTCTATCCAATCAGCCAGGAGGACGCGGTTCTCGATGAAGCACAGTCCCTGGCCGCCGCCCAATCGGAGTTGCTTCGTCGGATCGAGCTCATTCGACGCCAGCGGTACAACGTGTGGACCGTCGACCAGATAGCGGCGGCCGTCGAGGCTTACCACTCATCGAATCTATCGGTAGAGGCGATGGGCAGGTCCGATGACGGGCAAGTCGTGGAGGCTACGGTGGCACACCTGGCAGAAATCGATCCCGCGATGCTCGAACCGGCAGTGCTCGGCCTTTACAATTACGTTATCGATCTCGTAAACGCCGATGTCTCGCAGTCGTGGCGAATCGAGTTCGCGAGGCGGCTCACGGGCAGCGAAGTATCTCGCAAGACGCTGGAGGGTTTTTGAATGCCCAGAAGCTCTTTCGTCGTGCGGGGCATAGTCGCGCTCGGGTTGACGGTCGATGCATCGAGTGCAATTGCCCAACCCTCCCCTTACGTTCCGCTTGGAACTTGGGAAAGCCCCACGGTCCGCTGGAGCAATCGCCTCGCGGAGGCGCTTGAGCTGCGGCGCGCAACCGTCGATCCTGCTCGCCCTCCGGCACCGAGCCTGCAACTTCGCACGTTGCAGCTTCTCGAGGATGCGCTCCTTCGCAAACATCCTCGCCTGCTTGAAGGTTCGCGGATCAAGGCCCGGGAGTTCGTCCTTCGGCGGTACCAGCACAACCCGGCGCAACTCCGCGGAATTCTGGCGGAAGCGATTTTTCTTGATCGCAATGCCCACTGGCGTTACGTGGCCAAGCCCAATGCGCCGCAACACGACGTGTACCTCCTCCGACCCGGACTACCCCCGCTCAACGGTCAGGTGAAGGTCCACGCTTCCGGCGATCCCTCGGTGTACGCACGCGACATGATTGCTGACTATCGCGCTCATCGATTCCTGGTCCCGGATGATCACGTGGAGCCACTGCGGGAGCACCTCAGGCAAGCGGGCAGATTCCGTGACGCCGGGCGCGTGTTCCGTGCCGGGTTCACGCATGATGAGCTTCAGGCTCGATGTACCGGCGCGTTCCGTGCCGCGGCCCGGGAAAAGCACGCTGGCTTCGTTTCGCTCGGCATGGCATTTGGGCTGAGTGCTGGGGATGTGGCATGGGATGCGCTTCACGGACGGCTCGATACCACCCAAGCTGTCTATCGTCTATTGCGTTCAGGGAGCCTCGTGGCGGTCGGCGTCGGCACTGACCAAGCATTGCGACTTTCATACGGCGGCGTGCTCCGAGGCACCCTCCGCGGAAATGCGCTCGTTGCTGCAGCGGTCGCCGTCGCGGAAATCGGATGGCTCATCCATGAACACGGGTGGTGCCAGGCATTCTACCAGCCATCCTTCTATGAAGCCGCAGTTGGCGGTGTCTCGGCCACCGCGCTTGGCCTAGGCGTAGGCACATTGCTAACGGGACTGGCCGCGGAGACAGGACCGTGGGCCCCAGTCATCGGAGGTGGCGCAGGAGTTCTGGCGGGAACCGCAGGATACTTCGGCGGACGCGCTGCGACCCGTTGGGCGTTGGAGGTTCTCGCTCCAGAGATGTTGCGCAAGCAAGAACGCCTCTGGGTGGAAAACGCCCGGCAGGTCATCCAGGCGCAACTGACGCGGGCACAAGCGCCGATAGAGTGGCGATCTCCCTTACGTTGACGAAGCCGTTGTACGTCACCCCGCCGCCGACCTGCGTCCAGACGCCGTCGGCGTCCATCGTGGCCTGCTCAGCCGCGTAGCGGAACGGCGGCGGGCTGTCGGTCTTCGACGTGATCATGGCGAACGCGGCCGTGACCGCGCCCATCAGAGCAGTTCGCGGAACTTGTCCACGGTCAGGCCCGCCTGGCGAATCAGAGCCCGCAACGTACCCCTGGCGATTTCGCGGTGGTCAGGTACGGTCAACCGCCGGTGTGGCGGCTTCTGCTGACGCAGAATGATGTGGCTGCCGGTTTGATGGTCCACTGCGTAGCCGAGCTTGGCGAACGCCCGAACGGCGTCCTGGCCTGAGACGACGGGCAGTCGGCTCACGCCGGGACCTCCACGGTGGCTTCCCAGGTCGAGGGTGGAATCGGCTCGTTATGCCGGCGGAGGCTCTCGAGGTATCCGGCGATCGCGTCCTTGATGTTGCTCACGGCCTCGTCGCGGGTCGCGCCCTGGCTGACGCAGCCGGGCAGGGTCGGGCACTCGGCCACGAACACGCCATCCTCGTCCTGCTCGATCAGCACGCGGTACAGAGCCATGATGCACCTCCGTCCACATTCTATGACGTGTCGCCCTCCGGAACAAGTTGCGCTCGTGCCCGATAGCGCGCGCCGTGCGCACCTCCTGCAAGCAGTGGTTTAGGCGGATTGCCGGACGGGGACGCCCGTCGCACCCTTGTTGTACGCCGCCCCGCCGCCGACCTGCGTCCAGACGCCGTCCATCGTGGCCTGCACGGGCGCGTGGCGCCAGCGGCGGCGTGCTGCCGGTCGTCGCCGTGATCATCGCGAACGCGGCCCTGACGCTGGCGCCGCCTCCGCCCCCGATGCGAACGACGGGCGTTTACGCACCCACCCACCTGACGTAAAATGCCGCATCACCTGCGTTCATCCGCCACGGCGCGTTGGACCCGCGGGATCGGAGTTTTTCAGCATGGCAGACGTCACGGAAGGGGCTGTTCCCTTCGGCGGGAATATCGTGGAGCACTCGATCGGTCGATAAGATGCAGGATCGCTGCCGACCTACTCGATGAGCGTCATCATGTCGCGGGCGCTGCCCGACGTGCGGGACGGGCTCAAGCCGTCGCAGCGGCGGATTCTGGTCGCGATGGGCGACTGAGCGTCGGGCTGCAGGCGTATACAAGTGACTGCTACTGTCGGGTCAAGCCGTGGGCGGCGTGGCGTCG
The DNA here is from genome assembly GCA_003597935.1 of Phycisphaerales bacterium. Lineage (GTDB taxonomy): Bacteria > Planctomycetota > Phycisphaerae > UBA1845 > UBA1845 > SURF-32. The sequence continues at coordinate 9,944 of QZJT01000108.1, read as the reverse complement.
CGGGCTTCGGCCGCGGGCGGCAGCGCCGACGCACGACGCCTGTCCAGTTCTTCTATGGAGATCACCCGCTCCGGATGCTCGGCCTCGGCGGCGCGGAGGAACTCGATCAACCCGTCGAGGCTCCCGCCGCAGTCGTCCCACATCTGTTGGCGGACGCGATGCACGTCGTCGACAAGCGGGTCGCGCGGGGGTTGGCGGTTCGTGGGCTCAGTCATCGTCGGTCTACCCGACCGGTTCCGCGGATTGGCGGGGCTGGGTGGATGGCTCGACCGGTCGCCCCACCGGCCGCGGCCGCAGGGCGACGACTTTGCGACCGGCGCGGCGTGCCTCCTCCGTGCGGCGCTGGAGGTCGGCGACGACGGCCGCCAGGTCGCCGCCGAATGAGTCGATGTAGGCCTGCCCGGCTTTTCGGACCTCTTCGACAATCGGGTCGTCCGTCATTCCACCACCTCGCGAAGTTCCTCCGGTGTGCAGATGATCGGAGCGCGAAAGCCCTCGGCACGGCACACCGCTGATATTTTATCCCGCAGGGATGCATTGGCCAAATGCCGACAATTCCGCGTGAGCAGGTAGTCCATCCCTGTGGTCGCGGCGGTCGCTACGTGAACGGCATCGCGACCGGCAACGGCGGGCAAAGCCGTCGCTGAGATAAGCGCCTGGGCCAGCGCGGGAACGTCTGCGCTGTCCATGAGCAACGGAAGTTCGTGCAGAACCGCAAGCCGGTCCGCGGCCGCCTCCGGATCGCCGGCAGCCGCCTCAATAAGGGCCATCTGGCCCGTGAATAACTCGTACCGGTGGCGGTCATTCTCCCACCACTCGCGCGTGATCTGCTGGTGCGCGGCGCGAATCAGATCGCGGCTGGGGCGGGCCGTCAGGTAGCTGATGATGGTGGTTTCGATGTAGACGGTCTGCATGACGGCGCGCCAGGACGCTGTTCATCGGCAAGTGGGCCGAGCTGCACCTTACCGTGTGCGGCAGAGCATCGCAATGTAAGGTGTTCGGTCTGCGGCAGGAGGGCGTGACACGTTGGGCTGGATCCTGGGAACGCCAGGCTCCCGCGTGACGGCGTGCGCCATGGCCCTCCTCCTTCCAGAACGGTGTCCGGATGGTGGCTCCGCGCGGGCTGAAGCCACGCGGCTCGCTCAGGAAGAAAACCGCCAGAAACATCACACGGCCCAACGTCGGCACGACGCCCCGCCGCCGTTTACGCTCCGCCCCGACCGACGTAAAATCGCCCCTTCACCCGCACCCGTCCGGCATGGCGCGTCGGACCCGCGGGATCGGAGTTTTTCAGCATGGCAGACGTCACGGAAGGGGCCGTCCCCTTTGGCGGGAACATCGTCGAGCATTCGATCGTCGAGGAGATGCAGGACTCGTTCCTGACTTACTCGATGAGCGTCATCATGTCGCGGGCGCTGCCCGACGTGCGGGATGGGCTGAAGCCCTCCCAGCGGCGGATTCTGGTCGCGATGAACGACCTGAACCTGGGGCCGCGGGCGCAGACGAAGAAGTGCTCCAAAATCAGCGGCGATACCAGCGGCAACTACCACCCGCACGGTGACGCCGTCATCTACCCGACGCTCGTCCGCATGGCCCAGCCCTGGAACATGCGGGTGCCGCTGGTGGACGGGCAGGGGAACTTCGGCTCGGTCGACGGCGACCCGCCCGCGGCCATGCGGTACACCGAGGCCCGCATGACGGAGGCCACCGTCGCCCTGCTCGACGACCTCGAGTACGAGACGGTCGACTTCATCCCGAATTACGACAACTCGCGCGAGGAGCCGACCGTCCTGCCCGGCAAGTTCCCCAACCTGCTGGTCAACGGCTGCACCGGCATCGCCGTCGGCATGGCCACCAACATGCCGCCGCACAACCTGGGCGAGGTGTGCGACGCCATCCTGGCCTACATCGACAACCGCGACATCGACCTGGCCGAACTGATGAAGATCATCCCCGGCCCGGACTTCCCCACCGGCGGGCAGATCTGCGGCAAGCGCGGCATCGTGGACGCGTATCTTACCGGCCGCGGCAGCATCACCATGCGCGGCAAGTGCCACGTCGAAGAGGGCAAGGGCGGCAGGAAGACCATCGTCATCACCGAACTGCCCTACACGGTGCTGCGCTGCACCATTACCGAGAAGGTGGCGGAACTGGTCAAGGCGGGGACGATCAAGGACATCGCCGCCGTCAACGACTCGTCCGACCGCAAGCACGACGTGCGCATCGAGATCGACCTGAAGCGCGACGCCAACGAAGACGTCATCATCAACCAACTGTACCGCTACAGCCCGCTGCAGTCGAACTTCAACGTGATGAATGTCGCCCTGGTCGGCCGCCAGCCGCAGGTGCTGACGCTCAAGCAGATGCTGTCGCTGTACGTCGAGCACCGGATGGACGTCATCCGGCGGCGGACGCGCTTCCTGCTGCGGCGGGCCAAGCAGCGGGCGCACATCCTGGAAGGGCTGATCCTGGCCGTCGGCGACATCGACGCCATCATCCGCGTCATCCGCGAATCGCCCGACCCGCCCGCCGCCAGGCAGCGGCTGATCGACCGCCCGCTGCGGCTGGCCGAGGCAGCCACGCTGCGCAAGCTGCTGCCTGAGTCGTTCGTGTCTCGCGTGACCGCCAAGGATCAGCATCTGACCGGCGTGCAGGCGGCCGCGATTCTGGCGATGCAGTTGCAGCGGCTGACCGGCCTGGAGATCGAGAAGCTCGCGGCCGAGTACTGCAAGCTGATCGAGGAGATCGAAGGCTACGAGGCGATTTTGCGCGACGAGGCCCTCGTCTACGACATCATCCGCGAAGACCTGCACGAGATGAAGGCGAAGTTCGGCAGCAAACGGCGGACCGAGTTCGTCGAGGACACCGGCGAGTACACCATCGAGGAGCTGATCCCGGACGAGCAGGTCGTCGTCACCATCTCGCACGAGGGCTACATCAAGCGGGTCGACGCCGACGCCTATCGCAAGCAGGGCCGCGGCGGCCGGGGCGTGCGCGGCGGCAGCTCGAAGGAGGGCGACTTCATCGAGCACCTGTTCGTGGTCTCGACGCACGACCATCTGCTGTTCTTCACCAACATCGGCCGGGTCTACTGGGCCCGCGTGTTCGATCTGCCGGCCGGGGGGCGGACCTCGCGCGGGCGCTCGATCGCCAACCTGCTGCAACTGAAAGAGGGCGAGCGGCACCGGGCGGTACTGCCGGTGCGGGAGTTCGAGGAGGCGTTCGTCTTCTTCGCCACCCGCAAGGGCATCGTCAAGAAGACGCCGCTGGCGGCCTACAGCCGCCCGCGCCCCAGCGGCATCATCGCCATCACCCTGGACGAGGACGATTCGCTGGTCAACATCGAGCGGACCACCGGCAGCAACCAGATCGTGCTGGGCTCAAGGCAGGGCATGGCGGTGCGGTTCGACGAGACGGGCGTGCGGGCGATGGGCCGCTCGGCCCGCGGCGTCAAGGGCATGACGCTGGAGGATGGCGACGAGGTCGTGGCCATGATCGCCATCGACGAAGGCGGCTCGATCCTGACCGTGTGCGAAAACGGCTACGGCAAGCGGACGGCGCTGGAGGAGTACCGTAAGACGAAGCGCGGCGGCAAAGGCGTCATCAACATCAAGACCACCGAGCGTAACGGCGAAGTGGTCGGCATGGTGGCCGTCCACGACGACGACGAACTCATGCTCATCACCGTCAACGGCATCATGCTCCGCACCGGCCTGGAAGCCGTCCGCGAGATCGGCCGGGCGACGCAAGGCGTGCGCCTGATCCGGCTGGATGAGGGGGATCGGGTGGTGGCGGTGGAGTCGATCGCGGCGGAGAGCGAGGAGGAGGGGGAGTAGCCACGCGGCGCGGGCCGCGCCTGCTCGGCATTGACGGCCGATCCATGCGCCCGCCAATCCGAACCGCGACCGCCAGGAAGTGGCGAATCGCCGTCGTCCCCTCAGCACCCCGCCTGCGGCGCCGCCGCCGTCAATCGCCTTCGATGGCGAACCGGCAGGCGCGCTCGACGAGTTCGAGCGGCACGTCGGAACGCACGACAGGTCGCCCAACGCCTTCGAGGAGTACGAACCGCAGCGACCCCGCTAAGGCTTTCTTGTCGCGCCGGCAATAGTCGAGCACGGACTCCGGCCGGACAGCAGCCGATAGCCCTGTCCGGCGTGCGTCGGACCCGTGACCGGCCGCAGGCAATCCGGTCCGGCCTGCGTCGGACTCGTGACCGGCCGCCGGCAATCCGGTCAGGCCTGCGGCGGACTCGTGACCGGCCGTCGGTAGCCCTGTCCGGCCGGCGTTGGATCCGTGAGCGGCCGCCGACGATTCGGCGTACCCGTCGGCGCTCGCCTGCGGCAACTCGGCGCGGCCGTCGGCGCTGGCCGGTTGCGACGGCGGTGCTCCCCGATCCTCGACGAACCCGGCCAGTGACAGCGCCAGGCCGTATTGAGTCAGGACAGCGTCTACACGATCGACGAGAGCCCGGTCGCACAGCGACGCCCAGGCCGACAGCCGCGCGGCCGCAGCCAAGCCGATGGCCACGCACTCGCCGTGCCGCAACCGGAAGGCGCACGCGGCCTCGACGGCGTGGCCGATGGTGTGCCCCAGGTTGAGCAGCATGCGCTCGCCGGTACGCTCCCACGGGTCCCGTTCGACGATCCGCGCTTTGATGCGAAGGTTGCGGCGGATGAGTTCGTCCATCGTCGCCTCGTCGAGCGACAGGACTCGCCCGGCGCTGCCCTCGTGCCATTCGAGGAAGCCGTCGTCGGTCAACAGAGCGTGCTTGATGGACTCCGCAAGTCCCGCCCGCACGTCCCGAGAGGGCAGCGTCTTCAGGCACCGCGCGTCGATCCCGACCAGCCGGGCGGGGTGGAACACGCCCACCAGGTTCTTGCCCGCGGGCAGGTTCACGGCCGCCTTGCCGCCGATGCACGCGTCGATACACGCTTCCAACGTGGTCGGCACCAGCGCCAGCTCCACGCCCCGTATCCAGGTCGCCGCCACCATCCCGGCCAGGTCGCACACGACGCCGCCGCCCAGACCAACCACCACCACGTTGGGCCCGAGCGCACGGCGCGCCATGGCGTCCTGAACCTGCCCGAGTTGGTCGAACGTCTTGGAGACCTCGCCGGGCGGGACGACCTGCACGAACGGCTCTACATGCGCGGCCCGCAGCGCGTCCGCCAGCTCCCCCAGGTGCAGCCCAGCGACGACCTCGTCCGTGATGACGACCGCCGGACGTTCGTCGAATGTCCGGTGGTACAGCGGGCCGAATTCGCACAGCAACCCAGATCTGACCTCGACCCGGGTGACCGCGTCCGTCGAGCGGAGGACGAAATCCAAAGCGCGGTCCGAGGCAGCGTCAGCGGGCCGGGAAGTCATAGTCCGGATAACTGATGCGGTCGCACCACGCGGGGTCCCAACGACCACCCGGCCGCCCTGGCCGGACCGGCGCGTCCACGTTGTAAATTATTGTAAACAAGAACGTTGTCATTGCCTTCGGGGTGGTGGCGACGCGCGTCGAGCCATCGGTGCGATGCCGGCCGCGTTGACGGTTTGATAACCTTCTGCTAAAATGCCGTCATGGCAAGGTCAGCAACTGAGGCACCGCGTCGTGCAACCAATGGCACTGCCACGCGTCCGAAAAGGGCGATTCGGGACCTCCAGTCCGCAGTCGAGTACATCGACTCGCTGGTCAACTACGAAAAGCAGGCCTGGGTTGATTATAAGCGGAAGAAATACAGTCTGGCAAGAATGTCGTGCCTCCTGAGCGCCCTTGGGAACCCGCAGAAGAAGTTCCGATCGGTCCATATTGCGGGAACCAAGGGCAAGGGCAGCACCTGCGCCATGCTCGGGGCGATGGTGTCGAACTGCGGGTACACCGTCGGGGTGTACGGGTCGCCGCATGTCCGCACCGTGCGCGAGCGGATCCAGGTGAACGGGGAGCTGATATCGGACGACGACTTCGCCGCATGCATCGCCGCCACCGCCGCCGCGGCGCGCAAGCCGCGCGTCGGCACGCCGACCTATTTCGAGGTGCTCACGGCCGCGGCGTTCCGCCATTTCGCCGACGTGGGTGCGGACCTGGCGGTCGTCGAAGTCGGCATGGGCGGGCGACTCGACGCCACCAACACAATCCAGCCGGAAGTCGTCGGCTTCACCAGCATCTCGTACGATCATCAGGAGCAGCTCGGCAACACCCTCTCGCTGATCGCCCGCGAGAAGGCCGGGATCATGAAGCCGGGCGTGCTGGCCTTCAGCGCGCCCCAGGTGAAAGAAGTGCGGGCGGTGCTCAAGCAGGCCGCCGACGAGCTGGAAATCCCGCTCAAGTTCACCGGGGAAGACGTCGAGTTCAGCCTTCGTTTCGAGGCGTCGCGCGGCATCGGCCGCCACACGCGTTTGTGCCTGACCACGCCCAGCAGCAAGTTCGAGCACCTGCACGTGCCGCTTCTGGGCGAGCACCAGGCGATCAACTGCGGGCTGGCGCTGTCCATCGTGGACGCCCTCAAGAGCCGCGGTTTCACGCTCGACGATCAGCGCGTCATGGACGGCCTGGCCCACGTCAAGGTGCCCGGCCGGATGGAGATCATCCGCGAGAAACCGCGCATCCTCGTGGACGTCGCCCACAACGCCGCCAGCGTCAACGCGCTGATGCGGGCGATCGGTCAGAACGTCATCGCCGATTCGATGGTCGTCATCTTCGGCTGCCAGAAGCACAAGGACATCCGCGGCATGATCCGCGGCATCCAGCTCGGCGCGGACAAGATCATCTTCACGCGGACCAGTTCGCCGCGCTCGGCCGATCCGCACGACCTGGCGGCGGAGTATCTGGAGCAGTGCGGCCGGGTGGGCCAGGTCACCGAGAGCCTCGAAGAAGCGATGGACATCGCGCTGAGCGCCGTCTCACGCGAGGACCTCATCTGCATCACCGGCTCGTTCTACCTCATCGCCGAGGCAGTGCGCAAATACAGCGAGCCGCAGCCGGCCGGGGTGTAAGTGCCCAAGGCCGCTGTGCCCTCTCCGGGTTGACCCATGTCGCCCGTTCTCTGCTCAGCCCGTGGTCAGGATGGGCCGTGCAAGGCGCCGGCCGCGCGTGCCGGCGGCGTCTACGCGCGGCAGCATCCGGCAGCGAAGGTGTAGCCAAATGGCGCGCCCACCATACAACCGTCAGAGTTCGCCCATTTTCACCGCCCCGCCCCGCCGAGGGCATAACGGCCTTTTCGACAAAGACTTACGGCCGTGCCGGCGTCGGCGGAAGGGGACGATAACGGGTAGGCATTCACTTTGCCCGGTGATCGGGGCTATCGTTGTACATGCGGCCGGCGCCTCGGAGCTGCGGCCCGATCAGGGTGCGACCAAGGGGGGAAGTGAAGCCTTATGAACGAAGAGGCCTTTCAGCGGAAACTGTCGGAGCTGGTCAAGGAGATCGAGACGCTTCCGGAAGGCGAGCGCTCCCGGCTGCACGAACTGGCCGAGCAGACGCGCGAGCGTCATCGCCAGCTTAAGGAGACGGTCAGCAGCCTGCAGGAGAGCATCGACTTCCTGCGGCTGAGCATCAAGTACCTGCTCTTCGACCTGGAGGCGACGCGGCGCGAGAACAGCCAGCTTCGCCGGATGCTGGATGAGGAGCAGGACAAGGGTGGGGAGTAAGCGCGGCGTGAGGCCGTGGAAGACCTGAGCGGATCCGTGCCGCAACTGCGCAGCGGCGGAGTCATTTGGATTCGATTCCGACCGGGGGGGAAGAGAGAGAGCGTCGCCCCACGGGTCGACGTCGCGGACGAGCCGTGCTGCGGCTCGTCCGTTTTTCTCTTCGCGACGTGGTTGACGCATCGGAGTTCGATCAGTTCGCGCAGGAGTTGTCGGGCGGCTTGGCGGGCTGTGCTTGAACGGTGTAGCGCGGCCGACCCTTCCGGGGATGCCGGGCGGGTCGAGACACTCACCGCAACCATGACCTCGAACTAAACGGTCCGATTGCTGCCCCGTCACCACTGGATGATGATCAAACCGTCCTCGGCCCAGTACTCCACCGAACCGCCGTCTCCGCGCACTCCATTGTCCGACCGGCCGCCGTACGGCGCATATCCGCCTTCATCGTATTCATCACAGCCGTCGCCGGGCGCACCATTCCGAACAATGCCGTTCGGCGCGGTGGCCACGCCGCCATTCCCAGGCCGGTTCACAAAACCACGCTCCCCCCCGCCAGCGCTGGCCAGCGGTTGCGGGCCGCGGCGAATCACTGAGCTGGTGCCACTGACATCGGTGTCGCCTCCACGACCGACCTCCACCAGAAGAGCCTCGCCCGGATTCACCGCAAGAACGGAGCGCACGTATGCTCCGGATCCGCCCGTGCAACCCAACTGCCCGTCTTCGCCACCGCCTCCACCCCACATCTCCACGAGGATTGTCGTGACGTTTTGCGGAACCACGAAGACTCCATCCGCCACGTACTCCTGAACTCCACCGATCCCTCCGCCGCCGCCCCCGCCGCCGGCGGCGGTGGTCTGGATGGTTCCGTCCGGGAACTTGATCCCCCCGGAAGTCGTCTCAATGATCCCGGCAACCGTGAGTTTCTGGGATGGTTGCGTAGTTCCTATCCCGACTTTGCCCGCCGTGGTCACGGTGAGCATCTTGACGAAGGACTCCCCAGCGCCGGAGGCGCCCAGATGCAAGTCGGCCCAGGAGTTGGTAATGCCGATGTCACGACTTGGTCCACCGACCGTGTAGAGTTCAGTTGCCCCGCGCCCGTCCGCGGAAAGGTCGTTAATTCGGAAGAGCTGGCGCATCGGCTCGTTGCTGCGGCTTTCAACCTCGAGCATGGCCTGAGGATGGACCGTGCCGACCCCTAGTTTCCCGCTTGCAGTCATGGCGTGCCGATTTGAGCCGCCGGTGAAGAAGTACAGATCGTCCGTACCACTGGGTGAGTATATCGTGCACTGACCCGTTCCATCGGACAGGAGGTCGAGGTTGGCTTCCGAGTTTCTCGACTCAATGCGAAGCTGGGCGGGACCGTCGCTTTTTTGTATGTGAAGGGGGGTTCTGGGGTCAGTGGTTCCGATGCCTACATGTCCCTGAACGAAGTTGACGTTGAACTGCCCCCCGGACGTATCGCCGACGGACAGCGAGTCATAAAGATGAACCCGCCGGTTCGTGTTCGTGGTGCCGACGCCGGTAATGGCCAGCGCGTCAAAGGGCGTCAGGCCGCGATAAGCAATCTTGCCGGCGTTCGCCTCGTCATTCGGGTCGCGAACAAAAGAGAGGGCGCCGTTCACCTGGAGGCTTGTCTCGGGCTCGGTGGTGCCGACGCCGACGTTGCCATTCTCGAGTATGGAAAACCGCGAGGAGTTAGGCTCCCACGCCGGGTTGCTGCTGTTGCCGAAGGCGAAGTCGATGCGGCTGCGATTGTCGTCACGGGGCGTAAAGCCGATGCCGGCGTTGCGTACGCCCAGTCCGTTCAGGCAGATCGCCGCGCTTTGTTCACCGGGAGTGGCGGTGGCGCCAACGACGAGCGAGGCGTGTGTTTGTGTGGGCGTTTCCCGAACCCAAACCTGCCCGTCGACCCAAACCTGCCCGCCGAAGAAACTTTCGCCCTGCGGGTTGATTCTGAACCAGTCCGACATCGGATAGAGCATGCCAACGGTCGGCGTCGAGGACGCCTGGATGCAATCCCCAGGGCGGGCGGCGTCGCGGACCGAGATCGGACAGGTGGCCCGCACCTGAAGGGCTTCTTCGTCCGAAGGGGGCTCCGCGGTTGACGTCGCGGGGCTGGTCGTTGTCCCCTCGTCCGGCGCCGATCGGGCCAGCCCCGGGCCTGACGGCGCGAGGACGATCAACGCGGCGACAGTAGCTGCTTGGAAACCCATTGTACTGCTAACCGCGCGTTTCTTCGCGCCCCGCGAAGATTCTTCAGCGGCAAAAGATGTAAATCGCGTTGCCGCTTTGGGTTGCAGGCAAAGCCCGCG
>QZJT01000098.1 GCA_003597935.1 Phycisphaerales bacterium | reverse complement strand
AGGCTGGAAAACGCCTCCCGCTACCGGATGCTGCCTGCCCCGAAGGCGTTTTTCAGTATCACGGCGAGGGCCGACCTGACTTGTGTAGTATGACGAGGCTTGGAAGCCGGGGCTCTGAGGGAGTATCCCAGGCGGGCGGCGGGGCATGAGGTTGCGTGACAGATGCGGCGGATTTCGCCACGACCACCCGAATGGGATCCGCCAGGCTGGGCGATCGCTCTGCCGTCGTGGCCGCCGCTGTGAGGAAGACTCCGCGCGGGCTGAAGCCACGCGGCTCGCTCAGAGGAGCCGCCGATTCCGTCACGCACACGCGGGCGATCGCTCTGGGGTCGTGGCCGCCGCTGTGAGGAAGACTCCGCGCGGGCTGAAGCCACGCGGCTCGCTCAGAGGAGCCGCCGATTCCGTCACGCACACGCGGGCGATCGCGTGGCGATCAGCCTCATGGGCGGGCTGCTGTAGATTCCGTCACGCACACGCGGGCGATCGGGCAGGAGCGGCCGTCTTTGACAGGACGCGCGGGAGCGCGGATCATCGGCTGACGTGACGATGCACGTCGTGGGCCGCGCGGTCTGCGCCGCGCTGCCCAGAGTGCGTCAGGAGCCAGCCGACATGGCGACAGCCGGACAGAGTGGTCCCTCCGCGGCGATCCGCGAGCGTCTTTCGCGGTTCCGCGCTGAGATGAAGAAGAGCAAGGTCCGCGCCTACCTGGTCACCAGGCACATGGACCTGTTCTACCTGACCGGCTTTACCGGGGAGGATTCGGCCGGGCTGATTACCGAGAACGAGGTTAACCTCATCAGCGACGGCCGGTTCGAGGAGGCCATCCGGCAGGAGTGCCCGTGGGCGCGGGTGTGGATGCGCAAAGGGCTGCTGATTCCCGAGATCGCCAGCGTGTGCGAAAAGCTCAAGCTGCGATCGGCGGCGGTGCAGGGGGACCAGATGACGATTGCCGCCCGGGCGGAGCTGGAGAAGCTCAACCCGGGCACCAGGCTGACCGTCGGGCCGGACATCACCGGTCAGATGCGGCGGGCGAAGGACGCGGAGGAGATGAAGGTCCTGAACCGCGCCATCCGCATTGCGGAGGAGGCGTTCCTGGCGATGCGGGCGCAGATCCGCACCGGTCAGACCGAGCTGGAGCTGGCCGCCCGGCTGGAATACGAGATGAAGTGCCGGGGCGCCTCCGGCACGTCGTTTACGACGATCGTGGCCGAGGGACCGAACTCCGCCCTGCCGCACGCCCACCCCGGGCGCCGAAAGGTGCGGGAGGGCAGCGCGATCCTGTTCGACTGGGGGGCGCGCTACGGCATGTACTGCAGCGACTTGACCCGCATGGTCTTCGTGGGTAGGGTTCCGCCCAAGTTCGCCCGCATCTACCCCCTCGTGCTGGAAGCCAAGGAACGTTCGACCGCGGCGATCGCGCCGGGGCGGAAGATGTGCGACGTGGACGAGGTGGCGCGCTCGTTCATCCGCGATGCGGGTTTCGAGAAGGAGTTCAACCACGGCCTGGGCCACGGCGTCGGGCTGGACATCCACGAGCCTCCGTCGCTGAGTTGGCGATCGGACGAGCCGCTGGCCGCCGGCATGGTGGTGACGGTGGAACCGGGCATCTACCTGCCGGGGGTGGGAGGCGTGCGGATCGAAGACGACGTGCTGGTGACCGCCCGCGGCCGGCGAAAGCTCAGCCGGCTGAGCACGGCCCTGGACGACGCCGTCCTGTGACGGCGCCCACGCTTCGGATCGCGCCTCCGTTCAAGAGTCACGTCTTCAACGCGGTTGAAAGGGTCACCGTGGTCGACATCGAGCACATTCGACAGCTCATCGAAATGATGGTCGAGAACGACCTCGTCGAGTTGTCAGTCAAGCACGGCGAGGAGGAGCTGAAACTCCGCCGCCCGAACGTTGCGGAGGCGGCGGCGGGGGCTTCGCCCGCACCCGCGGCGACGGCGCTGCCGGCCACCGCCCCGGCAGCGGAAGGCGGGGAGGCGGCCGCGGCCGAAGATGAAGCAAAGCTGGCGAAGATCACCTCGCCGATGGTGGGGACGTTCTACGCCGCCCCGTCGCCCGACACCCCCCCCTTTGTCAAGGTCGGATCGGACATCCGCCGCGACACCGTGGTGTGCATCGTCGAGGCGATGAAGGTGTTCAATGAGATCAAGGCGGAGATCAGCGGAACGATCGTCGAGATTCACGTCGAGAACGGCGCCGCCGTCGAGTTCGGACAGCCGTTGTTCACGGTGCGCCGAAGCTGAACGCCGCACGGCCGCGGGCCGCGTCAGGGAGCGAGGGAAGAAAGACGGGGCGCGTGCATGCACCGGATTAAGGACGAAAAGGCAAAGCCGCAGGACATAACCGCTAATCCAAGGGCCTCTGCGCTGCCCTTATTCCCTTACTCCCTGACTCCCTCGCTCCCTTTTTCCCGGCCATGTTCAAACGCATCCTGATCGCCAACCGCGGGGAGATCGCCCTCCGCATCATCCGCGCCTGCCACGAGATGAACATCGAGGCGGTGGCGGTGTTCTCGGAGGCCGACCGGGGGGCGGACTACCTGCGTCAGACAGACCGGGCGGTGTGCATCGGCAGCACCATCCCGAAGGAGAGCTACCTGCGGATGGACCGGATCATCGCGGCAGCCGAGGTGACGGGGGCGGACGCCATCCATCCGGGCTACGGCTTCCTCGCGGAAAACGCCCAGTTCGCTCAGATGTGCCGGGACTGCAAGCTGGAGTTCATCGGCCCCAGCGCCGACGCCATGCGCAAGCTGGGCGACAAGGCCTCCGCCCGCCAGATCGCCAAGGCCGCCCGCGTGCCGACCGTACCGGGCAGCGACGGGCTGGTCGAATCGGACGAAGAGGCCGTCGAGGTGGCCGAGTCGATCGGCTTCCCGGTGATGATCAAGGCGTCGGCCGGCGGCGGCGGGCGCGGCATGCGCATCGCCCGCGACAAGACGGACCTGATCGCGGCGCTGAAGCAGGCGCGGCAGGAGGCGGCGGGGGCGTTCAACAACGACGCCATCTACCTGGAGAAGTACATCGACCAGCCGCGGCACGTCGAGGTGCAGATCATGGCCGACCAGAGCGGCGCGGTGATCCACCTGTACGAGCGCGACTGCACCATCCAGCGACGTCATCAGAAGCTGATCGAGGAGGCGCCGTCGCCGGCCATCGACTCGCGCACCCGCCGCGACCTGTGCCACGCCGCGGTCAAGCTGGCCAAGGCGGCCAAGTACACCACCGCCGGCACGGTCGAGTTCCTGGTGGACGCCAAGGGGAAGTTCTACTTCATCGAGGTCAACGCCCGCATCCAGGTCGAGCACCCGGTGACGGAGATGCTGACCGGCATCGACCTGATCAAGCTGCAGATCAAGGCGGCCGCGGGCGAGCCGCTGGGCATCAGCCAGCGCAGCGTCCGCACCGATGGACACGTGATCGAGTGCCGCATCAACGCCGAGGATCCCTACAACGGCTTCCGCCCCTGCGCCGGGCGGATCGAGAAGTTCCGCCCGCCGGGGGGTTTCGGCGTACGGCTGGATTCGCACGTGTTCGAGGGTTACAAGGTGTCGCCCTATTATGATTCCTTGGTGGGCAAGCTCATCGTCCATCAGCCCACACGGCTGGAGGCGATCCGCGCCATGCAGCGGTGCCTGCGTGAAATGACCGTCGAGCCGATCAAGACGACGATTCCCTTTCACCTGCGCGTGCTGGAACACCCGCGCTTCCAGGCCGGGGAGATCGATACGGGATTCATCGAGCGGACGCTGCTCTAAGGAAGGGAGTCGGGGAGTGAGGGAGTGAGGGAAGAGACGAGCGAGCCGCGGGCTTCAGCCCGCGCGGAGGTTCTCAGCGGATAGCCCCCGCCTGTTGGTGCATGGGTTGCGATGGAATGTCGCAAGCGAGCCGCGGGCTTCAGCCCGCGCGGAGGTTCGCAATGAACACCCGGGACGAAGGGAACTGCTGATCGATCATGAGTGCAAACCGGAGGTGCGGAGGTGAATGGAACTGACTTCGACGCCGGATCCAGGGGCGACCGGGTTGGACGGCGCATGCTTCACGTTGCCCCATTCGAGCGGTCGTCACGAGGGGAGACTCCGCGCGGGCTGAAGCCCGCGGCTCGCCGGCGGCGCATGAACGCGCATGTGGATTTAGGGCCCGCGACTCGCTGGCGGCGTATGACCGGGCACGGGCTTCTCGTCGCCGCAGCCGCGATGCTGCTGACGTCCTGCGTGGCCAACAATGGAAACAACCGGCCGGGCCTGTCGCTGGACGACGTTCCGGGCGGCGTCGAGCCGATCACCACGTTCAACGGCGAATGGCTCAGCCGCGAGTTCAGCTTCGCCTTTCGCATCACCGATCACGTCGGGCGATCGACCCTGCCCAGTTCGGACGCCGTCCAGGTGGGCGATATCGTCCTCATCATCGACTCCGCGGCCGGCAACACCTTCCGCGGGCGGCAGATCTTCAGCGACGGATCGATCCAGGACGTGGTCGGCACGCTGACCAGCCCGACGACGCTGGACATGGTGGGCGGCGGCGTGAACTGGACCATGGAGCGCATCGACGAGGTCAACCTGCCCCCGTTGGTGGAGGCCGGTCCGGACCAGCGGGTCACGCCGGATGAAAGCCAGGTGGTGCTCGCCGGCAGCGCCGAAGACGACGGCCTGCCCGGGGGCGATCTGACGTCGGAATGGTCGCTGACCGAAGGGCCGGAGGGGGCGACGTTCGGCGACGCCTCCAGTCTGGAGACGACGTTCACGTTTCAGCGGGCCGGCGCCTACGTGCTGCGACTGGACGTCACCGACTCCGAACTGACCGGATCCGATACGGTGACGATCATCGTGAACCATGACCCGGTCGCCGCGGCCGGCGAGGACGCGGTGGTCGCGCAGGGCGGCCAGGTCATTCTGGACGCGGGCGGCAGTTCCGATCCGGACGAGGACGATACGCTTTCATATCGCTGGTCGCAGACCGAAGGCCCCAGCGTCGTGCTCGTCGATTCCGACGAAGAGCAGGCGCGGTTCACCGCCCCGGCCCCCCCCGCGGTGCTCGTGTTTCAGGTCCGCGTGACGGACAGCCGCGGCGGCAGCGCGACGGACGACGTGACCATCACCGTCAACAGCCCGCCGGTGGCCGAGGCGGGCGAGGACCGGACGGTCAACGGCGGCCAGCGGGTGACCCTGGACGCCACCGCCTCCAGCGACGCGGATGGAAGCGAACTGACGTTTGTGTGGCGACAGCTCGACGGGCCGCGCGTGACGCTGGCCAACGCCGCGACGGACACGGCCACGTTCACCTCGCCGATGGAGGACTCGGAACTGGTCTTCGAGGTCATCGTCGTCGATGAGCACGACGCCCGCGCCACCGACACCGTGACCATCACGGTGACGCTGGAGGAGAACCTCCCCCCCCGGGCGGACGCCGGACGCGACCGCAACGTGGTCGAGGGACTGGTGGTCACGCTGAACGCCTCCGCCAGCAGCGACCCCAACGGCGGGGACACGCTCTCCTATCTGTGGGAACAGACCGCCGGCGCGGAGGTGACGCTCAGCGACGGCGCCAGCGAAAAGGCGACCCTCACCGTGCCCGACGGCGCCGATTCTCTGGCCTTTCAGGTGACGGTGCGGGACGGTTTCGGTGAGGAATCCACCGCAGGCGTGACGCTGACGGTGGTCCAGCAGCCCAAGGCCCGGCTGAAAACGTCGCTGGGCGTGGTGGTGATCGAATTGCTCATCGACGACGCCCCGGTCACCAGCCTGAACTTCTTGCGATACATCGACGAGGGCTTCTACAATGGGACCGTGTTTCACCGGATCGTGCCCGACTTCGTCGTACAGGGGGGCGGGTTTCTGCCGGACGGCAGCAAACAGACCGGCGGGCGCGATCCGATCGTCAACGAATTCGACCCGCAGCGCAGCAACGTGCGCGGGACGGTTGCGATGGCGAAGCTCGGCGGCGACCCGGATTCCGCCACGTCGGAGTTCTTCTTTAATCTGGCGGACAATTCCGAGAACCTCGACAACCAGAACGGCGGGTTCACCGTCTTCGCCAACGTGATCGAAGGGATGGACGTCGTCGACGCCATGGCCGCGGTCGAACTGGACGGCGAATCGCCGGTCGAGGACATCGTGCTCGAATCCGCGACGATCGAGTGATCGGCGTTCGCAAACGAAAGGGGAGAATCATGTCTTCGAAGGTGGGAATCAGGGAGTCGGGGTGTGAGGGAGTCAGGGAAGAGTGCAACGGCGAACGATCCGTTGCGCGACTGGATGCCCTCGGAGTCGAGGATGAAGCGTGGCGCGAGGTGAGTGAGAGACGCAGACCTTCCGATCCCTTACTCCCTTACTCCCTTACTCCCTCGCTCCCTTCCGCGCGGCCGTGGATGCTTGGGCTGATCGTCTGCGTGGCAATTTATGGAGGGACGACCGTGAGCATGGCCCAACAGACGGCGGCGCCGCCGAAGGAGCGCACCCGCGACCAGATCGAAGCGAAGTACAAGTGGAACCTGGCGGAGCTGTACGCCGACGTCGAGGCGTGGGAAGCCGGATTCGCCGCGGCGCAGCAGAAGATCGAGAAGCTCGCCGGGATGAAGGGCACGCTGGGCAAGTCCGCCGACTCGCTGCTTTCGGCGCTGAAGCACCGCGACGACACCATTGCCGACGTGGACAAGCTCGTCGTCTATGCGGGCCTGGCCTATCACCTGGACATGAGCAACAGCGAGACCGCCGGCCGCTCCGACCGGGCTCAGTCGCTGGCGACCCGGGCCAGCGAGGCGATGAGCTGGATGGTGCCGGAGATCCTGACGCTGCCGTCCGAGACGGTCGAGTCGTGGATGAAGGACAGCGCCGAGCTGGCGGTCTATCGCCACATGTTCGCCGACATCGACCGCCAGCGGAAGCACACGCTGTCCGCCCGCGAGGAGGAACTACTGGCGATGACCGGCGACGTGACCGCGTCGTTCGGCACGATCTTCGGACGGCTGCAGAACACCGACCTGGACTACCCGGTGATCAAGGACGAGAACGGCGAAGACCTCAAGCTCACCAACGCCAAGTACTACCAGTTGATCTATTCACCCGACCGGCGCGTCCGCCGTGACGCGTTCCTGGGGATGCACCAAGTCTATCTGGACAAGCGCAACTCGCTCTCGGCCGTGCTCAGCGGGCAGGTCAAGCAGCACATGTTCTACGCCAAGGCCCGCGGGTTCAACTCGTCCCTGGAGGCGGCCCTGTTCGGTCCGGGAATCCCGCCGGCAGTGGTGGAAAACCTCATCCGCACGATCAACGCGAATCTGCCCCGGCTGCACCGCTACGTGGCGTTGCGCAAGAAGATCATGGGGCTGGACAAGGTCCATCGCTATGACCTGTACGTGCCGCTGGTCGAGGGCGAGCGCGACAAGATCCCGTACGACGAGGCGACGAAGACCATCCTGGCGGCGCTGGAGCCGATGGGCAGCGGTTACGTCGCCACCATGCGGACGGCGTTCGACTCGCGCTGGATCGACGTGTACGAAACGCCCAACAAGCGCTCGGGCGCCTACAGTTGGGGCGCCTACAATGCCCCCCACCCGTACCTGTTGCTGAACTACACCGGGACCGCCAACGACCGCTCCACGGTGGCCCACGAGATGGGTCACGCCATGCACTCCTGGTACACGTGCAAAGCGCAGCCGTTCGTCTACGGCGACTACGCCACCTTCTGCGCCGAGGTGGCCTCGACGGTCAACGAGGTGCTGCTGGCCCACTACCTGCTCCAGCACGCCGCGGACGACACCGAGCGGCTGCTGATCCTGCAAGACCAGATCGAGAGCATCCGCACCACGGTCTTCCGCCAGACGATGTTCGCCGAGTTCGAGAAGCTGATCCACGAGCAGGCGGAGGCGGGGCAGGCGCTGACGGGCGACGGGCTGTGCGCGCTGTACGGGGAGCTGGTGCAGCGCTATTACGGCCCGGACCTGGAGCTGGACGAGGCGGGCAAGGCGGAGGGGCTGCGCATTCCGCACTATTACCGCAACTTCTACGTCTACACCTACGCCACCAGCCACTGCGCCGCCACCAACATCGGCCGGCGCATCATCGACGGCCAGGCGGGGGCGGTGGAAGGCCACGTGAAGTTCCTCGCCGCCGGCAGCAGCCGCTACCCGCTCGAGGTGCTCAAGCTGGCGGGGGTGGACATGACCACGCCCCAGCCGATCGAGGACACCATGGACCTGTTCGACGATCTGGTCGATCAGTTCGAGGCGCTCTACAATCGCCGCAAGGCCGGAACCGCTTCTCCGTAGGAAGCGGCGAGTCAGGGAACGAGGGAGCATGGGAAGAGCGGCGCGGGCCGGAGTGAACGGCTCGAACGCTGCCGGCGCCTCGACGGACCGGCCGTCGGGCGAAGCGCCCGAGCAGCGCGCGGCGACGAACGCAACGTGTGTTCCATTCGTCTCCTGCGCCATGGCTCCCCGGCTTCCCGATCTCTTCGACGCAGGCCGACAAGTAACAACCCGGCGGCGCATGCCCGCCACGAACCAGGAGGAGCACCGTATGAAGTCATGGCACCTTGCCATCGGATCGTTCGCCGTCACCGTAACCGCGTTTTCCGTAGGGTTTGCGCCGGAACCGACGCCGGCCGCCGGCATGGCGGACGCTTATAAGATCGACCCGGTCCACTCGACCGCGATCTTCCGCGTGCAGCACTTCGGGGCGGGCCAGTTCTACGGCCGGTTCAACGACGTCAGCGGACAGTTCACGTTCGACGGCAGCAGCGCCGAGTCGCTGACTTTCGACGTGACCGTCAAGGTGGACAGCGTGGACACCGGCACCGCAAAGCTGGACGGACACCTGAAAAGCCCCGATTTCTTCAACGCCCGCGAGAACCCGACGCTGACCTTCAGAAGTAAGTCCGCCAAACTGGTCCGCGGCGCGACCTACAGCGTCACCGGCGAACTGACCATCCACGGCGTCACGAAATCGGTGACCGTCAACGTCGAGCACGCCGGCACCGCCGACCAGGGCCAGGGCAAGCGCTGCGGCTTCGAGGCGATCTTCGAGCTTCAGCGCAGCGACTACGGCATGACCTACGGGATCGACCGCGGCATGTTGGGCGACGATACCCGCGTGATCGTGTCGCTGGAAGGCGTCCACGGCGCAGCGTGAGCGTGGCGGGCCGCGCGACCCATCAAAGTCGCGCCGTCGTTGCTGCGACATGACGATCCTGCGCTTCGACACGGTGACCTCCACCAACGACTGCGCCCGGGCGCTGCTGCACGCGGGCCTAGGGCCGCCGTGGGCGGGCTTGACGGCGGCCGTGGCGCGGCGTATACTTGCACAATGACGCAAACGAGCAAATGTTGTCGCCCGCCCGCCTTCGCCCGGCTGATCGAACCGCGGTTCTTCAAGGCGCTGAGCGATCCCAACCGCATCGCTCTGCTGGTGCGGCTGGCCCGCTGCCGGCGGCCCTGCTCGGTCAGCGAGCTGAACGCCTGCTGCCCGGTGGACCTCTCCGTCGTCTCGCGGCACCTGGCCGTGCTGCGCGACGCGGGGCTGCTGGAGGCGCGGCGGCGGGGGAAAGAAGTCTTCTATTCGGTCCAGTGCGACAGAATCGTCACGACCCTGCGCCGCATCGCGGACGCCGTGGAGGCGTGCTGCCCGCGCGGCCGCAAGTAAGGAGTCACCCGATGGAACAGGTTCAGTCATCCGAGAATATCCGACGGGAAGTGTCCCGAAGCTACACGCGGGCGGTGGAGGCGCCATCGCGTTCGACGTGCTGCGGCGCCGCGCCCGCGGCGCAGAAGGGCCTGGTGGTGCAAAGCGCCGGCTACACCGCGGACGAACTGCGGGCGTTGCCCCCCGACGCCGTCCAGAACTCGTTCGGCTGCGGCAACCCCGTCGCCTTCAGCGACGTGCGCGAGGGGCAGACCGTCGTCGATCTGGGCTCGGGGGCGGGCATCGACATTCTGCTGGCCGGCCGCAAGGTGGGTCCGAGCGGGCACGTCATCGGCATCGACATGACCAACGCCATGATCGAGCGCGCCCGCCGCAACGTCGCCGCCGCCGGCATGACGCACGTCGAGGTGCGCAAGGGGACGATCGAGCAACTGCCCGTCGAGTCGGGCACGGTGGACTGGGTGATCTCGAACTGTGTGATCAATCTCTCCCCCGAGAAGCCGCGCGTCTTCGCCGAGATCGCCCGCGTGCTGAGGCCCGGCGGCTGCATGATGGTCTCGGACCTGGTTGCCCGCGACCTGCCGGCCGCGGTCCGCGACAGCCCCGAGCTTTACTGCTCCTGCATCGCCGGGGCCATCCCGGAAGAGGACTACCTGGACGGCCTTCGTGCCGCCGGGCTGGTGGACGTCGAGGTGCGCGAGCGTCTGACCTACGACCACGGACAACTGATCGAATTCGTGCGGTCCGAAGCGGGCGGTCCGCCCTGTTGCGGCGGCGACGCCGACGCGCCGGCCGCGACCGTCGAGGACATTGCCACGGCGCTGGCCGGAAAGGTACACAGCGTCCGGATCTTCGCGCGAAAGCCGTGAGCGCGGGGCGCCCGCGGAGCCGGCCCGACGACGGACCGACGCCCGCGACGCGCGCCCGACGGTTCGGTCATTCACCCGCCCGCGCCCGCCTGGCCGTTGAATGGAGTCTACCGCGTCGCTAACATCGGTACGGCGGCAACCCGTGTTTTCGGGGCGAACGCACCGCGCCCTCGCCGCGATGCCGCCGAGACGTACGATTCTGCCATATCTGGGGAGACGGCCATGTCCAGACCAAGCCGCGCTTCAATCGTCCTGACTGTTACCGGTTTCGTGCTCGTCCTGGCACGCCCGACGTTTGCCGGCGACGTTCGCTACCGCATCACCGATCTGACCGAAATCGCCGAGGGCATCGGCGTGGTGCAGGCCGAGGCCCGCTCGGTGAACGCCCGCGGCCAGGTGGTCGGCTTCGAGCTGCTGCCGGAGTTCGAGGCCCGGATCGTCGTCTGGGACGCCGATCTGACGCCGTCTTTCGTCGATCCGCTGCCGGGCGACAACACCACCATCGCCAACCTGATCGGCGACGACGGCACGATCTACGGCCAGTCGGTCAAGGTCACCGTCGAGCGCATCGGCCATCAAATCCGGGTCTACCTGGTGGAGAAAGCGGCCTACTGGCGCGGCGGCGACGTGTTCAACCTCAATGACGAGGTCACCCACGGCGGCGAGGGGATCAACCTTCACTTCATCCGCGGCATGGATGACACCGGTCGCCTGCTGGGCTACGCCGGCTCGAAGCAGGGTCCGCCCTACAGACCCTTCGGCTTCCTGTTCGACGAGGGCGTCGTGACCGATCTCGGCGCGCTGGCGCGGCCCGAGGCGATGAACCACCGCAACCAGATCGTCGGCTACTCCGGCAGCGGCCAGGACAAGGCGTATCTGTGGGACGACGGGAACCTCGTCAACCTGCACGATCACGAGAACATCGGCGGCGTGACCAGCCGGGCCTACGACATCAATGACGACGCCATGATCGTCGGCGAGGTGCAGTTCCATATCTCCAAACCGGAGGAGCCAGCGGTGTGGATCGAAGGGGTGCCGACGCGGCTGGTGCCGGACATCAACCGCCCACAGGGGGTGGCCTACCGCATCCTTGACGACGGCACCATCATCGGCTGGTTCAACGACCTGGACGACCTGGAATCGCCCTGGATCGGCGCGATGTGGAAGGACGGCGAGCGCATCGAGCTGCTGGACCTGGTGGACCCGGAGGAAGGCTGGGGCTTCGTCTTCCCGTTCGACATCAACGAGGACGGCGTGATAGTCGGGGGGGGGATGCGCAACGGGAGGATCGGCCGGGCTTTTCTCATGACGCCGATCATGGCCTGCGGCGGCAGGGAACGGATCGCCTCGGCCAGGTGCTCCGACCGCGGCGGCCGCACGCTGCTGAAGATCAGGCTCAAGGGCGGCGCTCCCGGCGACACCTTCACCGTCACGGCCGAGGGCGGCGTGCAGGGCGGGGGCGTGGTCGGCCCGAAGGGCAAGGCGAAAGCCAGGCTCCGCGGCGTCCCCGGCGGCGCCGGCGCCGCTCGCGCGGAGTGGGGCTGCGGCGCTCAGGCCGAGCGCCGATACGAGTGCCCGTAGGTCCCAATGCGATCCCGCAAATGGCGTGCCCCCCCCCGAGCCCCGGCATTCGTGTCGGGGTTCCGGCGGCGTGTGATCGCCCGACTCCGCGGGGGATGCGGTTCTCCGATCAAACCCCGCCTTGAAAGGCCGGGCTCTGGGGGGGGCGTACACCCCTCCTCAGAGCCCCGGCATTCATGCCGGGAGTTTGCGACTCAACGCGATGGCCACCGGGCGCAGACCCAAGAAGCGGAATTGTCCGCGCGGCCGCGATCGCGCGCCGTCCCCGAGCCGCCGATCCTGTCGCGCACTCCCGGCGAGTTGCATCGTCGGCCTTGCGACGCGCGAGGATTCCTGATACGCTCGGCCAAGTGGACGAGCCGCTGGCCAGGGCCGATTCGCGCCCTGCTTCACCCTTTTCTCTTGAAGAGGTCTGCGAGCATGAAGGACACGGGCGTCGTATTCGTCCTATGTGCTCTGGCGTTCTGGACCGCCCACGACGTCCAGGCCGATTCGCAGAGCTACCTCCGCTCATCCGCCAACTCGACCGCTGCGTCGGTCGCGGAGCCGGGCGCACCGGCGGCCCATCGCGTCGGCCCGTTTCGCTCCGCGGCGCTGACCTGGTTCGACAACAAGGCTGACTTTGAGGCGGCCGCAGGTGCGTTGATCTGCGTCCAGGACTTCGAGGAGAGCACGTTGCCGCCGAGCCGGATCATCCAGTTCGTGGACGAGCTTGCCAGCGGCGTCCCCTGCCAGCCGCAGGGAAACTGCCCCTTCCCAAACGGCCTGGAAGGCTGTGACGACATGGTCTATCAGTCGAACGGGCTGGGCGGCACGCCCAACGTACCCAACCCGGCGCCCGGCGGGTTCGTGCTCGACGCCCTGTCGGCCGGTTTCGGCGGCGTCACCAGCGACGTGATCATCATGGACCGCTTTCCGATGAGCGTGGACGTGCTGATCCGGCGCGACGACGTCTTCGCCTTCGGCGCCACTCCGGTGACGCTGCAAGGGGGCCAGACCATCGAAATCCGCGGCGCCTGGGAGGGGTGGACCGTCGCGCCGCAGATGGGGCGGGCGGGCGTTTCCGCCATCATCACGCCCCGCGACCGCGTCATGCGCGACGAGCGGGACAACCGTGCGAACGGCTCCTCCATCGAGAACGCCGCCATCCTGCACGCCCAGGGGGTCCCGCTGGCGATCGTGCCTTCCAACACGGCCATCACCACGTGGGGCGTTGCCGGCCGCGACCTGCTCCACCTGGCCATAGAGGCCGGCTTCGGCATCCGCGGCGGCCTGCCGCAGGACGCGGCCCTGAAGGCCGTCACCATCGACGCCGCCCGCATCCTCGGCGTGGATCATCGCGTCGGCTCGATCGAGATCGGCAAGGACGCCGACTTCGCCATCACCGACGCAGACATCCTGCACTACATGACGCTGGTCCGCTGGACGGTCGTCAATGGGCGGATCGCCTACGACAAGGAGAAGGACTCGCTTTACAAGCACATCCGCCCGGACGAAGACCGCGACAAGCCGGCGCCGACCGACTACTGGCCGCGCAGGCTGGGGGCGGACTAAAACCCCCCAACGCCGCCGACGCCGGTCCTGGCGCTCTATCCCCGCGCCCGGTCATGCGCCCGCAGCGAGCCGCGCGGCTTCAGCCCGCGCGGACGTTTTGTCTGGAGAGTGGGTACGATTCGCTCACGGCAATACTACTCGTTCCGCCGCGGCCGGTGCGCTCCAACGGCATGCACGATCCTGCGCCAGGGTCTATCGCGTGTGATGGCCTCCTCCGCGCCATGCTGGGCGGCGCGGGTGGAGACCGCCCTGCCTACGGGTTTCGCTTCGCTCCACCCGTGGTCACGCTCCGCGGCCCCGTCGGGGCCGAAGATGCGACGTTTCGTCCAGCGCCACGTGTGACATAGGGCGGCGGTTCGCAGGTAGCCGAGGCTGCGACCTTTCCACGACCGCTGCGATGTGTGAGTGACACGTAGAGCGGGATGCCGTCACGCATCGTGCCGCAGCGTCAAAGGAAAAAGTAAAAAAGCGATTGACGCGCTTGACAGGCCACGTGTCTGCGCCGTATGCTGTACGGGACGGTCGCAAGTGGGCGGCACGGAGAAGGGTCTTACCCGTCGCCCACGGCAGCAGTGATTCGACGCCCACCCGACAACACGTGCGATGCCGTCACGTCACGGCCGCACCGGAGGTCGGCAGCGTGGTTCATTCGGCGATCAAGGCAACAGCGCTTCGGCGTGCCGGTGCTCCCGGAGCCCCCGGGCGGTTTCGCTCTGGGGGGGGGGCAGCGCGCGCCGCCTCGCGCCTCAGCCATCCGGTCCCACGGTCTTCTGAATCCAGGAAAAAAAGAGTCCGCGGCTTCGTCCCCGGCGGATGACACGCGCGGGACGGGCTCGCGGACCTGGTCTGACGTTCTATTATAGCGTCCAGGCGCTGCGACTGTCAACTTCGATGGTGCAATCGCAGCATGGGCGCAGGAGGATTCTTCATGCTCATTTCGACGCGCAAGGTGTCGAAGCTGTTCGCGGCGGCCCTGATGTTCGCCGTGGCCGCGTCTGCGCCCGCCATCGACTTCGATTGGACGGGTCAGTCGGGTATCGATGACAGCTACGATGACCCCGACAACTGGCACACGGATTCCCCGCTGTGTTACAGCACCTGCTATCCTCTGTCCGTCAGCGACAACGCGACGTTCATCCCGACGGGGGGCTTCAAGTCGATCACCCTGATCGACGAGCAGATCGGCGATTTCCTCATCCAGCAGGTCGATTTTGACGGTTCGCTGCCGTTAAAGGGAATCGACGACTCGTCGGACGTCAGGGAACTGACGGTGGACAAGCTGACCATTCTCGGGCACCAGGGCCCGGGGTCGATGACGGCGGTTCAGGTGACCGATTACGCGAGGGTTCGCGTACGGTGAGTGTCGTCGGGCGGCCGCGGCGCGTGGCCGGGCCGCCTGACCTGTTTGTCCGTTTACTGTTCTGAAACCGTTTGCTGCGTCCGCGTCACGCGCCGTCGTGGTCGGCGCCGCCGAAGATGGGGGCCTGCGATGTTCGGCTTGATTCGGTCGTTGAATCCGCAGCGTCGGATACGTCGCCAAGGCGGGCGAGGGCTGACGTGCCTTCACGCGCACCTCCCGGTGCTCGGACTGTGCGCCCTTTTGAATTCGGGCGACCCAACCGCGCTGGGACAGATCAACCTGCCGGCCGGGTTCGAGGTGGTCGAGTTCGCCGCGGATGATATCCGCACAAGCGGACTGATGGGGGTCAACAACTGTGGCCAGGTCGTCTACATGAAAGGCCGTGGCGTCACCGCCGAGATCTTCCTGTACGACAACGGCCGGATCACCCAAATCACGCACAACGACATTTTTGACGGCGGGCCGGATATCAACGATGCCGGGACCATCGTCTGGTCTGAGGACGACCTTCGGATCATGCAACTCAAGGACGGACGTGTAACTGTCGTCGGAGAGGGGCGGACGCCTCGCATCAACGAGCGCGGAGATGTCGCATGGACGCTGCTGAAGGTGCATACTACTCCGGCAATGAATATCTGAACATGTTTTGCAAGTCGGTCACTGCGCTGCATAATTCACGTGCGCTTCCTCGAAGTATGCACAGACGATGTCC
>QZJT01000087.1 GCA_003597935.1 Phycisphaerales bacterium | reverse complement strand
GTAGCTTGTGTGGATCCGGGCCTGACGCTCCTTCACCGCTACGCAAATCAGCGCGGAGATGCCTTTGCCTTCCGTCTCGGCGTTCCATGCCCGGGCCGTTCGCTGCACAAAGTCAAAGAACGGCTCGCCCTCGGTGGTGGGCACGGTCAGCACGAAGACGATCTCTTTCGTCTTGCCATACAGCTCGTCCAGCCACACGTTCATCTGCCGCTCGGTCGAAGCGTCGATGATGCTGGCCCGGTCCGCCACGTGGACGTGATCGGGCGGACGCGGGACGTCGATCCTGGCGAGGGCGGCGCTGGCCAGCAGCAGGTCCACCGCGACCACGCAGCCCACCAGCGAGCCGCGGGCTTCAGCCCGCGCGGTGCGTCGTGTCCGCGGGTCAGGCGCGATCGCGCGCGGCTGTCGCGTATCTGTGACATCGATGCAGGCGGATCGAAGCTGTCGCTGTGCCGGAGCGTCCGCGCGGGCAAAAGCCCGCGGCTCGCCGTCAGCGTGCGAAGGCGCGCGGAGCTGGAACGGATGGCCGCGTTCGCATCGCCTCATCGGGCGTGCTCCAACGTGTGGTCGAGGTGCGCCGCCAGCGCCACCAAGTCGGCATAAAACGCCTGAAAATCGTCCCAGCCCGGCTCGTAACCGCGGTCGGCGGCGTGGCGAAGCCCTTTCAGGTCGCGGCCGCACATCCGGGCCGCGGCCGCGACCACCTCGCCCCTGGGGGTCGGCTCCCTGGTCCCCTTCAACCACAGCACGCCTCGCAGCGTGCGGATCAGGTCGTCGGCCAGGGCCCGTTGCAGCTCGGCGAGCAGGAACTCCTGATCGGCCGCCTTCAGCAGCCCCTGGCGCAACTGGATCAGCAGCCGCTTGAACTCTCGCTCGCACTGCAAGCGGACGTGCTCCGGCTCGAAGGTGAGCCGGGCGAAGGGGTCATCGCCCCACAGCGCCTGGTGTTTCTGCTGGATTTCGATCAGTTCGAGCGGAAACGTGTCCCGGGACGACTCGACATAGGCCGGCGTCATGACCAGCGGGGCCGCGATCCGCAGCCGCCCCAACCGCGGGCCATGGCGCGCCAGCGCGCGTAACGCGTTCAGATCGACCTCGTCCACCACCAGCACGCTGGCGACGACGTCCGTGGCGGCATCGAAGTCCTCACTGAGTACACGTCCGAACACCACCAGCGCCACGGCCCTGTCGCCCGCACACTCCTCGATCAGGGCGGCATACTCGCGCACCGGCCCGATGACGGCCGGGTGGATCCGATCGATTCCGCTCAAGTCGGGCACGGCACACTCCTTCGGCCCGGAATGTAGCGGAAGCGGCCGGCACGGACCACTATAAACGCGGACTGAAGTTGGAAAGGCCACCCCGCCGGCCGTGCGTGCATCGCCCGCCGGTGGCGAACCCGATAGAATCCGCCCCGCCCGCTGCCCCGGGTCGGGGGGCGGTGCAGGAATGGGTTCAGGCTCGGTCGACGAGCCGGCGCACGTGGGTCAGGCGCACTACGGACGGCGGCCGTAAGCCATGAGCGCCACGGTTGCCGTGACAGGCTCTCCAGCGCATGGGATCTCCGTTGAAGCAGGGCGTGCGCGACATGGCGGTGACGTTGGGCGCGCGCGGCGGCGTATTCGTGTGCGGCGTTGCGCTGCAGAGCGCCCTGGCCAGGCTCCTCGAGCCGGATGGGCGCGGCTCCTTTACCGCCTGCGTCCTGTATGGCAGCGCGCTGGCGGTGATATTCCTGTGCGGACTCGATACGGCGGTGCAATACCACGTCTCCGCCGGCCGGGTACCTGCCGGGCAAGGCGCGTGGACCCTTCTTGCCGTGGGACTCGTCGGGGGTTTGCTGGGCGCGGCGCTGGCGCTGGCGGGGACGTACTCCGGGCTGCGCTTCTTCGACAAGGCGCCGCGCTCCGCGTTCGCCGTGGCGTCCTTGTGGGTGCCCTTTCAGATCTGGGCCACCTCCCTGCTCATGGCAGTCTCTGCGCTGCGCGGTTTCACCGCCCAAGCGATGCTCGCCGTCGGGATGACGGTGATCCGTCTGGTGCTGACCCTCCTGTTGTGCGGGGCTATCAAGCTGGGTGTCCACGGCGCGCTATGGGCCAACATCGCCGCTTCGGCGCTGGTCGCCCTGGGAGCATGCCTCTGGATGCGCAGGCACCACCCCGATGGGTGGACGCGACCTGGCGGGCCGGAGCTGCGCGGACTCTTCAGCTACGGATTCCGGGCGTACTTCTCATCGCTCTCGAACCTGGCCAACGCTCAGATCGGGTTCCTGCTGCTCGCGTTCTTCGTCGCAGAAGGTGAACTCGGCAAGTTCTCCGCAGCGGCCGCCATGATCCTGACCATCACGATGGTGTCCGATTCGCTGTCAACGGTGCTCCAGCCGCGGATCGCTGCGGCCGCCGACGGGCGGCCGGAACTGACGGCCGCCTGCGCCCGTTCGGCGGGCGTGCTCGCGCTGGTCGTGGTCGGTGGCGTCGCCGTGTTCGCCGAGCCGATCGTCCGACTGCTCTTGTCGGACAGCTTCCTGGATTCCGTTCCCATGGTGCGGGTCATCGCGATCGGCGCCGTCGTCCGCACGGCGTCCAAGGTGCTCGTGCCCTACCTGAACGGCACCGACCGGCCGGAAATCGTCGCCATCGCCACGGTCGTCGGCACCGTCGTCAACGCGGCCGCGCTGCTGCTGCTCCTGCCCCGCATCGGCCTGGTAGGGGCCGCGTGGTCCATGTCGCTCGGCTACATCGCCAATGCCGCCATCATCCTCTGGGGATTCCACGCCTTCAGCCGGATGACGGTGTATTCCGCATGGTTGCCGCGTCGGTCCGATGCGCAGATGTTGAGGGAGGCGATCTTGAGCGTCGCCGGGCGCGGTCGAGTGGCGGTAACGCCCGTCGCGGACGGAGAGCAGACGGGATGACGGGCACCGGCGAAAACGTCGCTTCGGACGATGTCGCGTCAGCGCGGACCGTGGCCGTGGTGATTCCCACGTTCAATGCCGCCGAGCGCATCGCGGTAGCGCTCGACTCGGTGATGCGGCAGACAAGCCAACCGGCCCAGGTCATCGTCGTGGACGATGGATCGACCGACGCGACGAGCGACGTTGTCGCGCGCTATGCCGGCTGCGTCCGTTGTATCCGTCAGGGAAACGCCGGGCCGGCCGCAGCTCGAAACACCGGGATCAGCGCTGCCAGCGCTGACTGGATCGCGTTTCTCGACGACGACGACACCTGGGAGGAGCGGCGGCTGGAGTTGAGCCTGGATCTATTGCGGGCGAACACGGATCTGATGTGGTGCGCAACGGCTTACACCCGCATGGGCGCGGCCGGGTCCGTACCGTCACTTGCCCCGCTACCGTCCGGCCCCGCTCGCCTCCCGTTCTTCGCCGCGGCCCTGGCACGCACGCCCATCTGTACGCCGGGTATGATGGTGCGCCGCGACGTGCTCCGCGAGGCCGGCGGATTCTGCACGGACCTTCGCCTCGGCGAAGACATCGACCTGTGGATACGCATCGCGGTTCGATACCCGACGCTGGGCTTCGTCTGGACGCCCTGTGTGCGCGTTGGATCGCGGGCCGGCTCCATCACCGGTTCCGCCGGGGAGCACACCGACTCCATGCTGTTCTTCGTGCGGAGGCAACTGGCGGTGTATCGCCAGCAGGATGATGAGACGAAAGCCATGTTCCTGCCGTTGTTGCAGCATTACGCGGGGGAATTGACGGCACACGCGCTGTCCTACGGTCGCAAGGACGTGCTCGTGGAATTCACGGCCGAGGGGCAATGGCTGTTGCGGCCGAAAGAGCGCTTCGCCATCCGTGCCGCACATTGGGTTCCCGGTTCGTGGTTGAAGGCCGCTGGAGCAACCCGACGCCGCTGGCGAGGCGCGGCCGGGCGGCGCGACGTCGCCACTCACAAGGGGCATGGCTGAGGGATCGTCCCATGCCTCGTGCACCCAGCCGAGCCATCCTCACCGTCGGATACGCGCTGAAGGGCTACTTCCCCGAGCGGCACTTCGCCGAGTTTTCGGCGCGGCCGCATTGGAGCGCAGCCGAGATTCAGGCGTATCAGGATGAACTCCTGCAACAACTGATCCGCGCCGCATACGAGCACGTTCCCTACTACCACGACCTCTTTCGCGAGCGCGGCCTGACGCCGGCGGACATCCGCACGGCCGCGGATCTTCCCAAGCTGCCGGTGCTGACCAAGGAGATCATCCGGCGCGAAGGAGACCGGATGATCAACCAATCCATGCCGCGGCGGAAGCTGGCGGTGACGCAGACCGGCGGCTCGACCGGGCGGCCGCTGTCGGTGACCTATCCGCGGGCGTTGGCGTCGGCGTCGCTGGCGACGATGTGGCGGAACTACGCCCGCTGCGGCTGGCAGCCGGGGGAGGTGATCGGGCTGCTGTGGGGGTTCCATGAATCGGACTGGCGGATGCCGGCCTGGAAGATGCGCCTTCGCGAGTTCGCCAGTCGAACGTGCCGCGTCGATCCCTATGACCTCGGTCCTCAGCAGGTGGAGCGGGCGATCCGGCGCTGGCGGGCGGCCGGGGCGACGGTGCTGGTGGGGTATCCATCGGCCCTGACGATGGTGGCGCGGTGGATGGTTGAAGGCTCACCGGGAGGAAGCCCAGGCCACATGGAATCACCGGCTGGAAGCCGGTGCCACTCGGATTCACCGGTTGAAAACCGGTGCCACATGGAATCACCGGTTGGAAACCGGTGCCACACGGAATCACCGGTTGGAAACCGGTGCCACACGCCTCCCTCTTCCCTCACTCCCTCGCTCCCTCACTCCCTGACTCCCTCCCTTAAAGGTATCTTCACCAGTGCGGAGACGCTCCACCCGGCCCAACGGCAGGCGATCCGCCGGGCCTTCGGCTGCCCGGTGTTCGACGCCTACGGCTGCGGCGAGGTGTTGCACGTGGCCTGTGAATGTGAGCGCGGCGTGATGCACGTCAGTTCGGACTGGTCGATCGTCGAGTTCGGCGAGCCGGTGGCAGCAAACGAGGCAATGGCCGCAAGCGGGGCAGCGGACGCGAGCGGGCCTGGGACGGAAGGACTGCGGCCGCTCATTCTGACCGGGCTGCGGAACACCGCCATGCCGTTCATCCGCTACCTCAACGGCGATCTGGCGCAGGCCGAAGCTCCGGATTGCGGCTGCGGCATCCATTTCCCAACACTGAAACTCGGCCTGGCACGCTCCAGCGACCTGTTCACGCTGGGCAACGGCCGCGTCGTCCACGGGGCGTACTTCACCCAGACGATGTTCGGCGCCGACGGCGTGGACAGCTTTCAGTATCATCAGACGATGCCGTCGCGGATCATCCTGCGGATCGTCAAAGGTCGCCGGTTTGGACGGGCCGATATGGACATCATCGAGAAGGCCCGGCGCCTGGTCGACGAGCACAGCGGCGGCGCCACCGCCGTCGAGGTAGAATACGTGGACGAAATACCCGCCGCCGGCCGGGGAAAACACCGCTTTACCCGTTCCGACGTGGTAGCCGTCGGGAGTCCGGGAGTCCGGGAGTGAGTCAGGCACAGAAGAGTATGGACAACGGGTGCAAGTTCCGACTTCGGCCTGGTTCTTTCGGCGCGGCGATCCAGCGCCGCTGCATCGCCAGTTTCGCTGCACTCAGTGTCTATGTCTGACGTTGCCGCCATTCCTTACGCCGCCCATCCCCTGCTCACGGAGCCGGGGGACGAGGGCGGGCTGCGCTTCGGCGCCGGGCTGGTCGGCCTGACCGTGGTGGCGCTGATCGTGGCGGCGGCGGTGCTGGCAGCCGGGGCGGGTATTGCAGCCGGGGCCGTGATGGGCGCGTGGGCGCTGGTGGTGGTGATCGCCAGCCCGCGGGCCGGCATCGTCATGGCGCTGACGCTCCAGGTCTGGGACGTGACGCTGAACCCGGAACAGGGCACGGCGCTGGTGTTCTATTCGCCGGTGCGGGTCATCATGCTGGTGGCCGCGGCCTCCTACCTGGTCCGCTGCCTGCTGGGTCACCGGCCGGACATCGTCCGGCTGCGGGGTGTGACGACGCTTCTGGCCTTTTTTGCCGTGTGGACGCTGTTGTCGGTCGGCTGGTCCGGCGCGTTCAGTTCGGCGTGGCGGGCCTCCGCGAAGATCATCATCCAGGTGTTGCTGGTGATGGCGGCCGCGGACTATCTGGCCGAACCGAAGGCGATCCGTCAGACGCTGTTCCTCACGATGGCGGGCGGCGCCACGGGCGGCATTTACGCCCTTTTGTATGGTGCCGTGCGAAGCGAGGAGGAGTTTCGCCTGGCGCTCGGCGGGCTGGGCATCAACGTCTTCGCTATCAGTATCGGCTTCGCTATCACGGCCGCGATGGCGCTGGTCCTGATCCGCCGGACCGCCCTGATCGTCATGGCCGGCGTCGCGTCGCTGATCGCGATGACGCTGGTCGCGCTGCGCACCGGGACGCGCTCGGTGATCGCGGCGGTGCCGCTGGCGGTGCTGGCGGCCGGGTGCGTCGCCTACTGGCGGCAGATCCACAAGTGGCTGCTGCTGACGGCCGTGCTGGGGGGGGTGCTGATCGGCACGTTCAACTGGGCGGTCCAGACCGGCTTCATCCGCGGCTCCCTGCGGGATCGCCTGCTGACGGTCTTCTCCGCCGAAACGTACACCACCAACGAACGATGGGCGCTGTGGGCCGAGGCACTGCGGATCTATGCCGAGCAGCCGATGGGAACCGGCGCCGGGCAGGAGGCGTCCGCGTATCTGACCCGCGGGCGAACCGGAAACCTGGAATCTCACAATACGTTCCTGTCGATCCTGGTCGAATACAGCGTGATCGGGCTGGGTCTATTCAGCGGGGCGGTGCTGATGCTGGCGTGGCACGCGGTCGGGATCCCGGTCCCGGCGGCGCGGGCGGCGGCGACTTTGATACTCGTCTTTACGCTCTTCAACGCCATGAAGGGCAGCAGCCACGAGAATCGCATTCTATGGCTGCCGCTGACGATGGTGGCCGCGATGATCGAGTGCGAGGACCGTCGACGGCGGGCGGCGGAACCGGTGTGGGACGGCGGCGATGGCTGATGCCCCTCCGGCCGGCGCCATGCGCGTGGCGGTCACGGGCGCGACGGTGGTCGGTCAGGAAGGACGCTGGCGGACGCTGCACTCGTTCGGACAGATCATCGACGAACTCGCGCGGCACGTCGCCCGGATCGCTTACCATGCCCCCTTGGCGGTCGATGACGACGCTTGCGATTACGAACTGACGGCCGCGAACGTCATCGTCCGTCCCTGGTTCGCGTGGGGCACCTCGCCGGGCGCGATGAAGCACCCGCTGCGCCTGGCGATCGGCTACTGGCGGCTGGTCGGTGAGGGCGACGCCATCTTCGTTCGCGGCAGCGGCCCGCTGAACTGGCTGGTTCACCTGTTCGCACGCTTCCGCCGTCGGCGGGTGGTCCACTGGATCGTGGGCAACCCGCTGGCGATCATGGCCGGGGCCGACCGCGGGTACGGCCGCCTCGGGAGATGGCTGGGAATCACCTTCGCCCGGACTGAACGCCTGATGCTGAGGTTCAGCGCAAGGATCAGCCGCGCGGCGCTGCTCGTCAACGGGGAGGAGTTGGCCCGGATCTTCCGTTCGCCGAGGACCGTCAGTGTGGTCAGCACCAGCATCCGGGCCGAGGATCTCCGCGAGCGCGAAGACACCTGCGGGGGCGACGAGTATCGCGTGCTCTACATGGGCTTCCTTCGGCCTGAGAAGGGAATCGAGCATCTGATCCAGGCGCTTCCGCTCGTCCGCTCGCCGCGGCCGGTGCGGCTGATCCTGGCGGGTTCCGCCGGCTCGTTCGGTCCATACGTCGATGGACTCAAGTCGCTGTGCGAGCGACTCGGCGTCGCGGACCGGGTGGAGTGGGCCGGGCACGTGCCTTTCGGACCGGCGCGGTTCCGATATATGGATGATGCCGACGTTCTGGCGCTGCCTACGCTTTCCGAAGGGACTCCGCGCGTGCTCGTCGAAGCGAGGGCCCGGTGTCTGCCGGTCGTCTCGACCTGGGTGGGTGGGATCCCATCCAGCGTGCGCCACGAGGTGGACGGCCTGCTGGTTCCTCCCTCCGATCCGGCGGCGCTGGCCAGCGCGATCGGCCGCGTGCTGACGGACGGGGAACTGCGACGGCGACTGATTCGCGCCGGTTACGAAAGGACGCGATCCATGACCATCGACGCCTTCGTCGCCGGCATCGTATCCGTGTTGCGGGATCCATCGCGACCGGCGTCATTTCAGGGGGAGCAAGCAGCGGCATCGTGAAACGGATCGTCGCCTATACCTGGTTTTCCGTCGTGATGGCCTTGACGGCCGTGCTGCCGGACTTCACGCCGGTGCTCCGGCTGCGTGGCTGGCTGGTCCGGTGGTGTTTCGCATCCTGCGGCCGCAACTTTCAGTTGGCGTCGGGCGTACGCATCACCTTCACCACCCGAGTCTACCTGGGACGGGACGTGTACCTGGCGCCGGGCTGCTGGATCCAGGGCGTCGGCGGGGTCACCCTGGACGATGAGGTCATGTTGGGGCCTTATACGATCCTGGCCTCCAACAACCACACCAAGGCGAACGGCTCCTACCGGTTCGGACCCGGCCGGGCGCTGCCCATCCACCTGGGCCGCGGGGCGTGGACCGGCGGGCACACGTTCATCGCGGCCGGCGTCACGGTTGGTCGGGGGGCGGCGGTCGCGGCCGGGGCCGTCGTCACACGCGACGTGCCGGATGATGCGGTGGTCGCAGGCGTCCCGGCCCGGCCGCTGGAGCGGGGGGAAGTGGCGGAGGCTCGTGTGGAATAAGGGGTGGAGCCACAGCGATGTGGACCGTCCGCGCGGGCTGAAGCCACGCGGCTCACTCAGAGGCGCTGCGGACCCTGTGGCGCACCCCCTGCTGGTGGTCACCGGCAGACCGGACCTGCTGGACTCGCTGGACGGTCCCGGCCGATTCAGACTCCGTGAGCGACGACCAGGCATACATCATCGACATCCGCGGTCTGGCCCCACCCCCGAACGTGCCGCCGGGCCCTGGAACGACACCCGCGCGTGCCGGCCTGCTCGGCCGGCCCTGGGTCGGAATCCGCTTCGACTGCTGCGGGATCTACAGCCGTATCTATCGAGACGCCGACGGCGCCGCCTACCACGGGCGATGTCCGCGCTGCCTGCGGCAGGTGCGACTGCGCGTCGGCGCCGGCGGGACCTGTTGCCGTTTCTTCGTCGCCGAGTGACAATGTGGGGCCTATGAACCAGGACACCGATCTGATCCTCGCGGCGCTGCTGACGCTCATCCTCTTTCTGCTGCCGTTTCTGGCCGGCTGATGCTTGTCTTCTTGACAATGCCGCGCTGCCGCCGTTACTGTCGCGCGCTCCCGGTTGGGGCCTGTCGGCCGCCCCGGCGCAGGCGCGATCGCCCGGCGCACTCCGGGTGAGCGGACCGGCGTCGGCCGTCGGCGCGTGCGGCCGGGGGGGCATGCGCCTGGCTGTCCCGCGCTTGCCGGTGCGAATCATCGCAGAGCAGATTGCGGATTGCTCCCCGGCTGAGGTCGATTACACAGTGGAGCTTGCGAATGTTGAAGGCGACTGTCCCCCTGCTCCTGCTGATCGCGGCCACGGCCGGCTCGCGGGCCAACGGGCAGGACTCGGCCCGCGACCAGGCCATGCAGCAGATCCAGCGACAGCAGACGCTGCAGCCGGCCGACGACGGCATCGTCCAGGCGTGGGTGGAAGCGACGTTCCGGACGTTGCTCAGTGGGGGCGAGCCGCGGGCGTTTCTGGCCGCAATCGCCCATTGGCGTGACGATCCGCAGAGCACGTCTCAGTTCGTCGGCGCCCTGGCCAGAGAGTGCGCCCGCCAGGCGGCCGCGGTGTTCACCAACGCTGAGGTCACTCCGGCCGCGTCCGCGGCGGTCGCCACCGCCCTCTCCGATTTCGGCGAGCGCGTCCCCATGGACGTGCTGCTGACCGGTCTGCGCAGCCCCGTCGCGGGGACGCGCTTCCTGATGGCCCGGAGCGTGGCGTCGCGCCGGGCCACTTACGGGACGAACCCGACCCAGTTGGCCTCCGTGGCCACGGCCGTGATCTCGGCGGCGGCGTCGGAGACCGAGCCTATCGTCGTCGCCTGGCTGTACAAGTGCCTGACCGTCCCGGGTTCGGCCGCCAACGCTGCGGTGCTGGACCACCTGATCACGGTATTCCACGGCCGGGTGGAAGCCCGCCGCGCCGGGGCGTCGTTCATCGACGGCGCGGAGAATGAGTTCCTGGAGTACATCCGCGGATCGGCCGCGGCGTTGCCCCAGAACGAGCGCAACCGGCTGCTGCCTGATCTGGCCACCTACCTGCGGGCCGTCGGCGAACGCTATGCCGCCAGCGACATCGGCTTCCGCGAGCAGGTCAACGCGGAGCGGGCATTGGACGCAGTCGAAGCCGTGCTGGCCGGCATCACCGCCACGCCGGGCGGGGTCCGCACCGCCCTGGCCCAGGGCCCGCGCACGGCCGTGCTGGAAGCCGTCCAGCAGGCGATCGTGGCCTGGATCGGCGACGAAGCCACCGCCGGCGTCCTCAACGGCGGGAACTACGGGGTGGAGCGCGGCGCGCCGTAGCGGGGGAACATCGCATGGCGAATGTCGCGTGCGGCCGTCGATGCCCATGTCGCCGACCTGCACCTTGTTCGGGACGCCGCCCAGCGCGATGACGGCCCGGTTCTCAAATTCAAACGGCGGATTAGCGCGGAGCTTCTGAATCGTCCACGGCAGGTCGCGCAAGACGAAGCCCCGCCCGGCCCGCCATAGCGCCTCATCCTCCCGCAGCTTGCACACGTCCCGCAGCCGCTCGGCCATCACGCGGCAAGCGGAGGGCGAGATGTCGACGCCTGGCGGCCGACTGTCCGGGCAGAGCCGGTGACTTTTCCGGTCGATTCCGTCCTGGCAGAATCCGGTCAGGACGTTCCCATGCGCCCGACGAGGGCCCGCCAGTTCTTGCACGACCAGTCGAGCGATGGCGGCATGTTCTTCACAGGCTTACCTTTGCTGCACATTGAAGCCAGCTTTTTCGCCGCCTCAGCCGCCTCCCGGTTGTGTTTCACGCGGCGGCCCTCGTTGGATTCATCTGTGTTTCCGGTCGTCAGGAACTCGATCCAATTCTCGATGCGGTCTTTGGCGAAGAGGAACACGACGCGGTCGAATTGCGCCTTTGTGATTTCTTGCCGCTGCGCTTCCTGCCAGAAAAGTTCTCGGAGCGCATTTCCGTCGGCACAGTCGTGGTCACAGTCGGCCCATACCATCAGCGTTGTATGACCGCCCGCGTTTAAGCAGTTCTTGAGCTCGGTCGGTGTTCGCTTGATGACGCCTGCTCGGTTTCCGCAAGGCAGAATCCGAACGACGTTGCTGCCCTCGGGCCGGACCCAATTCGGCTTGAGCGCTCTCATCAGCTTGTTGATGAACACTCCGTCGATACTGGAGCCCTTTGCGCCTTCACAGAGGCAGACGATCTGCGTCCTACTCGCCACGGGCCCACCCCCTTGCGATCGCTTCACCGGCAGCCATTCCTTCCGGCACCTTGAGCGGCCCGATCCGAGTCGGGGAACTGTGATTAGTTCGCCAGAGG
This sequence comes from Phycisphaerales bacterium, assembly GCA_003597935.1. GTDB lineage: Bacteria > Planctomycetota > Phycisphaerae > UBA1845 > UBA1845 > SURF-32. The sequence continues at coordinate 4,165 of QZJT01000087.1, read as the reverse complement.
TACCGCCCATTCGCTTCCCCGCTGTTGCTGAGGATTTCCGGGTGATGCGAGATCAGGACAAGTTGGTGCTTGTCGTCCAGCAGTTCGCGCATCGAAAGCACCCATGGCTGAAGCTCCGGCAGGCCAACGAAGTTGTCCGGCTCGTCAATCAACACTGTTTTGGCCGCGCCGGTCTCCAGGGCCGCCCGCACCATGTAGAGCCCGATCACCGCCCGCTCTCCATCCGAAAGCTGATCAAAGAACAGCAAGATCGGTTGGCCATCTTCCGACTCGAACCGCAACTGCAGCGCCTCTGCATTCAGCCCCACGTCCACCAGCTTGAACGAGCGGAAGTCCGGCCAGACCTCCCGCAACATCTGCCGCAGAGCATCGGTCCACTCCTGCTCCTGATGTAGTGAGCGGTACCAGGATGTGAGGTTCGTCATCGACAAGTCCGGATGCTTCGCTTTGGCTTTGCTCTCGCGTTCCATGTTGCGCGGATCAGGGCGCAGGATGAGCAGCTTCGCGATCTCCTCTTGCAGGAGTGATAGCTTCTCGATGCTGCCGCGCGGCTGGATAGCCGCCAGTGCCGACTGTCGCCAGTCCAGCGGGAAACCGGTCTGAGTTCCGTCTGCCTTGTTGAAGCGAACCTCCGCTCGCAACGTCTGGGGGTTCAAGTCTCTCTCGAACAGCGCCTTCCGATCGCACGTCGCCTTTTCATGGATGACGCGCGGCTTCTCGAACTCGGCCTTTTGTTCGAGGTGAAGCACGTAATCAAAGGTGTGCCCGTCTACGCTCAGGCTCAATTCGAACTCCTGAATCGTGCTGTCGGTCCATCTAGTGAACTCAAGCCGAGGCACGTCCTGATCACCGGTTCCACCGAGCAAGCCGTCGCCGGTACCGAGATTCCGCAGCAGGCGCACGGCATCGAACACCGAGCTTTTGCCCGCGCCGTTGGGTCCGCACAATACCGCAAACGAGTCAAACTCCGCTTTGAAATTCACCAGGCAACGGAAGTTGTTGACATACAGTCGCGTGATCATGCCAATCTCCTAATCGGTTCCGAGCGATCGTCGACCATTCCCGTTGGGGCGGCGCCAGTCGCAGTGGTAGTAGAAGCAGCCGGTCTTCTTAAGCACGGGGGCCAGCTTGACGCGGCGCGGGCGCATGGTGTCGATGCAGGCCTGCGTGCTGGCGCGGCGGTCTTCGAAGGCACGCTTCTCCTTGGTCTCGCCCCAGAAAACCTCGTAGTTGCGGTTGGAGTTGATGGACAGGTCGATGTAGACAGGAGCGATGCAGGCGTCGGAGAGCTTGTGGAACTGTTCGAGGCAGTCGCCGCGGTAGATGATGCACATGTCCACCAGGGCTGAGCGGCGGCGCAACGCCGGCGCCGGAGTCGGTTCAACGGCGGACTCCGGCGTTTTCGATTTGCGCACGCGCTTCGCCATGACGGCCAGATTAACGCCCGACCGTGGGAGGATCAACGCTGCCTTGCGTCCGTGGCGCACAGCGGCGACGGCGCATCGTCACCCGGCCCGAGGGGGCTTGGCACAACTGGCGTCATCCCGTGTGGGTCATGCCGGGCTGCAGCCGTCTCAGGCGTCTGCAAGAGTCAATCCCGCCTCCCCAGCAGCCCGGCGCGCCACGCGAAGTAGATCAACTGCACGATGGCGGTCACCGTGGCGGCCACGTAGGTCATGGCGGCGGCGTTGAGGACCCGGCTGACGCGGGGCAGCTCGTCCGACGAGATGATGCCGTAATCGACCAACAGCCGTTTGGCGCGGGCGCTGGCGTCGAACTCGACCGGAAGGTTGATCAACTGGAACAGCACGACCGCCGCGAACAGCACCACCGCGATCTTCATCAGAAGAAACGCCTGCATGAAGGCGCCCAGCAGGAAGAGCCCCAGGGCCGCGTTGCTGCCGAAACCGGCCAGCGGCACGATGGCGTTGCGGAGGGCGAGGGGCGCGTAGCCGGCCTGGTGCTGAACGGCGTGACCGGCTTCGTGGGCGGCGATACCGACCGAGGCCAGCGACCGACCGCCATACACGTCCGGGCTGAGCCGGAGCACCCGCCGCCGGGGATCGTAGTGGTCGCCCAGAAAGCCGTGGGTCCGCTCGACGCCCACGTCGTGAATACCGTTGGCGTGCAGGATCCGCGTCGCCGCCTCCGCACCGGTGAATCCCGTCCGGGTCGCCACGCGGCTGGCCTGGGTGTAGCCTTCACCATGACCTCAGCCAGGATGGCCAGCAGCATCGCCGGCGCCAGCATCAGCCAGTATTCGAAGTCAAACCACATACACGCACCTCCGGCCGCGCTAATCGACGGCTCTGCTCTCGGAACGAGGGTACGTCGCCGCGGCCGTCGAGGGCCACATCACGCGCCGTGCCCGCACCGGTCGTGGCGTAACCCATTACTGATAAGCCAGTTACCGCCTGTATGATCCCGTGGCGCCTCCGTTCGTCGCTGCCGTTCCGACACAAGCCTGCCAGCCTGACAGTGTTCGCCTCCATCGGCGAGCGATCCGCGCCGCGAGTGCTGAACGGATCTAAACCCCGCCATGAATTGCCGGACTCTGAGTGTTCCGCCAGCTTCCAGCGGGCGGACCGCCGGCTGATCGGCCGCGATACGAAGGCTCAGACGGCGCGGACCGTTCGTTGACGCATCACGGGCCGATCGGGATACTCGCGGTCGTCTTCATGGACTTCAACGCGCTTCAACTCCTCCTACTGGACGTCGACGGTGTGCTGACCGACGGGCGGCTGGTCTATCGGGAGCGCAGCGACGGTGTCGACGAGTTCAACGACCGTCCGTCCGACGAGATCAAGGTTTTTCACGTTCACGACGGCCGGGCCATCCGGTCCTGGCTGGACTCGGGAAGGCAAGTCGCCCTGATCAGCGGCCGGGACGGTGCGGCCGTCCGGCGGCGGGCGGCCGAGTTGGGTATCATCCTGCTGCGGTCCGCCGTTTCTGACAAATCGGCCGCCTTTCAGGCCCTGCTGCGCGAGACAGGCGTGCCGCCAGCCGCTACCATCTATGTCGGTGATGATGCGCCCGATCTTGGGCCGATGCGGTCGTGCGGCTTGCCGGTGGCGGTGGCGAACGCGGCCGCGGAAGTCAAGCGGGCGGCGGTCTACGTGACGCGGCGGCGCGGCGGCGAGGGCGCCGTGGCGGAGGTCATCGACTGGCTCGGGCAGAAGGAGCGCGCGGCGGCGGGCCGTAGAGGCTGACCGGCGACCGGGCAAGGAGAGGGGGAGCCTTGCGGACGACGTCGCCGGCGCGCACAACGGCCTTGTGGAAGGCTGCGACGGTGCCGGCGACTGTTCGGGTCAGGATGGACGATCCAGGGATGGGACAGCGACACACCACACTCGTCCGGCAGGCGCGGCGGCGGGCGACCGGCCTGGCCCGGACCGTGTTCATCGCGGCCGCGACGCTGGCCTTCGTGCTGCTGGCTTTTGCGGTGTACCAGTACTCGCAGATGGACCCGCGGCAGGCGAAGGAGGCGGCCCGGCCGCTGGCCGGCGTGCTTGAGCCGCCGCCGTCGCTGAGCACCGAAAACGCTACGCCGGTCGGCGTCGGTTCACAGCGCATCATCGGAGACGGGGAGCGCGCGACCTTCACGCTCTATCCCCGCCAGGGCACCCGCGCCATCGGCGAAATCGAAGCCCAGAACTGGAAGTCCATCGACGACCTGGGCCGCCGGATGCTGCTGACCCAGCCGAGAATCCGGGCGGAGACGCGCGACGGCCGCCGCATCAACGTGCGCGCGGACGAGGCGATCGTCGAACCGCGGGAGCCGGGCGGTTTCGACCCGCAGCGGGGCGATCTGACCGGCTCGGTCGTCATCGAGATCGACCGGCTCACCCGGCGGCAGCGCGAGGCCCTGCCGGAAGACCAGCGCGACCGATTCGACGAAGAACGGGTGATCCGCATCGACCTGCACCGGCTCGAGTTCGATCTGGAGTTCATGCGCGTCTCGGTCGAAGGCGCGTTCACCGTTCACGCCTTCGAACTGGACTTCCAGGCCGCGGACCTGGAGGTCCGCTTCGACACGGCCGCCAGCCGCATCGACGTGCTCACCACCCGGCACGGCGGACGGCTGGAACTGCGCGGCGTGCAGGAGGACGTGGCGTTCTCGCTGACCGGCACGGACCCCCCCCCGAAGCCGCAGACGCCTCTGGGC
>QZJT01000086.1 GCA_003597935.1 Phycisphaerales bacterium | reverse complement strand
GACCTGGCCGTCGTCGAAGTAGTCGTACTCGGCCGTGAGACTCTCGCGCGTCACCGTCTCGACCCGCCCGGCCGCGTCGAACGCGACGACGATGTCGTCTCCGTCCGGGGTTGAGACGGTCACTTCGCCGGCCGCCCAGTCGTGGTCGAAGCCGAAGTCGCGCTCGAACAGGGACGGAGTGCCGGCCTCGTAGGAGCCAAGACAATGCCGCTTTTCGATGTGCCGCCTGGATCGAGGAGCATAGAGGAACCTCCTGCGAAAGAAGTCCTCTCCGGCCCACTCGCTATGCGGGATTGAAGGCGCATCTCCGGCGGGTGTCAAGCGCGCGCGCGCGCCCAAATCGTCTTGGGGTTTGTTCCTCAGGCGCGGCCGGCTGGCTTGGTCTTGGCAGGCAGGGCCATGCGGGGTGGCGCCCGCCGCGATCCCATGCCAAGCGTCAGGCCGCGTCCTGCCCGACGCGTCCACGGCCTGCCTTCGGCAGACCGTGCCACCCGCCCGACCTTCAACCTTCCAACTCTCAACCCGAGGCGGCCGCTGGCTGCAACCAAACAAATCCGACAAGGAGAAGGGAGTCAGGGAATGAGGGAGTCAGGGAGTGAGTGAAGAATGGGCAGGAAGCACAAGCAACGGGTGTCGTTCTTCCCGTGCTGCCTCACTCCCTCTTCCCCCCGGAACATGCGCGCAAAGTGGCAAGAAGTTCGGCCGTCAGAGACTACCACCTTTCCAACCTTCAACCTTCCAACCTTCAACCTTCGGACCTTCCAACCTTCAACCTTCCGACCGTCGACCAGCACCCTCGTCTGCTCCGGTGGGATGACGATCGCGTGTCCGATCGCCACGTCGCGGCCTTCCTGGTTGGTCGACGCCATCAGCGGCACAAGCCCGTGATATTGGGACGGTGTCCTGACCGTGACGCGCCGGCTGGTGCGGAGCATTCGGTTCGATGGAGCGATTCCGTCGCCGACCGCTCGATCGAGATTGTGAGGTTGACGTCATGCGCCTAAGATGAACCACCTTCGCATGAGCAGCGGGAGCGCGGGCTCCCGACCGGACGCCGTGAAGTGCGCCACCGCAACGTGCCGTCCACCGGCGCCGGCGACACTCGGACCGGGAATTGGAGGTGTAGCTTGCCCGCAGTCGTGGCACTGGTCGGAGGGGGGATCAAGGGGGCCGTGGCGGCCGCGAAGTACGCCGCCGACCACGACCTGGTGCTGCTGCACGTCGGTTACGGGCAGGCTTCGTGCGCGCAGGAGCGGGCAGCGCTGGAGAAGTTGCGGGGCCACGTCGAGCGGGCCAGGCTCCTGACCTGTGACGTGGTCGGGCCGCACGAGATCAGCGGCGGACGAGGCGGGAGCGGACGATCCGCCCGCCCCGTGAGTCACTCCTCCGTCGCCGTTTCGTCGGGGGGGGATTCCAGTCAGATGAGCGACCCCACGGCCCCGGGCGAGGCCGCTGACCCGGCCGGCGATCCACGGGGGCTGCTGCCGGTGATGATCGCGCTGGGGGTGCGCTGCGCGGTGCGCTGCGGGGCGCATCACCTCGTGACCGGCGTCAGCCAGGCGATCGACGAGGCCCAGCGGAGCGCCGCTTCCGGGGAGGGCCGGCCCGACCACCGCCGCGCGTTCATCCACGCAGCCGACATCATGTCCGAGGCGTCGCTCACGCCGCGCATGCGGGTCGCGGTCGAAGCGCCGCTGATCCAGATGTCCTATCCGGATGTGCTGCGGCTGGCGGTGCGTTTCCAGGTACCGCTGGACAAGACGTGGACGTGCGTGACGGGCGGCCCGGCCCCGTGTCGGAAGTGTACGGCGTGTGTCACGCGCCGCGCGGCGTTCCGCGCCGCATCCATGACGGACCCGCTGGACTTACGACACGTGACGGAAGGATGAGCCGGGGAGTCGACGATGCGCTCTGGGCATTCATGGTGGTCTGCCGCGTGTGTGATGGCGGCCTCGGTACTCGCTTGTGCCGGCGCGATCGCAGGAGTCGAAGGTCCACCCGCCGCGGCGACCGTCAGCGCCGCTGCGATCGACGATCCAGTGCTCAAGTACGCGCCGGCGGACCCCTGGCTGGTCGCGTACGTCGGCCGTGGCCAGACCGTGGCTACACCCCAACCCACGACGTGGGCAGCGGTGTGCCGGGCGCTGGGCGCCGAGTGGTGCGCCGATCTTCCGCCCGTGTTTACGGGTCCGATGATGATCGCGGCCGGCGGCGACCCAACCGGCAGCAATGCAGCGCGCATTGACGCAGGCGGCAGCGATGCGGCAGGCGGCGAGACGAGCGGCACCGATACGGCTGGCACTGACGCACGCGGCACCGGTGCGGCAGGCGGCAACATGAGCGGCAGCCGTGCGGCAGGCGGCTCGAAACCCGTCATCACCTTTGCTGCCGCGTCGGAGGCGTCGCGCGACGACCTATTCGCAGGCTTCAAGCGCGCCTTGACCACGCACCACGAGCGCGGCGGCGCGGCCGTAGTCTGCGCCCGAACGGACGATGGAACCGTCCTGCACGTCCGCGCCGGCGACGGCGTGGAGTTCTTCGCGACGGTCTCGCGTGGCGCACTGGTGGTTTCCACGCAGCCCAGCAGGCTCGATCCATCCGAGCATCACTCAGGCGCCTTAGATTCCCCGCGGCCCACGTGGACCGCCGCTGCGGACGTTGAACGCATGATCGCCGCGGCACGCGGCGCGGGCGAGCGATCGCCGGCGTCGGATTGGGTTTGGATACACGCTGCCCGCGTCAGGCCCTGGCTGTCCGGACGGCTGAACCTGCGTGCGTTCGGACTGGATGAACTGGCCGGATTCGACGCCTTGGCCGCCGTCCTTGTTACGTCGACCGCCGGTCACCTCCGAGTGGTCCTGGCCGCGGAGGGCGCGCCGCCTGCAAGTGCTGCACCACCGCCCTCCCTCGACTCCAGCGCCAAGCTGGCGTCGCTGTTCCGATATGACACGATGGTCTTCCTCGCAGGAGTGCTGCCGTCGGGCGCTGCGGAGCGGCGGCGTGTTCTCGAGAGGGTGTCTAAGTCCGCGCCGGGTTGGAGCGTGATCGCCGCTGCCGTCGCACCAGATGACGTCGATGGTGCCCGCGTGCCGGATCAAGGCGCAGGCTCCCACGTGCCGGAGGACGGCGCCGGCGCCGGCCCGTCGGCGGTACTCGAGGACTTCAACGGCCCCTGGGCGTTCGGCGCCCGCCTGGAGAGCGACGGCCACTGGCACTCGTCGATGCTGGCGCTGCCCCTGAAAGACGAGGCGTCGTTCTGGCGGCAGTTCGACGCGATACGAAAAGGGGCGGCCATTCGCACGGGGGCAACCATCCGCTCCGCCGAGACCCCATGGCGCGGGATCTCCATCCGGCACGTCTTCGTCGGGGGGGGGCTGTACTCGCTGGCGGTGGTGGACGACGTGCTGCTGGCGTCGGCGGAGCCGCAAGCCATCGCGGACGCCATCGACCTGTTCGTGACCGGCAGGAGCCTGTGGCGCATGCGGCGATTTCAGGAACTGCGCCAGTCCGCCGGCCCGCGTGGCGGCCTGCTGGTCTACGCCCACGTGTCGTCGGGGCTGCGGGCGGCCCGCGCGGCCGGCGTGGTCGAGCCGGACCTCTCCGTCGACGCCCTGTCCGCTGCCGGAGCGGCGATCGGGGCGGTCATGCGGCAGGAAGGCCCGTTCACCGTAGGGGATATCGTGCTCGTCCCGGATGCCAGCGACCACGCCTGGCGCACGATCTGGTCGGCTCTCGAACATCTGCGCCGAACGGGCATCCACCCCGCCCCCGAGGCAACGCGCCGCCCATGAGTCAGCCCGCTCCCGCCAGGGCGGTCGTTGGCCGCAACCGGACATGACGCTCACAACTTCTCCGCAAGGTGGCGGGAAGTTTCGCCGTCAGATTCTACCCCCCCCCATCCTGCAAGACACTCGGCGGCGACGAACGTGGTGACCAGCAGTCCATCACACCCCCCCCAAACCCCCCCAATTCTTTCAAACGAGCGTCGGGCTCGAGCAACAACGTCTCACCGTCGTCATTCTACGCCACCCCCCCCCGATCCTATGAAGCGGACGGCGGCGAGAATGCACTGGAAAACGAGGGGTTTCTCGACGAATCGCATAGAACTGCGGCACTGTGCGAAAACGCGCCCGGCTGGACTCGAACCAGCGACCTTCGGTTTAGGAAACCGATGCTCTATCCTGCTGAGCTACGAGCGCATACTTAAGACTCACCGCGCGACTTGCGGCCGCCTCTTCCGGGCGGGCTGCGCGTGGCCCTGCCCGGCTGGAGGCCGCTCTCCGCCGCCTGGCTGCCATGCCTCGATCGCGCACGCCGACGGAGCAACTCACCTCGCCGCGCGGCACGCGGCAATGGCCGTCGCCCGACCGTGCACGCCGGTGCGGCGCACGCCAGAAGTGTAACCGAAGGGTCGCAACTGCGAAAGGGGCGAACTTTCAGCGACGGTTCCGGGAGTGCGAGCTGGAAACGTCGTCGCACGAGGCGGAATCGCCTCGACGAAGAGAGCAATCCACATCGAGCGGGACTGCGGGAATTCGGCGGATGCCGGGACCGAGGCGCGGTTCGCGCATGACCGACTCGCGTCGCGCGAGTTCCTTCGCCGCTTCGTGGCTCCCGCGGAATCACTGGGATCGGCCCATCCGCGGGTTCGCCCGTAGACGGGCGTCACCCGCGGCGACAGCCCTGAGCCGCGTTCGCCGCCAGGCGGAAGCACGGGCATTGACCCGCGGTGGTGCAGCCGTCGAGCGAACGCAGGTCACCTCTCGAGAAATGCCGAGGATCGTGCAACGGTTCCACGGTGCAGCCGTCGAGCGAACGCAGGTCACCTCTCGAGCACTGCCTTCAGCCGATCCAGCCGATCCGCCCACGCCGCTTTCGCCTGGACCGCTTGCTCGGCCGTGGGCAGTTTCCTGTGCTGCACGGTGATCCGGCTTTTTCCGGGGTTCTTGGCGTAGAAGTGGGCGTCGACGTGGGTGCGGCCGTCGATCCAGGTGATGCGCATGCTCTTGTCTTCCGTGGCGGTGCGGATATGGAACTTCGTTTCCGCCTTCGCCAGCCACTTCGAGCGTTGCCGCGGATCACTCCAGGCCACATACAGGGCGGGCAGGGGCGCCTGGATGGTGCGGCTTGCGCTCACCTGGAAGCCGTCGGGTCTTTCGTGTTTCTGGCGGCCGAGGCGCGCCTGTTCGTAACCGACGGTGACCATCTGGCTCCACCAGCCGGACAGGCCGTGCTCCGTGTGCAGCCGTGTGGCAATCTCCTTGTGATCCAGCGTTAGGGCGCCGCTGCGGTCGAGGATGTCGAACCATGCGTCCCAGCCTTTGCCCGTCGCGCGTTCGACGGCGTCGGAGTTGATCCCTGCGGCCGGTTGCGATGCGGGTCCGGGTTTTCGAGTCCGCGCCGCTGCTTTCTTGCCGCTGGTGACGGACGTGGATCTCCGTGCCGCCGCGGGTTCCGGCCTGGCGCTGCGGCTGGGTTTGAGCGTTCGTGAGACGGTCCTGGGCATGTCGCAGGTCCTCGTGATCCGACCCTTCCGATTCAGATAAACACCGGGTGGAAGCTGGCGCCACACTCAGCGCTCCGGCACTCAATCCGGGAGTTTTGCCGGCGAGCGACTGCGAATTCAACCTGGTGCGCATTTCGCCGACCGACTCCCGCCTTGAAAGGCGGGGCTCGGGGGGACAGCGCGCACGCTCGCGACAATCCGCCCGCCTTGAAAGGCGGGGCTCAGGATCGGCGCGCCGATTACAGACCGACGCCGCAGAAGCGCGCGCCGACCGCACGGGCCGCGTGGACCAGCGGGTCGTCGACGGGAACGAGGCGCTGCTGGTCCGCGACTTCCTCGATCCGCACGCTGGACAACCGCCCGTCGACGTACGTGACCATCCGATTGAACTGTCCGCTCATCAGCATGTCCACCGCCCGCACGCCGAAGCGGGTCGCCAGCACGCGGTCGAAGGCGGACGGCGTGCCGCCGCGCTGGACGTGACCGAGAATCGTCGCGCGGCATTCGAGCCTGGTCCGTTCGGCGATCTGCTCGCACAACACCTCGCTGACGCCACCCAGACGGATGGCGTCGAAGGCCTCGTGTACGACGCGGTCGATGACGACGCCTCCGCCGATCGGCATGCACCCTTCGGACACGGCCACCAGGGTGAAGGATTTGCCCTCGGCGCGGCGGTGGTCGCATGCCTCGCACACCGCGTCCAGGTCGAACGGAATCTCGGGGATCAAAATGACGTCCGCGCCGCCGGCCAGGCCCGCGTGCAGCGTCAGCCAGCCGGCGTTGCGGCCCATCATCTCGACCAGCATGACGCGGTGGTGGCTGGCGGCGGTGGTGCGGATGCGGTCCAGCGCCTCGGTCGCGGTGCCGACGGCGGTGTCGAAGCCGAAGGTCAACTCGGTGTGCATCACGTCGTTGTCGATGGTCTTGGGCACGCCCATGACCTTTACGCCACGCGCGATGAAGGGGGCGGCGGCCGACATGGTGCCGTCGCCGCCGATGCAGACGAGGGCGTCCAGCGCGAACCGCGCGACGCTTTCCATGACGCGGTCGGAGACGTCTTCGAAGATCGGATTGCCTGCGTGGTCGTATCCTGTGCAGTATCGGGACGGGTTCGCCTTGTTGCTGGTGCCCAGCACCGTGCCGCCCTGGGCCAGGATGTTGGACACGTCGGCGAAGCTGAGCGGCCGGACGCGCTCCTCGATCAGCCCCAGGAAGCCGTCCTCGATGCCCATCACTTCCAGGCCGTGGTCGTGGATGGCGCTCTTGGTGACTGCGCGGATGACCGCGTTCAGTCCCGGGCAGTCACCGCCGCCGGTCAGGACGCCTATGCGTTTCATGGTCAGGGCGATCCGCTTTCGGGGTCTAAGGTCCAAGGCTTAAGAGTTGGAAGGTTTCAAGGTTGAAGGTTGAAAGGTTGAAGCTTTTGGACGCGGGCGCGGCGATGCTGGGGCCTGGGCTCCCCGTCCACTCTGACTCCCCTACTCCCCTACTCCCTTACTCCCTTACTCCCTTATTCCCGTCTTGATCCCTGTACTTGGCATGGCAGTCCCTGCACGACGCGGCGACGAGTTGGAAACGAGTGGACAGCTTGGCCGTGTCCGCTGCGCCCGTCGCCAGGAGGTCCTCCAGCGCCTCGGCCGCCGCCTGGGCTTCCTCCAGCATGGTGCCGAACTCGGCCGGCCGGCGCGACGCGTATTCGGTCTGCCCAGCAAGTCGGAAGAGATCTGCCAGCCGGCCCGCCTCCGCAACCGGGACGAGGTCCGGGTGGTCGGCCGGCGCGACCCAGCCGGTCCGCTCGATGGCCATGAGGTGCTCGTAGATTCCGTCTATTTCCACCATCCCCTTGACGAACCCGCTCGGCTTCCAGACGGACGGAAAACCGGCAGGGACGGCATCGACGGTGCTCGACGCCAGCACGACGGCGCTGGCGGCGCAGGCGTAAAGACCGCTGTACTGGGGCGCGGTCCCGGACACGTGCATCCGGCGCACGCCCGCCTGCGGGTCGAGCCAGCCCAGGCTCACCGCCACGGTCGCAGCCGCGCCGGCGCTTCGGTGCTTGCCATGGTGGCAGTGGATATAGACCGGTGAGTCTTTCACCGCGTCGCGGACGGCGCGAATCAGTTGCAGCTTGCGTTCCTCGTCGAAGCCGTCGTAGCCGATGGGAAGATGGATGTAGCGGATGCCATGGGCAGCGGCCCTGGCGACCTCCGGCTCGGCGCCGTCCACGCTGATGATGGTCCTTACGCCCATCGCGGACAGCGTCTGAAACCCCTCGTCGCCCTCGGGAGCGCTGCCCGAGATGAAGCCGTCGCGGTAGGCGACCACGTTGTGGATGCCCTGATAGCTTCGTGGCGACAGGTCCGCCACCGATGGCGGCTGAATCGACGCGACATATCCGGCCGGCGGCGACGCGCGTCCGGGCGCCGGGCTTCCGGGCGTGACGCATGAGGACAAGGCGAGGGTGACGATCGGGAGTGCAGCCACCCAGGCGGCACCGACGACGGCGCTCGATAGAGACCTCATGACGGGTCACGGTAATAGGATTACGGGAACTTGCAACACGTGTGGGCCGGGTGACGTTCCATGAGGGGCGTGACTGATGCGGCCCGGTGACGACGGCAGCTTGACACCGTGGGGGCGGACGATGAAGATCGAGCGGCTGTGAAATTCTGCCGTCGTGAGGCTCCGTTCGGGCCGCGTGCGATCGAGGCTCCGGGAGTTTCGCCGAGTTCGGCCCGCAGGCTCAGGGGGCAGGTTCTCCGGGCTGGGCCCGATCGCGCTGCCGGTGCGTTCTCGGTCCGCCGCTCCAGGGGGCAAGTTGCAGGCGGGACGGCCGCGCCGCCGAGGTGCAGGCCGGCGGCCGTGGCACGTGGCAACGGGCGGGAAGCGCGCCGCCCGGTCGACGGGCCCTGGCCCGGGCCACAACCGCCGACGGCCGCGGCGGATCGCACAGGAAGCTGTTGAAGTCTTTGGCCGCCCTGCGAGCCGTTCGCCGCCCGCCGCGCCGCCTGGGTCACCACCGTGTCAGACCGCACGATTCACACCCTGCCCCCTCTTCGCGAGCGTCTGAGCGGACAGCACGTGCTCATCACCGGCTCCACCGGGTTCCTGGCGAAGGTCTTTGTCGAAAAAATACTGCGCTGCGTCGACACGGTGGCGGGATTGCACCTGGTTATCCGCCCGCGCTCGGACGGCCGGTCTCCCCGCCAGCGGCTGGTGCAGGACGTGCTCGGCTCCAGTGCGTTCGACCGGCTGCGGGCCATGTACGGCGACCGGTTCGAACACCTGTGCGAAGAGAAACTGCACGTCGTCGGCGCGGACCTGACCCGCGACCGTCTGGGGCTGTCCGACGACGCCTACGCCGCGCTGGCCGACCGGATCACGCTGGTGGTCAACAGCGCCGCAACCGTCACCTTTGACGAACGTCTGGACCTGGCCATCGAGCTGAATGCCTTCGGCCCGCGGCGGCTGGTGCAGCTCGCCCAAGACGCCGGCCACGCGCCCATGATGCACGTCTCGACGTGCTACGTCGCCGGCACCCGGGTGGGGCGCATTCCTGAGGGGTTTGACGCTCCGCAGGAGGCCCGGGACAAGCTGCCGCGCCTCCCGGGCGGCGAGTTCGACCTGGACGCCATCGTGGCCGACCTGCGCCGCCGCTGCGCGGAGGTCAGCGCCCGCCACGACGGCGAGAGCGAGCGCCTCCGCCGCGACCTGATCGAAGTCGGCATGAGCAGCGCCCGCGAGTACGGCTGGAACGACACGTACACCTTCACGAAGTGGCTGGGCGAGCAGATCGTCCGTCGCGACCGGGGGGAAGTGCCGCTGGCGATCTTCCGCCCGGCCATTATCGAAAGCGCCTACGAGGACCCGGCTCCGGGCTGGATCGACGGGCTGCGCATGGCGGACCCGATGATCGTCGCCTACGGCCGCGGCAAGCTGCTCGAGTTCGCCGCCTCCGAAGGCCAGGTGATGGACCTGATCCCGGTAGACTTCGTCGCCAACGCCATGCTGGCGGCGCTGCCGATCGGGATGGAGGCGCCGGATGGGGACGTCCCCGTCTACCACTGCGCTTCCAGCGCCTCGCACCCGCTGACTTTCACCGAACTGACCGGCCGTCTGCGCGAGGCGTTCGTCCGCCGGCCGATGATCGACGAGGACGGCGAGCCGATCGTGCCCCGGCCGCTGAACGTCATCCCTTCCAACGAGTTTCTGGCGCGATGGCAGCGCCGCCTGGCCCGCGTCGAGCGCCTCAAGAAGCTGTGCAGCGTCGTCGGCATCACCGGCGCCGCCGCCCGCAGGCTCTCCGCTTCGCGGCGCAGCATCGAGCAGTTGCTCTACTTCGCGAAGATCTATCTGCCCTACACGCACCTGAACTTCCAGTTCGAAGACGATCGCATGCGCGGCCTGCTCGAACGGCTCCACCCCGAGGACCGCCGGACGCTGGACTTCGACGTGAAGCGCATCGACTGGGCCGACTACGTGACGGAGCGGCACGTGCCCGGGCTGCGTTCGTTCGTGCTGGGCACCGGGGCGGAGCCCAGCGCTCGCCTGATGGAGGCGGGCTTCGGGCCGCTGACGGAATCGGAGTGCGGGGCGGCGCTGCACGGCCGGACGCTGTTCGAGGTGTTCAAACTCGCCGTCGAGGCGTTCGGGCCGCGGTCGGCGCTGCAGATCCTCCGCAACGGCAAGTGGACGCGTTACACCTTCAACGAGGCCTATCGCGCCACCGGCACCATCATGCGCCGCTTCGTCGAGCGCGGCCTGCAAGTCGGCGATCGAGTGGCGCTGTCCGCGGAAAACGGGCCGGAGTGGGGCCTGACGTATCTGGCCATGATGCGCGCCGGCCTGACGGCGGTGCCGCTGGATCCGCAGTTGCCGCCGCAGGATGCGTGGGCGGCGGCGCGCTTCGCGCACTGCAAGCTGTTGTGCGCCGGCCAGGCGACCTGCGACGCCCTGGCGGCCCAGCGCAGCGACACCGACCCCGGCCTGGTGCGGTTGGGCGAATCGTTCATCCCCCCCCCGGCCGCCAGCCGCGAAGACGGCCCGGAGCCGGCGCCGGTCACCGCCGGGCAACTGGCGTCGATCCTGTTCACCAGCGGCACCACGGTCGCGCCCAAGGCGGTGAAGCTGACGCACCGCAACTTGATCTCCAACGCCCGGGCGATGATCGAGCGGCACCCGGTGCGCCCGGGCGATCAGTTGCTCTCGGTGCTGCCGCTCTATCACGTATTCGAGTTCACCGGCGGCTTCCTGGCGCCGCTGGCGTGCGGGGCGACGATCACCTACGTCGGCCAGCTCAAAAGCCCCGACATCCTGGCGGCGCTGAAGGCGACCGGCACGACGATCATGCTGGTGGTGCCGCGCATGCTGCGGATGTTCCACGACTCGATTGTGCGGGAGGTGGAGGCGGGCGGCGCGTTGAAGCGGACGGCGTTCCGGCTGCTGGGCCGGCTCAGCGAGTGGACCGGCGGCCGCTACGGACGGACGCTGTTCGGCGCGGTCCACCGGCAGTTCGGCGGCCGGCTCCGCATGTTCGTCTCGGGCGGATCGGCGCTGGATCCGGAGCTGTGCCTGTCGTTCGGCCGCATGGGCTTCAGAGTGTGCGAAGGGTATGGCCTGACGGAGACGTCTCCGGTCATCGCGGTCACGCCCGCCGACGACGTCCGCCCCGGCTCGGTCGGCCCGCCGCTGTCCAACGTCGACGTCGAGATCCGCCACCAGAACCTGGAGGGCATTGGCGAACTGTGGGTTCGCGGCCCCAGCGTCACCTCTGGATATCTGTACAACCAGGAGGCCACGGATGAGATCCTCGTCGACGGCTGGCTGCGGACCGGTGACCTCGGCCATCAGGACGGCGACGGCTTCCTGTATCTGACCGGGCGGGCCAAAGACCTCATCGTCACCTCGGCGGGCAAGAACGTCTATCCCGACGAAGTCGAGTACCGCTATCGCGACCTGCCGCACGTCAAGGAGCTGTGCGTGCTGGCCATGCCGGCGTCGGACGGGCTGGGCGACGAGGTCCACGCGGTAGCGGTCATCGATCCCGCGGCCGAGCCGGAGCTGGACCGATCCTACGTCGAGCGGGAGGTCCGTCAGGCCGCCGGCGAGATCGCCGAAACGCTGCCCTCGCACCAGCGCATCAGCACCTTCCATTTCTGGGAGCGCGAGCTTCCCAAGACCTCCACGCTCAAGGCCAAGCGCGGGATCATCCGCAACATGCTCCTCTCGCGCGGCGAGGCGGCGCCGCCGAGCCAGCCGGGAGCACGAGACCACGCCGTTCACACGGTTAAAAACGCCGTCGCGTTCCGGTGCATCCGCTCGATCCTCTCGCGCATCTCGCGGCACCCGGCCGACGCCATCGCGCCGCACATGCACCTTCTGCTGGACCTGGGGATCGACAGCATCGCCCGGCTGGAAGTCATCAGCGACGTGGAGGCGCACTTCAAGCTGCGGATCAACGAAAAGACGGCGGCGGAACTGGTGCGCGTCAGCGACCTGATCGCGCTGGTGGGCGATCGCAAGCCGATCGCCAACGCCAAGCGCGACCGCGCGCTGATGCGGCAGACGATCCTCAGCAACGGCCGCACCGAACCGGTCAACGGCCATCTGCCCGCGCCGCTGAAGCCGGTGCGCTGGGCGGTCCGGGGGGGGGCGGCGCTGCTGATGAAGACGTACGTGCGCGTGGACGTGTACGGCCGCCAGAACGTCCCCGGGGCGGGAGCCTTCATCCTGGCGCCGAACCACTCGTCCCACCTGGATTCGCCCGCGGTGATCGAGGCGGTAGGCGGGCGGCGGCGGGTGTGGATCGCCGCCGCCGAGGACTACTTCTTCGATTCGGCGCTGAAGCGGTTCCTGTACGGAAAGGTCTTCGATTCCATCCCGTTCGATCGCCACGCCGACGGCGTGCAGGGCCTGCGGCGCTGCGCCGAGGCGCTGCGGCGCGGCGACGGCCTCCTGATCTTCCCCGAGGGGACGCGCTCGATCAGCGGGAAGATGCAGCCGTTCAAGATCGGCACGGCCGTGCTGGCGGCGGAGGCGGGCGTGCCCATCGTGCCGGTACACATCGCCCGGGCGTGGGAACTGTTCCCGAAAGGGCATCGCATCCCGCGGCCCGGCACTGTGATCGTGCGGTTCGGCGAACCTGTGCCCCCCCCGGACCTTTCGGACGCCCAGGTGGACCGCTACGCCGCCTATTGTGCGTTCACGGAGCGCGTCGAGCAGGCCGTGCGCGGGCTGGAAGCTCAGAGTTGCGGCGCATGAGCGAGCCGTCACCGGGTCCGAAGCGCGCCGCCTTCTTCGACGTCGACGGCACACTCGTGCGCACCACGATCGTTCACTATTACGCCTATTTCCGGCTGCTGAACCGGCCGCGATGGTCGGCGGCGCTGTGGCGGGCGGCGTTTCTGTGCCGGTGCCTCGGGTACCTGGTGCTCGACAAGTTCGACCGCAGTTGGTTCAACGTCTATTTCTATCGCAACTATCGCGGCATGTGCGCAGACGAGGTGCGGGCCAGGGCGGCCGACTGTTTCGAGACCGTCATGGCGCCCCGTCTGTACGCCGACGCCGCTCGATGCGTGCGCGACCAGGCCGCCAGCGGGAGGATGGTCGTGCTGGTGACCGGATCGATCGACTTTCTGATCGCCCCGCTTGCCGCCCTGCTGGGCGTCGGCCAGGTGATCGCGCCACGGCTGGTCGAGCGCGACGGGCGGTTCACCGGCGATCTGGACGGGCTGCCCATCGGCAACGGCGAGAAGGCGGCGCGGGTGAAGGCTTTCGCCGACGCTCACGGCGTCGATCTGGAGGCGTCCTTCGCCTACGGCGACAGCATCGCCGACCTGCCCATGCTGGAGTGCGTCGGGAACCCGGTGGCCGTCAATCCGGACCGGGCGCTGCGGGCGATAGCCGCGCGGCGCGGCTGGCCGGTGCTGCGCTGGACGGCCGTCGGGGACGCGCGTGGGGACGCGCGTGGGGACGCGCCATGAAAGCCATCGTCTTTCGTCGCAGCATCCCGCGGTTTGCGGCGCTGAAGCTGATCGCACCGACGTGGCGTAAGCTCTACGACTGGCCGGCGGCGTGGCCGATCTCGCTGGAGGACGTGCCGGAGCCGGCGCTGCCGACGCCCGCATGGGTGCGGGTGGCG
Organism: Phycisphaerales bacterium; assembly: GCA_003597935.1. Lineage (GTDB taxonomy): Bacteria > Planctomycetota > Phycisphaerae > UBA1845 > UBA1845 > SURF-32. The sequence goes on along the minus strand of QZJT01000086.1, from coordinate 2,182 downwards.
CCGAGGCTGTCGGGCGTGTGCGGCTCCGACCTGAGCACCATCTTCGCCAAGGGCAGCCCGTATCTGGCGCCGGTGACGTCCATGCCGTTTGTGCTCGGCCACGAGGTCGTCGGGACCGTCACCGAAGCCGGGGCCGAGGCGGAGGGGGTCCACGTGGGCGATCGCGTCGTGCTGCACCCGGCACTGGGCTGCGTGGTGCGCGGCATCGACCCGCCCTGCCGCGCCTGCCGCGAAGGACGCGACGCCCAGTGCGTCAACGTGACGCGGGGCGTGATCTCCCGCGGGATACAAACCGGCTACTGCCGCGACACGGGGGGGGGATGGAGCGGGTCGCTGGTGGCCCATGCGTCGCAGCTCCATCGCGTGCCGCAGGGCGTGTCCGACCGGGCGGCCGTGCTCATCGAGCCCTTCGCCTGCGCTATGCACGGGGCGCTGAAGGCCCGGCCGGGGCCGGACGACGTCGTGCTCGTCATCGGCGCCGGCTCGATCGGCCTGCTGACCATCGCCGCCCTGCGGGCGACCGGCTGCCGCGCCAAGGTCATGGCGGTAGCCCGCTACGAGCATCAGGCCGCCCTGGCGATCGCGCTGGGGGCCGACCGGGTCCTCCCCGCCCGGTCCGGTGTGGCCGAGCGATATCGACAGTGGGCGGAGGCGCTGGGCGCCGAGGTGCTGCGGCCGGAGTTGGGCAAGCCCACGGTCCTGGGCGGGGCCGACGTGGTCTACGACTGCGCAGCCACGTCCGAGTCCATCGACGACGCCGTCCGCTTCACCCGCGGGGGGGGGCACGTGGTGCTGGTGGGGATGCCCGGCATCCCGCGCAACGTCGACTGGACGCCGCTGTGGCACAAGGAACTGACGCTCAGCGCCGCGTATGCCTACGGCCCGGAGTGGGTCGGTCCGGGTGACGCCGAAAACGATGGCGACGCGGCGGCGCCACTGTGCCGCGAAGTCGCCACGTTCGAGATGGCGATCGAGAGAATGGCGGAGTGGGCGCCGCGGCTGGAGGGCCTTGTCGGCGAGCCGTTCCCACTGGAGCAATACCCGCAGGCGCTTCGATGCGCTATGAACACCGGCAGGAGCCGGGTGATCAAGACCGTTTTTCGCATAGACTGAGCTTCCTATGTGGCACCGGGTTGTAACCGGTGATCTGAAAATGCGGCACCGGGTTGTCACCGGTGATCTGAAAATGTGGCACCGGTTTGTCACCGGTGAGCTGAAAACGCGGCATTGGTATTCAACCGGTGATCTGCGGCCCCGGAGGGGCCAGGGAGTGTAGCCACGAGTGGAGCGAAGCGCAACCCGTGGGAACGGTGCTCATAGGTGTAATCTGCCGCCCCGCCAGGGGCGGAGGCGGCTCGGCAATGGCGCAGGCGCTTCCCGGATCTCATGGCAAAGCGGTGCGCCGCAGGCGAATAGGAAGCGGGTGATATATATGACAAAGTCAGATCATACGCCGGACTTCGCCTACTGCGCCGGGCGTGTCCGCCGCCCCTCCGGGGCGGAAGAGACGTTGCGCGATTCGCCTCTACGGGCTCCGCTGCGCCCGCCTGTGGGCGGGCTTCGCTGCACCCGTGGCTACACTCCTTTGCCCCTTCGGGGCGCCGGACTTCCGCACGCGACATTATGACTGACTATCCCAGACGCGTTCTCATCATCTCCAACCCGACGTCGGGGCGGCGCCGCCGCGCGGATTGGTGTGAGCGCGTGGCGCTGGCGCTGCGAGAAGCCGGGGTCGAAGTCGATCTCTATGAAACGGCGCAATCGGGCGATGCCTGCAGATACGCCGCCGAGGTCCTTTTCGGCGCGGAAGCGTCGACGCAAGCTCGTGCTGTTCCCGGCCCTGGAAGCCACCGGCTGGAAGCCGGTGACACACCCGGACTTTCCGGTTCCGGGGTCCGCCCCCCCCCATTCGACTGCATCATCGCCTGCGGCGGGGATGGGACGATCCAGGAGGTCGCGTCCGCTCTGGCCGATCACCGCGCGTTCTGCGCCGGGTCCGTGGCCGCGGCGGCGACGCCGGCCCTCGGCATCATCGCCTCCGGGCGCTGCAACGACCTGGCCCACGCGCTGGGAGTGCATGGCGACGTTGAGTCGACCATCGACGCGCTGCTAGCCGGACGCCGCATGGCGCTGGACCTGGGCCGGGTCAACGGCCGCTGCTTCTGCACCGTGGCGACGATGG
>QZJT01000015.1 GCA_003597935.1 Phycisphaerales bacterium | reverse complement strand
GAAAGCCCGTGCAACTGAAGTGAGGCGAGCTTGCAAAGGTCGGATGAGGGCGAATCGTCCCATGGAGTAGGGATGCTGCCCCGGATTCGGGGCTTAAGACGCAGGGGGCGTTCGCGCGACGCTGAATTCCCTGATCGACAGGCACGGAAAACCGGATGGCCCGCCGACCCCCAGCAGCGCGAACGCCCTTTCTCTTCCTACCCGCGCTGCCTGCCGCCGTCAAGCCGCAGCGCAAAACACGGGCGCCCCGCGCGCTCCATTGGCCTTGCCATCTTCATTCGTAATTCGCTATTCGTTATTCGCCATTCCTACGGCCCCCACGGTCGGACTCATGCTGCACCTCCGGCGATCATCTGGATCGCCCGGGGATACGTTTCGCACTCCGCCTCGAACACCCGCGCCGCCAGCGACTCGGCAGTGTCCCCCGGCAGCACCGGCACCCGCGTCTGGAGGATGATCGGGCCGTGGTCGTATTCGTTGTCGCAGTAGTGGACGGTACACCCGCTCTCCGCGCGGCCGGCGTCCAGCACGGCCCGGTGGACGCGCAGCCCGTACATGCCCGGTCCGCCGAAGTCCGGCAGCAGAGCGGGATGGATGTTGATTACCCGGCTGTGCAAGGCGTCCGGGATACGCCACAGTGAGAGAAACCCGGCCATGCAGACCAGATCCGGCTCGAGGCGGACGACCGCGTCCGTCAGGCAGTGCTGAAACGCGTCATCGTCGAGCTTTCTGCGCGACACGACTTCGACCGGCAGGCCGGCCTCGCGCGCCCGCGCCACGCCGGCCACGGCGGCGCGGGAGCTGATCACGCCCGCGATCCGGGCGTCGAGGCGGCCGCTGTCGATCCGCTGGTGCAGATTGATGAGCGTCCGGCCCCCTCCGGAGATCAACACCGCCAGACGGATCGGCGACGCGCTCATGACGAAAAGGTAACGGCGCCTGCGCTCGCTGCCCAGTGGCAGCGCGAGATAGCGGCAGCAGGGGGTGCGTGACACTGCGCGCGGCGTCTCTCAGCGAGCCGCATGGCTCCTGTCTGCCGGCAGGCAGGTCAGCCCGGGCGGAGTTTCCTGGTGAATGCGGTTTCAAGCAGGGAACGCTTTTCCCCCTGCCGCCAGGCTGGAGCGTGGCGATCCCGCGGGCGCGCCCGTGGCGGCCGGCGGACCGCCTCGCGGGCCTCATCGAGCGGCGCCACCGGTGGTTTGCGGACGCTGCGTCCCCTCCAGGTGAGAAAGACCGTCCCGTCGCGTGCAATACATGATGGGTCGGCCGGAGCGCCCCCGCTCGGTGGGAATGGCGAGACACCCGGTGTCAATGCTGGAGTAACGGAACATGGGGACGACAAAGGCAAAGTTCTCGCTCGAACGCCTGGCGATCGCGGCTGCTGTGATGGTGACGCCGGCTGTGGGGGCCGACCTCGGCACCGCCTTTACGCTTCAGGCCCTCTTGAAGGAAGACGGCAGCCTATGAGCGGTCTTGAGACTCGTATCGGCAGGGGCCGTGCGGCGAAGCGCATGCGATGGATGATGGCATGGCCGGCGGCGTTATCGGTCGGCCTCGCTTCCGCCGGGCCGGCGTGGGCCCAGGTCACGTGGGACGGGAGCTGCGGCGACACCAACTGGCATACGTGCTGCAATCAGGGCGGCGGGATATTTGAGAATAACTGGGACTTCGGGCCCGGCCCATCGTGTCCGCGGCCGCTGCCGGGCCCCAACGACGACGTAGACCTGGGCGGCGCCACCGTGCAGGTCGTCGCCGCCGCCATTGTCAACGTCTTCAACCTCAGCTCGACCGGCATTTTCCGGAAGCTGAGCGGCTCCCCCTTCACCGTCGGCGGAAACGCCGACCTGGCCGAGTTCACGCTCGACGGCGGCACGTTCACCGTGAACGGTCTGCTGACCATCGGCGGGCCGTTCACCTGGGGTGAGAGGTTCGGCAGCACGATCGTCTGCCACCCCGACTCGGAGGTGACGGGATCGAGCACATTCGGCGGCGGGGGGCGCGGGCTGAACGGTTGCACGCTCACGTTCCGCGGCCCGATCGACTGGGCAAGCCGCGGCTTCTCGCTGACCAATGGCGCGACGCTGGAGACGGAGGGAGCGGTGACGATCCGCGTACCGAACGACGGGACCCTCATTACCTCCAGCGGCTTGACGAACCGCTGGATCAGCAGCGGTCCCGTCACCCGCCGGGATGCCGCCGGGCGCTTCATCGTGCAGGCCGAGTTCGAGAACCACGGCGGTCTTACGGTGCAGTCGGGCACGTTCCGCCTGGACGGCGGCGGCGAGAGTACGGCGTCGTTCAACGTCGCCGACGTAGCGACTCTCGATTTCGCGACGCTCACCGCCAATCGTACGTTCACGCTCCAGGAGGGGACGAGCCTGAGCGGCGCGGGCCTCTATCAGAAGTCCGGCCTGGGACGGCTAGTCATTGCGCAGGGCGTCACGGTCAGTCCGGAGCGCTTCGAGCTTACGGGCAGTGCCGGCACGCCGGTGCAGGTCGACGGCCGACTCGACATCCAGCAATTCGAGTGGGACCGGGGCACGCTCACGGGCTTCGGCCTGACGCGCGTGACCGGCAGCCTCAACATGTCGAGCACCGGGGCGAGGGAGGTTGACGCACATGATCTGGAGATCCTCGGATCCACGACGTGGTCGGCCGGGGTCATCAGTCTGTCCGGCGACGGGACGTTCATCAATCGCGGCACGCTTGATTACTCAGGCACCAGGCGCCAGTTGACTTTGAGCGACACCGCGCAGTTCAACAATGCGAGCGGCGGCGTGCTCCATCTCGACGCGTCGTTGCAGGTTACCGGCGCCGGCGGCGAGTTCGCCAACAGCGGGAGCATCGACATTCAGAACCTGGCGACGATCGACGTGAGTGTGGCGGTGGAACTCGGCGGAACCGTCGACGTCGCGGCGGGAAGGCTGGTGCTGACCGGCGGCGGAAGCGCGGATGCTAACTTCAGCATCGCCGCGGACCAGGACGTGACCGTCCCGTCCGGAAGGCTGGTCGTAAATGAGCCCGCGAAGTTCGCGGGGCCTGGGTTCTTGGTGATCGAGGCCACCGGCGTGGCCGACGTCGGCGGAAACGTCGTCGCGGATAACGTGGAGTTGGCGGGCTCCCCGGCCAGCATCTCAACCGCCGGTGAGCTTAAGGTGCAGACTCTGCTTCGCTGGCTCGCCGGGCAGGTGAACGGCGCGGGCCGGATGGTGGTGAGTGGCGACGCGGAGCTTTCCGGAGCGGACGACAAGAGCCTGGCGGTACGCCGCATGGATACCGAGGGGGCGGTGTTCTGGAACGATGGAGACCTCGGGCTTTCCGAGGGCTGTCTGTGGACCCACACCGGCACCTTGGACATCCGGACGCCGGTGGCGCGGAGCATGTCGGGGACACCCGTGACGTTTTTCGATAACCGGGGCACGGTGCGCAAGTCGACGAATGTCCTCACGACGGTGAGCGGGAGGTTCGGATTCCTTAACAGCGCCGGCAGCGTCGACGTGGAACAGGGGGTGCTGCGCATCAGTTCCTTGGGGCTCAGTCGGGCGCGATGGAACGTGACGGGCGGCGTGCTGGAGTTCGGCCCAGTCGCCGATGTCTCATATACCCTTCAGAGCGGTACTTCCTTCAGTGGCAACGGCACCGTGCGCGTGCTGGGGTCGATCCTGCAAGTTGCAGGGAATGTAGCCGTTCCGAATCCATTCGAGTTTCTCTCCGGCCGTATTGTGGGGTTGGGGGAACTCTCGCTCGCCAATCTGCGGTGGACCGGGGGCGTGATGAGGGATCGCGGGGACACGATCGTGACCGGTTTGGCCATCATCGACGGCGCGGGCTCCAAGACGCTGGATAATCGCGTCTTCAGCAACCGCGGACGCGTGAACTGGAATCAGGGCGCCCTCGTGGGTGGCAGCGCGGCCGAGTTCTTCAACCACCCGGGGGCGACCTTCGACGTCGGCTCAGGCTCGGCGAACCTGACTTTCTCCCTCGACCCCAACAACCCCACTGCGACGGTGTTCAACGACGGAACCCTGGTGAAGCAGATTGGGGACACGACCAGTGTCACCTTCGATGTCAACGTCGAGAATCGGGGTACCGTGCGGTGCATGAGCGGTACGCTCGTCTTCTCCCAGCAATTCGCGATGATCACCGGTTTGCTCTCCGTTGCCCCCGGCGGACTCGTCCGCTTTACGAACCCGCTGACCGTCGCAAACGGACGAATCGAAGGGTCGCGCGTGAAAATGGCACGGCTCAAACTCTCGGGCGGCACCGTCGCCCCGGGCCTGTCACCCGGCGTTCTCACGCTCGAAGGCGACTACGAACAGGAATCCGGCGGTACGCTTGAAATAGAGCTGGCCGGCCGGCAGCAGGGTACCGAGTACGACCACCTCATCGTAACCGGCGCCGCCATGCTGGACGGCACGCTGGACATTCGCCTGATCGACGGTTTCGAGCCGCAGGTGGGAGACACGTTTCAGATTATGACCTTTGCGTCAAACGTCGGCGAGTTCGCCGAGGTGATCACGCCCTGCGGCTTCGATTTCATCGTGCATTACAACCCCGACGACGTGACGCTGGAAGTGACCGGCCTTGGCCTCTTTCCGCCCGGCGACTTCGACGGCGACTGCGACGTGGACCTGGACGACTACCGCCGCTGGGCGCCGTGCATGGCCGGTCCGAACGTCACCGAACCGCCGCAGGGCTGCGACCCTGAAGACTTCGCCGGCGCCGACCTGGACGGTGACCGCGATGTGGACTTGGCCGATTTCGATTCGCTGGCAACGGTGTTCACGGGTCCCTGATCCCGGAGTGCACCCGTGCATCGTCCCGGTCGACCACGGGTTTTCGGTTGCGGATGTTGGCCGATGCTTCTCTGCATCCGCCCGTCGCTGGCGGCAGCGAATTGTTCGGCGTCGAGGGCCGATTGATGAAGGAGATCATGAAAATGGCAAGCAAGGCCGTGCGACTTGTGCTAAGACACTTCGTTGTCATGTCCGTGCTCTTTGTCGCGGTGGGGCTGGCGCCGGTGCGTGCGGACGTGGGAACCGCGTTCACGCTCCAGGCCGTGCTGAAAGAGGACGGCCGGCCGGTCAGCGGCGCCGTCGATCTGCGCGGAGCGCTGTTCGATCCGGACGGCAACCCGGTGGGACCGACGGTGCAGGTGGACAACGTGGCCGTGGCGGAGGGGCTGCTGAACTGGCAGTTCGATTTCGGCCCGCAGTTCGACGGCCGGGACCTGTTCCTGGAGGTGGCCGTGCGCAATCCCCACGACCCCGAGAACCAGCGGCCCTTCGAGACGCTCCAGCAGCGCATCCCTATCACGCCGGCGCCCGAGGCACTGCACGCGCAGCGCGCCGCCAGCGCGTCGAGCGTGACGGTTCCGCTGGCGTTGACGCTCGACGATGAGCAGCAACCGACGCTGACGGTGGAGAACGTGGCGCTCAACGGCGTGGCGCTGACGGTCGGCGGGCACCTGCGGGTCGGCCCGGCCGGTGGAGCGCCCGGCGAGGCGACGTTCGAGGTGGACGCGGCCACGGGGAGCGTCCTGTCGAAAGGCACGCTGACGGCCAGCGGTCTGGCGCTCAGCGACGACGCAACCGTCGGCGGAAACCTCACGGTCGAGGCAGGGGCGACCGTCAAGGGCGATGCCAAACTCGAAAAGAAGCTCTTCGTTACCGACGACGGTACGTTCGGCGGCGACCTGCTGGCCGCTAAGCTGCGATCGAGGACAACGCTGGTGGCGGGCGACGCGAACAACCCCATTCTTCTCGCCGATGGTCCAACCCGCCGGGCGTCCGTTCGGGGAACGTTCAACGTGACCGACCCGGTCAACCCCGTGACACCGCTGTTCAGCGTCAGTCACGGCACGGGCGACACCACCGTCACGCGCGGCCTGCACGTGACCGGCGCCTTCTTCGACAGCCTCGACCTGGCGGGCGGCTTCGGCATGGTGCTGACGGCCACCGGTTCCGGCACCGAATGGAAACCGCTGTTCGATCAGGACGGAGAGTCGTTGAACGTCATCGGCGATCTGTTCGCCGGCGGCGGCGAGAATCCGCTCTTCACCGTGGAACGGGGCGTGGGCCAGATCACGCTGGCCGGGACCACGCGGGTTCGGGGCGAAATGCGCGACGGAACGGACCAGCCCGGCGAACCGGGTCAGGTCCTCTCCTCGACCGGCACGGACACGGTCTGGATCGACGTGAATGAGTTTCCCACCGGCCTGTTCGTTCCCAACGATCTCGACCCGAAGTTTCAGGTCGCAGCCAGCGGTGACACGCGGATCCAGGCGTCGCTGACGGTCATTGACGAGGAGGGCGGTTCACCGCGCCCGGACCGCGACGCGATCTCCGTCCAGACGAATCGTAGCGGCCGCTCGGCGATTGACGCCATCCATAGCGGGACCAACGGCTCTGCGATCACGGCCGGCAAGTTGGGCGGTGGTGCAGATTCGCAGGCGATTCTGGCCGCCGCCTTCGACGACGCCACCGGGCTGAAGGCACGGACGACACAGGGCATCGCGGTCATCGCTGACAGCGTCAGCATCACACGCCCCGCACTGAAGGCCGTCAACGGACAGGAAGGCCCAGCGATCGAATTCGCTTCGAGTTCCGGCCGCATCGGCACCATGAGGGGCAAGTCCAACGCCGCCGCGGCGCTGACCATCACCAACGACGGCGTCAATCACACGCTGGAAGTGCTCGGCGGCGACGGCCTCTCGGTCGAACGGTTCTACCACGACAGCAACGGGTTCCAAGGCGACCCCGGCGATATCCTTTCAGCCACCGAGAACGGCACCAGGTGGATCGACCCGCCGGTGCTCAGCGATGATCCGAAGTTCAACAGCATCACCGTCGCCGATGTCGGTCTTTTCGGCCCAAACCCGAACGATCCGCAGATCGTCGTCGACGGCGCGACCGGCGGGATCCGGGCGAAGGGCGATCTGGTCATCGGCGATTTCAAGTTCACCGTCGACGCGGCAACCGGCGACACGGAAGCGCGCGGCATCCTTTCCGTCAATCCCAGCGGCGACAATCCCGTGTTCAGCGTCAGCGTCGGCGGTTCGATCATCGCCGTCGGCGACGCAACCATCGCGGGCCGCTATCACGACAGCCTGGGGTCGCCCGGCACGTCAGGCCAGGTACTTTCCAGCACCGGGGTTGGAACGCTGTGGGCCGACCGCAAGGTCTTCGCGGAAGGCGTCGTCGTTCCGAACGAGCAGGATCCGAAGTTCCTCGTGGCGCCGACGGGTCAGACGAGCATCAAAGCGACGGTCGTCGTCGACCCGGAGAACGGCGGCTCGCCGGGCGACGATGATACCGTCACCGTATTCCTCCGGAACGGCGCCGGCGCGGCGGTCGCGGGGTTCGCCGAGAGCGACGCCGGCCAGGGCGTCTTTGGTGGGGCGAGAGGCGCGACCGGGATCGGCGTTCATGCTCATGCCGATGGCGAGCAGGGTCACGCGGTGCGGGCCACGGCCGTGGGCGCCAATGGCATCGCCATCAAAGCCACGGCCAACGGTGCAAGCGGCATTGCCGTCGATGCGTTGGTGAACGGCGACGACGCCACCGCCGTTGTCGCCCGGGCCCAAAAACGGGCGGTCCAGGCCAGCAGCAATGACGCCGACTTCTCGACCGCCCTGATCAGCAACGCCGGCGGCGGGCCGGCCGTGCTGGTGGACTCGCTGCTCGGCCGCATCGGCGACATGACCGGCAACACTGCCGACCCGCGCGGGGCGCTGAACGTCGAAAACCAAGGCGCCGGCCACACGCTCATCGTCACCGGCGGCGACGGGCTGCACGTCCAGAAGCACTACTTCGACAGCGACAACTTCCAGGGCGACGAGGGAGACATTCTCTCAGCCACCGCCACCGGCACCAAGTGGATCGACCCGCCCGGCGGCGGGGGGGGGAACGGGCGGTTCGATTCGATCCGCGTCGACACGACGGCGCAGTTCGGCGCCGAGGGAAACACCACCGCCAGAATCGACGGCGCCACCGGCGACGCGGAGTTCTGCGGCGACGTCCACGTCTGCGGCGATCTGGCACTGGACGGACTTGTCCAGACGGGCAGCGCGGGCGGCGTTACCTATTCCTCGCTGGGCAATTACGTCGTGTCGGTGACGGACGGACAGACGACCACACCGGTGGTGCAGTACACGGGCGCCGGCACGGTCGGCCTCGGCGATCTGGCCCTGCCCAACGTGGCGCTTCTGGTCAATCCCGTCAACGGAACCGAGGTCGCGTTCAAGATCAACGATCCGGCCGACAATAAACTCGACATCGCCACGCCTCCCGGGCAGGACCTGACCATCGGCGAGTTCGACGGGAACGTGGCGACGACGCGCCTGACCATCTCGAAGAACGGCATATCGACCGTGATTCCGCTCTTCGCCGAAGGCGCGTTCAACTTCATCAACAACATCGTGACGAGCATCGTGCAAATCTCAGAGGGTTCGGTGAACTCGCCGCGCTTGCAGGTTTCGGCCCAGACGGAGAACGGCGCCCCGGTGGCGTTCATCCGCCACCTGGCGGCGGCGCTGGCGCTGTTCGTGAACGGCGACGTGGAGATCACCGGCAATCTCAGCAAGGGCGGCGGGTCATTTAAGATCGACCACCCGCTCGACCCGGAGAACAAGTATCTCTATCACTCGTTCGTCGAATCGCCGGACATGATGAACATCTACAACGGCAACGCTGTCACCGACGAGCACGGCTACGCCGTCATCACGCTGCCCGACTGGTTCGAGGCGCTCAACCGGGACTTCCGCTACCAGCTCACCGTCATCGACGAATCGGACGGCGACACATTCGTCCAGGCGAAGGTGGTGCAGCGCATCGAGGGCAACCGATTCACCATCCGCACCAGCGAGGCGAACGTGGAGGTGTCGTGGCAGGTCACGGGCGTGCGTCACGATCCGTACGCCAACGCGAACCGGATCCAAGTGGAAGTCGACAAGCCGGACATCGAGCGCGGCCTCTACCTGCACCCGGCGGCCTGGGGCCTGCCGGACGAATTCGGGATCGATGCCGCCCGACGGGCGATGGAAGAGGCATCGGCGCCCATTCTGCCGTCGATCTCCGGCGGAAGTGCGGGCTTTGAGGGAGGTACACCGTGATGAGAGCCATGGAATCGACACGGGCCGGCGTTGGGAGCCTGAGCATCCGGCCCCTGTCGGCGCCCACCAGCGAGCCGCGGGCTTCAGCCCGCGCGGAGTCTCGGAGCAGCCTGCGGCCGCCAGCGTTGCAGCGGCGTCGATTCTTCACTGTGCTTTCCGCGCTCGTGACGGCCGCCGTCGGCGCCGCTGACGCACACGCCGCCGAGCACACGCTCGAGTTCGTCAGCATCGACGGTGGGGCCGCGACCCTGGCCGGCAGCGCGTTGACGATGTCGGTCACCGTCGGCCAGACCGACGCCGTAGCGCTGTCGTCGGAGCGGTTGCAACTGATCGGCGGCGTGCAGGCCGCATCGCTGAGCGTGAGGGCCTGCGACGGCGATGAACGCCTGCGGTCGAATTGCCGGGCGAAAGAGTGCGGCCACCGCTTCAGGGCGGTGCTCCGCGGGGCGACGCCGGGGCGGACCGTCACCTTCCTGCTCGACGGCAGCGATGAGCGCCAGGCGGTGACCAACGGACGGGGCAAGGCGGTGGTGTCCTGGTGCCCGGCAGCGCCTGGCCGGCACCGGGCTTCCGTCGTGGAGTGCGGCCTGTCCGACAAGGCGCACTGCCGCTGAGCGGGCGCGCCGGCTTTGGGCGAAGCTCGACGGCCGGTGATCCTGCTTCGGTTGAACACCCCAAGCCCCCACGGACCGGAAGCGGCGGCTGTAGATATTTTGATTTGACAAAGCAAAGTAAATCGGGTAGACTTCCTCCGTGACGGTCAGGGACGACGTCAAGCGGCTGATGGACCTCTATCCGCGGATCTTCTTCGCCTGCCACACCCGGCACGTGAAGGACCCGAGGACGCGGCAGGTCCTCAGCGCTCACCAGGCGTCGATCCTCGACCACCTGGACGACGTCGAACCGACCGGGGTGGGGGAACTGGCCGCCCACATGGGCGTGACCGCCTCCACCACGTCGCTGGCCCTCGACCGGCTGGTGCGCCAGGGATACGTCGCCCGCGTGCGCGATCCGGCCGATCGCCGCCGCGTCCACGTGGTGCTGACGGAGGCGGGCGTTCGCATCAAGCAGGCCAGCACCGTGCTCGACCCCCGGCGGATCGAGGCGCTGTTGCGCCGGCTCACGCCCGGCGACCGGCGGCGCGGCCTGGAGGGGCTGGCGCTGCTCGCACGGGCCGCGTCCGAAGGAAGGAGGACCGTGCGAGATGAACGCTGAAGCCCGGCCGGCCCCTGTTCGACCCTCCCTTCGTCACCGGAGACCCCCCATGCTGAAGATCACCCTCATCGCCGTCGCCGTGCTCATCGCCGTCGCCGTCATCGTGCAGGTTGTCGGGATGATGGTCCCGCGCCGCCACGTCGCCACGCGGAAGGCGTTCTATCGCCAGACGCCCGAGCGCATCTGGACGATGATCACCGACCTCGACGCCATGCCCACCTGGCGGCCGGGCGTCCAGCGCGTCGAGCGGCTGCCCGACGACAACGGCCTGCCCGTCTGGATCGAGCACACGCGCACCGGCCCGCTGCCGCTGGCGGTGCTCGAGTGGGACCGGCCGCGGCGGATGGTGGGCAGGATCAACGACGAGAAACTCCCCTTCGGCGGCACCTGGACCTACGAGATCACGCCCGTCGAGGGCGGGGCCGAGCTGCGCATCACCGAAGACGGCGAGATCAAAAGCGCCATCTTCCGATTCATGGCCCGATTCGCTTTCGGCTACCACAAGACCATGGAGCAGTACCTGACGGCGCTGGGCCGGCACTTCGGGGAGGAGGTCGCACCGCAGGAGTGACCGCGTGACCGCCGGAGCGCTCTTGACCGGCGTCTGGTTGGGGCGAATCATGGAGGGAGCGGGCGGGCGCTGCGGCGCCGCGGCGGCCGCTCCCTGAACGCTGCCCCTACCGGCTGGCGCGCGGGACCTTGACGCTTTCCATGCCTCGATTCCATCTCCGGGAGACGCTCCATGACTCTGCTCCGCACCCTGAAGCTGTGTGCCGTGCTGCCGGCGCTGATCGCGCCGGCCTCCTGCACGGTGACCGGCGACGATCCGTCCGACAACCAGCCCAACGCCAATCAACCCGCCGACAACGACCCGGCTGAAAACCGCCCTTCGGACAACGGCAACGCCAACGAAGTGGAGGACAACGACAACGCCGGCGGACCCGTCGGCGCTCCGCCCAGCATCGCCGTCGTCGGCGCCCGCCTCGAAACCGATCCGGGCGGCGGATACGTCGTCTTCCTGACGCTCCAGCCGACCGAGGATGAGCCGAGCGAGAACACGCCCTATGACGCCGACTCGGACGTCACCGTCTACGTTCTGCTCGACATCAACGACGACCCGGACGACGACGACATCGAGGACATCGACTTCGAACGCACCGCCCTGCTGGACAAGATCGACGTGGAAATGGGCGAGTTCGAGGCGATGGACGTCCGCGCCAGCGCGGAACCGGACGTGCTGTTCGAGGATCCGACCTATCCGCTGTACGTGCGCGTCTCGATCACCGACGGCGTCAATCCGCCGGTACACGTGTATGCGCCGATTCAGATTGAGGAGTAGTCGCGGATGAACCGCGCCCTTCTGCATTCGTTATTCGCCATACGCCATTCGCCATTCAGTCAGCAATCCGTCTGCCCGCAATCCCCCGGGCATTCCCGCAGGCACACCTCGTGGGCTCCGGCTTCGACGTTGCGGAAGGTCGCCCTGGCCTTGCCGCGGCGGTCCACGACGGCTGCCGCCTTCCGATCGCCGTCCAGGACCAGCGTGAGCACCGTCCCCTCCGGCAGACTCGACTTGACCTTGGCCTTGATCTTGAACGGCGCCTGGCGGCCCTTGCAGGAGGCCTTGACCTTGCGGATCAGGTCGCATTGGCCCGGGCCGCCGCCGGTGGGATGGTGATAGCCCATGTCCACCAGCCCCGCGTCGCCGACCTGATCGGTGCGCGTCGTGCGATCGTCCAGCCCGATCGCCTGCGAAGTGTCGCTGCCGGCGTCGACGCAGGGGCTGTCCTGCGGCTCGCCCGCCGAGCGCTGTGAGAGGTAGTAGCCGCCGAACGGGCCGACGACAAAGAGCGGATCCTGGTCGATGTTGCCCTCGCCCGGCCAGCCGCCTTCCACGTCGCTGTAGGTCACGTCCGGCGTGCCTTGGGCGATCTGGATCTCGTTGGGGACGTCGTTCCACAGGATGCAGTCCTGAATGACGAGGTTGCTGTCGCGGTTGAGGAAGAACGCGCCGCCCAGGTTGGCCCGATTGCCGCTGATGGTGCAGTTGTAGAACTCGGGATTGGCCCCGGCGTTGAGCATGACGCCGCCGCCGCCGTAATTGCCGTCGGTGGCGACGTTGTTGACGATCAGGCAGTTGAAAAAGACCGGAGCCGCGTTGCTGCAGAAGACCCCGCCGCCGATGCCGCAGGTGTTCTCCTCGATGGTGCAGTGTTCGAAGCGGGCGGCGCCGCGGTCGCAGAAGACGGCTCCGCCACCGCTGGTGCTGCGGCGGAAGGCGCAGCCGCGCACCAGGGCCGAACTGCCCGGCCCGCAGTAGAGCGCGCCGCCGTTGTAGATCCCGGCGGTGTTGGCGTCGAAGACGCACCCTTCGATGGTCGGGCTGGCGTTGTTGAAGCAGGTGACGCCGCCGCCCAACTCCCGCCGGGCGCCGGTATCGCCGTTGATGATGGAAAAGCCGCGCAGCACCGCATCGCGCGTCTCGCCGGACTGGAAGATGAAGGCTCGCCCGAGCCGCTGGCAATCGACCGTGCAAGCGTCCGCGCCGTTCTCCGATTCGACGGTGATCGCCTTGCCGCGGAAGTCGACGTCCCGGTTGCCGATACCGGTGTACACCCCGTCGGCGACCAGCACGGTGTCGCCGTTCTGCGCCACGTCGATCCCGCGCTGGATGGTGGGCTGGTCCTGCGGGACGCGGATGACCTCCGCCGCAGTGGGGTAAGCGGCGGCGGTGGTCGCGGCCGCCAGGAGCAGCATCAGACCGTTTCGACGAACGATGTCCATGGTAGACCCTCCTCGAATCCGCCCGCCGGCGCGCGGCGCGTTCATCTCGCCCGACCCCGTCGGCGGCCACGCCGCATTCTATCGCGCCTAAGCCTCTTTCCGAAGCCGCACTGATCCGGGCAGGGAGCGGCGGATCGGCGCAGGCGCGACAGGAATGCCGGGCGCCCCTGCGGCCGCCCGGCTCCAGCCTGGCGGTTGCGGACGCCTGGCGGCGATCCAGGTCGGGGAGCAGGAGTCGGATGGGCTCGCGCGCCTCAGGCCGCAAGGCTCGCGGTGGATCGCCGTGCGTGATTCGTGGCCCTGTGCCGATCAGAGCATCCGCGCGGGCGTGCGGCCCGCGGTTCGCTGGGGGCGTTGCCCGCGCCGATTCAAGAACGTGGCGCGGAGTGGGTCGTGCAGCCGGCGGTGAAGTTCCGAAAAAAAACGGGAAAACGTCTTGACCGGACACTCGTGACGTCGTAGAATCATCCTGTAAGGATTCGGGTAGTGGCGCGTCGGGCCGGGCGGCTCGAGTCCTTCTTGGGATGCGGGAGGATCGCGGCTTTGGGTTCCGCGGCCGGGAGGCACGCATCGTGACAACCCCATCGCTACGCCGCTGCGCCGCTGCGCCGCTACGCCGCTACGCCGCTACGCCGCTGGCGTTGTGCGCGTATCAGGGCGCCCCCGAAATCTCACTGACCGACGATTGACCTCTTCAACGTCCGGACAGCCGTTGCGGCCTCAGCACGTGGACCGCGCGGGCGCAGCGGGTGTGTTCGGATGACAGTCCCTCGCCTGGGCGCGAAGGCGCTGCGCGCGGGGGGTGGAGGCCCGGGCTGTCGGACGGCACGCATCGTTGATGTTTACAGATGCGCCCGTCACGCTGGATCGGCGCCGGGCCGGCGCGGTACAGTGACGGAATTGAGAAATGAATCGATACACCATGAAGAGAAAGACGCTGAAGAAGACGGTGATGTCGCTGCTGGCCGGCGGCGGCGCCGCGGCCGGGGCCACGTATGACTGGACGGGCGGTGGCGCCAACAACCGCTGGGACAACCACGAGAACTGGGACTGTGGCGCGTTCTGCGATCCGACGTCGTACCCCAGTACCACAGACGACGATGCGATCATTGAGTGGAACGACACCATCGACGTGCCCGGCGACGAGACGGTCGACTCGATTTCGATCGCCAACGACGGCAGCGAAGGCGGACCGACGTTCCAGGGCGTCGGCGAAACCACGACGACGATTACCGGATCGAGCGTGATCATCAGCGGCGCCAACTCGGAGCGGACGATCGTCACGGCCACCGCAGCAGCGCGGATCAAGACCAACTGACGCGGCGGAGCGGGCCGGGTCATGCCCGCGCTCGCAAACGATACAGATGACGCTGGGGGGCGGCACTGTCGCATCCCCGGCGTACCGTGAACGTGAAGTTCTGAAATCGCAACGGGCGGCGGCGGGTCGATGCACCCGCCGCGGCCCGAAAGTCGCTCGGTCCACGTCCGCCCTCGGGTCGGCGTCGGGGCGGAACTCAGAGGATATTCGGTCGTGAAGCACAGATTCAGATCATTGACGGTGTTCGGTACTGGTGCCTGGCTGGGCTGGGCAAGCGTAGCCCACGCTCAGGTCAACCTGCCTGAGGGGTTCGAACTGGTGGAGTTCGGTTTCTCGGAGCGATTTACGGACGTCCCGCGTATCAACAATTGCGGGCAGGTCGTGTTCGGCAAGAAGTTGAATGAAGGTGACCACGGCTGGGTCCTTTACCTGTACGATAACGGGTCGATCCGCGAGATCGTTCGGGAGAACAAGGGCCACATCCCGGCGCCGGACATCAACGACCACGGCACGATCGTCTACATGACCGGCATCGTCAACGACTTCGAGTCGGAGCGCCTCGTGCTGTTGGAGAACCGGCGCACCACCAAGCTGGGGCGGGGCGCCTACCCGTCCATCAACAACAACGGCGTGGTGGCGGCGACCGTGTTTCAGCGCATGGGATGCGCGGAGGAGTCAAACGTTTTCCTGTTTCACGACGGCAGGCGCACTCGCCTGACACGCAACGGTTTCTATGAGCAGGCCGTTCGGCTTAACGACCGCGAGGAGGTGACCTGGACCCAGTTCGACTTCTGCCAGGGCCCGTGGGTCAGCGAGATACCGCTGTACTCGAACGGCGAAATCACGCTGCTCCCGAGCGAGGCGACGCAGCGGCAACTTTCTGACATCAGCAATCGAACCCAGGTGGTGTGGTCTTCCCCTCTGGGTGTTGAGAGTTGGCTGGATGGCGAAACGACCCTCATCGCCGATTGGGGAACCGGCCCGAGCGTCAACGATCTCGGCGACATCATCTTCAACCGATGGGACCTCGAAACCGAGGCGCTGGACTGGTGGTTGTACAGGATTGTGGGCGGTGAGCCCGTTCTCTATCGGCTGACGTACGATCCGATCGAAGACACGCTCGGCGACATCAATAACTGGACCGAGGCGGTGGTTCGCACCACCGCCGGGAACGGCATCCTCGGCGGAGGCGTCCGCTTCCTTCGTCGGGTGCGCACCGGCGACTCGGAGTTCGACGGCGACGTGGACCGCGTCGACTACAGGGCGCTGGCCGAATGTATGACCGGTCCGGGCCGCGTCCGTGGCCTGTGCAACTGCCGTTTCCTGGACATCGACCACGACGGCGACGTGGACCTGGGTGACTTTGCCCGATTTCAGAACGCCTTTACCGGCGGGTAGTCTCCCGCTGCGGCGA
>QZJT01000057.1 GCA_003597935.1 Phycisphaerales bacterium | reverse complement strand
GAAGTTCCGAAGGTCCACGGTGAAGTGCTTGGGCGAGAGCTTTTTGCCGGTCTTCGTCGCCGGGCAATGGTCGCTGCACCGGCCGCACTCGGTGCAGGTGTAGAAATCCAGGATCGCCTTCCAACTGAACTGCGTGATCCGCCGGACGCCCAGGGTCTCCTCCCGCTCCAGCCGGCCTTCGAGGTCCTCGATGGGCGGCAGCCGGCCCGGAGGATGGAGATTCTGAAAATAGACGTTGGGAATTGCGGTAATGACGTGGAAGTGCTTCGAATAGGGCAGCAGGTTCAGAAACAGCAGCACCAGCACCGAGTGCGTCCAGAATCCCAGGTGCTGGAGCACCCCCACGCCGCCGTCCGACGCGCCGGCGACGGCGTATTGCACGACGCTGCCCGCTGGCTCCCAGGCGTGGAACACGTAGGCCGGCTCGCCCGCGCCCGCGTCGGCCCGTGCCCGCCGAACAAAGCTCGCTCCATCATACAGCACGTCTGCGAGCATCATCACGGCGATAATGGCCAGTATGATGATGCCGTCGAGATTGTGCGTCAGACGGGCGGGTCTGGCGACCAGGCGGTAGTAGAAGAACACCATCGTGCCCGCCAGCACCAGCAATACGAACACGTCCTTGGCCAATCCATAGATCTTGCCCAGGAACTGGTCCGGACCGAACAGCAGCAGGTTGAACTCCGGACTGAACCCGCGCCCCCACAGGATGACGCTGCGCAGCAGCAGCACGACGAACCCGGCGAAGATCACCCGGTGGGCCAGGCCCGCCAGCGGATAACGCGTCATGCGGAGCTGGCGCAGGGCGTATTCCCACGTGAGCCTGAGCCGCTCGCCGGGCCGGTCGAAGCGCGCCTCGGGCGCCCCCACCCGCATCAACTGCCAGCGCCGACGCGCCGACCAGGCAAACGCGCCGAAGGCGGAAATCAGGAGCAAGGCCATGGCGAAGGGTTGCATGGGCGTATCCTCAGAGCCAAATGTCGAATGATGAATGTCGAATGTCGAATGAAGAACCGCGCAGGACACCAGCTCTGAAGCCGATCCTGCGCACATGAACACCCGGTGTCAGGCGCGACTCCCGCATTCGACATTCGACATTCGTCATTCGCCATTCGACGTTTCTCGGAGCCAGGGCATCCATTCCCGCACCGCGCACCCCGCGCGCTCGTAGGCCGTGTCCACGTCGGCGTCGTGCAGTTGCCGGAACCTTCGCTCGCCCGAGCGCACTTCGCTCATCCACTCCTCGGCGAACGCGCCGCTACGGATCTCCGCCAGTATCTGCCTCATTTCGCCGCGCACCCGCGCGTCCACGATCCGCGGTCCTCGCGTCAGGTCGCCGTACTCGGCGGTGTTCGAGATGCGTTCGCGCATCCCGGTCAGGCCCCGCTCGTAAAGCAGGTCGGCGATCTGCTTGAGTTCGTGTACGCACTCGACGTAGGCGAACTCCGGTTCGTATCCCGCCTCCACCAGCGTCTCGAACGCCGCCCGCGTCAGCGCCGTCAGGCCGCCGCAGAGCACCGCCTGCTCCCCGAAGAGATCGGTCTCCGTCTCGGCCGCGAAGGTCGTCTCGATGACGGCGGCCCGCGTTGAGCCGATGCCGGACGCCCACGCCAGCGCCCGCGATCGCGCCTGCCCGGTGGCGTCCCGGTGTACGGCGAAGAGGGCCGGCAGCCCCAGCCCGCGCTGGTACAGCGAGCGCAGCAGCGTGCCCGGCCCCTTGGGCGCCACCAGGATCACGTCCACGCCGTCGGGCGGGGCGACGTACCCGAAGCGTATGTTGAATCCGTGCAGAAACCCCAGCGCCGCCGCCGGCCGCAGCACCGGGGCGATCTCCTTCTCGTAGGCAAGGGCTGCGGTCTCATCGGGCAGACCCAGGATGACCAGTTCCGCCGCGGCCACCGCGTCTGCGACGGCCACCGGACGGAACCCGTCGGCAGTAGCCCGGTCGAAACCGGGACCGGGCCGCTGGCCGACGACAACGTCCCAGCCGGAGTCGCGCAGGTTCAGGGCGTGGGCGCGGCCCTGGTTGCCATACCCCACCACCGCGACCCTCTCGGGGGGGAGCGCCTGTCCTGCGAGGTCGGATTGTCGGACAACGTTGATTGCCACGTGCCGGTCCCCCTGTTTCGCTCATCCTGCCGTCGCAGAGGGCGAAGCAAGATCAGTGCCAACGTGATCTGCGAAGCCAGGGACAGCGTAAGGACGGAGCGTGGCGCGTCAATCCGTCCTTGCAGGGTGGCCGCGCCCATCCATAATGGCCGGCTCGATTCCGGGCCGGACCGGCCGCTGGTGCGACCGCCTGCCGCCGGGACGAGAGTGGGCCGCCACGTCATGGACGCCGTTACCGTTCCAGATCTGCGCACGCGACTGAAGGCGGCGCTGTCCGTCGGTGAGGACGACGTCCTCGGCGCTGCTCTGACCTGCGAGCAGGCCGCCGACGTGGCCGAAGTGCTGCCGCTGTTCAGCGACGAGGATCGCTCGCGCATCATCTACGCCCTGCCGGCCCGGACCGCGGCCGAACTGATCGTCATGCTGCCCGAATCGGTCCGCGGCGACGTGGTCGACGATCTCGACGGCGGCAAGATTACCGAGATCGTCTCCGAACTGCCGCCCGACGACGCCACCGACGTGGTCAGCGAGCTGGACGACGCCCGCACCCGGCAGGTGCTCCAGACCATCGAGCCGGCCAAGTCCGACCAGATCGAAGCGCTGCTGCGGCACGATGAGGACTCGGCCGGCGGCATCATGACGACCGACGTCGTCAAGCTCCCGCAGGATGCTACGGTCCGCGACGCCGTCCACCACGTGCGCACCTACTCGCCCAGCGAGGACCTGCACGAGGTGTTCATCGTCGATGCAGAGGGGCGCCTCAGCGGGTCGGTGGAGCTGCGCCACCTGGTGACCAGCCCGCGGGACGCGCGTCTGTCCGACCTGGCCGATCCGCGCCCCCACGTCGTCACCGTGGACACCGACCAGGAAGAAGTCCTCCAGCAGATGCGCAAGTACGATCTGCCGGACATCCCGGTGGTGAATCACCGGGGCCAGCTCGTCGGCCTGATCACGCACGACGACATCCTGGACGTGGCGGGCGAAGAGGCGACCGAAGACCTGTATCGCATGGCCGGCACCGACCCGGCCGAGCGCGAAACCAGTTCCGTCTTCCGGGCGGCCGGCGTCCGCCTGCCGTGGATCATGGGGTGCATGGCGGTGACCACCGTGACCGGGCTGGTGATGGCGTGGCAGAAGTCCCACTTCTCGCTGACGGTCTACACGGCGCTGAGCTTTTTCGTCCCGATGATCGCCGCCACCTGCGGCAGCTCCGCCATCCAGATCTCGACCGTGGTCATCCGCCGGTTTGCGGAAGGCGACGTCTCCCGGGGGGGGCTGATCCGCGTGCTGCGGCGGGAGCTGCCCATCGCGTCGCTGATCGCGATCGCGGCGGCGGTGGTTTCCGCCGGCCTGGTGGCGTTCTTTCTGCCGCTGATGATCCACCGGCTGGATCCCGGCCTGGGCGCGGTCATTGATCCGCACCGGATCGCCTCGGCCGTGGGGGCGGGGATGGCCAGCGCCATTCTGGTCGCGGCGTCGCTGGGGATCGGCCTGCCCTTCCTGTTCCGATCGCTGGGCTTCGACCCCGCCATCGCGTCCGGACCGGTGGTCACCGGGCTTAACGACGTGACGTCGGTGCTGGTCTACCTCTGCCTCGCGTCACTGATCATGGCGAATTGAGGCGCCGCGGCCGCGGCGGCCGGCCGTCGGGTCATCGCTCTTGCGGGCGCGGGGCGCAGGAAAACACCGCGGACCTCCATCTGGAACTCCGCGGTGTGGCATCCACGTTCGTGGACGAGCTTTGGCGATCCGGGCTGCACGACCCGCGTACAGGGCACCGGAACGAGCGCCGGGAGGCTATTCGCCTGTGCCGTCGCCGTCGCCGCCGCCGGTCAGACTGTCGATGATGTCTTGCAGGAACAGGTCGGTGACCACCTGCGCCGGCAGGGCGCCGATGGAGTAGCCGAAGCCGGTCCAGACGTTCCGCAGCAGGCCGTCCAGGCTGCAGCCGCCGCCCAAGAGCATTCCACCCGTGGCCAGCAGAACCAGCGCCTTCTTCTTCAAGCTGAGCATTACGGTAACTCCTCTAGAAAGGAAAACCACACTCTGACCCAGGCACGCCGAGGCGAAGACGCGGGAAGCCGTGCTTTCATCGTCCCGGCCGCCCGATCGTACGGGGTCGTCCAATCAACGTATCGGGCGTGCGACCGCGCACGCTCCACTGGGAATCCGGTCAGTACGTTCTCGAACCTTCAATCGCTCCGGGCGCCGGTGCCGCGCCTGCGCCGGTCCAGGAACGCCTGGGTCCGCCCATCAGCGAAAACGCTAGGGCAAAAGGCAAACCGCGTCAAGGCACCTCCGGCAGGGGATGCCGCGCTCGTCTGCCGGGCGAATAGACCGCCCACCGCCCGGCGGTTTACGGCGGGGCATTATGCCAATGCCCCCACCGCACTGCAAGCGCGTTTTTGTGACAAATTTTGCGTCGATATTACCTATTTTAACACGCAGTGGCGTTCCGCGCGGAAAGATAGGGAACAGCCCCTCAATAGCCGGCGCGAGGCGCGCAATCTCCGGTCCGCCCTCGGGGGGTCGAGGCGCCGTTGGATCGAAGGTGGCAAAACGGTACCATCGACTCATGGCCGGGGATGTCCAGCGACGCCGTGTCGCCGGCCCGGCTTGGTTCATGTACAGGAGGACTGGCAGATGAGGCGATCGTTACTGGCTTTCGGAGTGGTGGTCAGCCTGGGGGCAGGGGTGACGCCGGCGTCGGCGCAGGTGAGGGTGGCCGTCGTGTTCGGGGGGAACATGACTGGGCCGGACTGCGCCGCCCAGCTCAACGACGACACGTTTTTCGACTTCGAGGCGTCCGCGGTGGGGGCTGCCGACGTCGACGAGGCGGGTGAACTCGCCCAGTACGACGCGGTGATCCTGGGCGACGGCGGCAATCGCCAGGCCGCCTACACGCCCCAGATGTTCGCCGCCATCCGCGAGTGGATGGACCAGGGTGGCGGCGTGGTCTCGGTCGGCTGGTACAACTATGGAACCGACACTTACCAGGGTCAGATGGCGCTCGATGCCGACTACGTCGCACCCTTCCTTGACGGTCCGTATCGCTTCCTAGGCCGCGGCGGAACGCTGGAGATCCTGGACGACAGCCATCCGATTACGGCCGGCATCGCGTCGTTCAACTACAACGGAAACAACCTCGAATGGGCGACGGCGCTGGATGAGAACGCCACGAGGCTTGGACGTGCGGGCGGCCAGGCCGACTCGGTCGCCGTCGCCTACCAGGAGGAGAACGGACGGTCAGTCTACCTGGGTGGTCTCTATCTGGCCCAGCCCGGCTATAACAACGGCGGCTTGCGCTCCGGGATCGAAGACCAGCTCCTCGAGCAAGCTGTCGCCTGGGCCGGAGGCGGCGGGACGTCGTGCAACTACCGCCTGAAGAAGGACACCAAGTCCAAGGGGGGGTGCGAAGCGTGCCCCTCGGGCGGGGACGTCATCTCGTCGGGGGTGGAGTGCGAGGAGAGCGCCGACTGCGCCAAAAAACTCCGCGGCACGATCCCCTGCCCGGACCGCGGACCCGGCGTCTGCAAGAAGGTCAAGGGCAAGCGCACCGACTGCAGTTGAGGACGGTGGGCCGTGGAGCGTCCGCGCGGCCTGCCACGCGACGCCCTTCGGCTGCGATGAAAAGTATCATTCGAACAGGGGCGCGAGGCTCGCGCCCCTCTTTCGTTGCGCCGAGCATGCAACCTCGGCTGTCGCCGGGCCTTTCGAGCCGCAAGTGCAGCGCCGAGATCGCCCGCGGTGTCGATCACCGGCCGGCCTGATCCGCACGAACCGCACGGACCAGCGGAACCGGATCGTGTATGGTCAGCGACACCGCGCGGCCGTCCACGATCTCGAACCGGACGCGCACGTCGGCCGCGCCAACGGGGGCGAAGCCCCGCTCCTCGACCTGGTTCAAGACGCGCGAGGTGCGCTCTGCCCGCTGGATCGCCAGATCGCCTTGGCGGGTGCGAAGCACTCGGAACCACTCGTCGTCGCCGCGGCCGAAGACGTAACGGCCCAGGTACCCGTCCTTTTCCGCCTCGGACATTTCGAGGCTCATCGCACGCTCGTCGGCACCGCCGACGGAGTCCAGGAACGCGATGACCTCCGATGCGTTGGCAGTGCGGGCATGTTGCATCAGCGTGATGCCGTGCGGGCCGGGGATACGCTGGATGCCCGGCCGCGCCTCGACGCACGCCTTCACCACCTCCACGTGTCCGAGCATGGCGAAGGTGAACAGGTCCGGACGGGCGCCATGGGCGATGAGTAGTTCGGCGATGTCACGCCGTCCCATGTGCGAAGCCGCGCCCAGCGCGGTTTCCCAGTCGCCGAAGCCCCAGTCCCAGGCAGCCCTGGCCAGCGCCGGCGACGCCTCGACCAGCTCGCGCACGCGATCCAGCCGCGCGTGCGAGGCGCCGACGATTTCGCGCACCAGCGCCGGGTCGTGGCTGGGAAACTCCGGATGGATCTTCACGCCGTCGGAATCCGCGGCGGGAGGAGACGGTGTGGCCGTGGCGGCCTCCTGCCCCTGCGTCGGCGCAGTGAACCCGCCCGTCACCAGCGCCGCAGCCACCGGCACGATCGCGGAGAGACACTCACGACGAGACGGCCGGGGCAGCCGGACGGCGGGGTCGATCGCGGTCGCACAGAAGGTCCTGTCAGTGCGGCATTCGGCAACTGAACTCGGCGGTGAATTGGATAACTGTCGGCGAGGCGCGGCGTCGCGAAAAGCGTGCACGGCTATCACTCCCTGGGCGGCTCGCCGCGGGTTCGATTTCGGACGTGTCTGGCGTCGGTCCGACGAGTCGGCAGCTTGCGCTTGAAACCTCCGCGTCTCAACGGGGGGCGACGGTTTTGCACGTCGGCGGCGCGCCTGTGAGGAAGTGTCAGATTACGGCGCGTTGTCGCCGGCTGTCGCGGGCCTGGCGTGGGTCACGGTGAACGGGTCGGGCAGCGGGGCCAGACCGGCGTCCTTTCGCAGCGCGTTCTGCGACTTGAGGTTCTGCGTCATCCGCGCCGTTCGGAACTGGCTGACGGCGCCGTCGGCCGAGCCGACCCAGACCTTGTTCAGCGGCGGTGACGGGTTTACGTCCGGATCGGGCGCGAGGATCACCACCCAGAGTCCCACCGGAGCGCCGGCCAGGTCGATTCCGTGGTAGGTGAAGACGAAGTCGCCCAGGCGATGGGCGAGCACGTCGGGCGGCAGCGACGTGGCGGCGCGGCGGATCGTCTCGGCGCGGTCCCGGTCGGACATGGCGTCCAACTGCACGATCGATGCGTCCGCGACCCGGATGGTCGCGTCTGAGGTGGCGGACCCTGGGACGGTCAGCAACGTGGAGGTCAGCGACGTGTCTTCGAGCAGCGCGGCGGCATGGGGGGGGGTGTCGCCGAGGTGGGCGTCGGCATAGGCGATCAGCGAATCGAGCACCGTCTGCACCTGGAAGGACGCGGCGGCGGCGCTCGCGCTCGCGCTCGCGCTGCGGGCGGCCTGAAAGCCGATGGTGAACACGGCGACAAGGCCCGCTGCGGCCGCCAGCGCCACCAGGCAGGGAAACGCGCCGACGGTCAGGCAGGCGCGGACGCCGCTGGTGCGCTGGCCCGCGTGTACCGCCAGGACGGCACACGTGGTCCACCACACCAGGCCGACGGGGATGAGATAAAAACCCAGGCACGGCGCCGCCGCGATCAGCATGGGGCCACAGGTGTACAGCACGGCGTTCACGGTGCGGCTGGCGGGATAAGGCGTGGGGCCGGAAAGTCGCAGCAGCCCGTGGGCGGCGCCGGCCCACAGCAGGGCGAACAGCGCGGTTCCCCCCAGCCCCATCCCGACGCTCACCAGGGCGGCCAGGACCATCTGCAGTGCCCCCGGCCCCCCTCCGAAGACCGCGGACACGACGAAAAGCGGTCCAACGCCCAGCAGGGGAACCAGGACCACCGTCAGCAGCAGGAACCCCCAGGCCGGTGCGGTCCCCGCCAGGGCGGGAACACGCTCGATCAACGCCGCCGGAGCGATCATGCTCCGTCCGACCGTGCTCCACCACGCCCGCAACGTGCCCAGCCGGGCGCGCTCCAGCCACGCCGCCGGCGCGATCCCGGTGCTCTCTTCGTCGACGCCCTCGGTCGGCAGGAGCACCATGTCGTCCATGGCGATCTGGCTCTCGCACTGCACGCAGCGGAACTGCTGCGGTTGGAGGTGTCCCTTTTCCCCGGTGCCATAGTAGGCGGTCGAGCAGTGCGGACAGCAGAAGCGGACGGCATTGGGGACGAACTCATACTCGCTGGGCCGGAACGCCCGGCCGCACTCCGGGCACTGCCGCGAATGGATGTTCCAGAGCCGGTAGTCACAGCTTTTGCAGCGCATCGACGATTCCGCGTGATTCCGACCCAGAGTGTGGCGCCGGTTTTCAATCGGTGTCTCGTGTGGCACCGGTTTTCAACCGGTGTCTCGTGTGGTACCGGTTTTCAACCGGTGATCCGTCCGGCGTCAATTCCGCCCTACATGAAACGCCTACACGCCCCTCAGAGCCCCGCCTTTCAAGGCGGGAGTGCTCGGGGAACTGCGTACCGGGCGGTAACCTACGATCACGCGCCGGCGGACCTCCCGGCATGAATGCCGGGGCTCTGAGAGTGGCACGGGCTTCCACCCTGTGTCCCCATGTCACGCCCAGGTCATGGTCTCGTGCTTCACGGCCCCCCGGTGCATCCAGATGAGCGTGAACACCGGATAGGACGCGGACCAGATCGCGTAGAGCACCACGAAGACCAGTGCCATGCCGGTCATGAGGCCGAAAACAGGCGGCACCGGCCCCGGTCCCGGTTGGACGCTCATGGCTGCGAACTGCGCCTGGCTGGAGACATAACCCAACCACGCCTGCGGCAGAACGATCGCCAACCGCGCCCACGCCCAGATCACGCTCCAGCGCACACCATACCGGCGGCGCCGGAGCAGGCCAATGCCCGCCACAAGCAGCATCACGGCCACCACAAAACTGCCGGCGTTCAAGGCGATCGTCCAGGGCATGAACCGCTGCGCCGCATCAATCGTCTCGGTGCTCACCGCGGCGCCCTGGGAGGCCGCCTCGGCCAGATCCATCAGAAACGGCATGAGCGCAAGGAAGCCAAGCTGGAAGCAGCCGTTCAGGCTCCCGCCGGCGCCGAGCACAATCGAGATCACGCCCAGCACCGCGGGCCAGCGCGACACCGACATCGCAATCGGAAGAGCGCCCGGCGTCGTCGGCGGCGTGGGGGGCGCAGGAGGCGGCATGGCGGGTCCGCCGGGGGGAAGTTGGGTCATGAGGCTCGCTCCCAACCGCCGCCGCAGCGGGCGCCGGCGCTATCGACCAGATGAACCGTATGGACACGATGGATCGTATGGACGCCATGGACGCCATGGACCACATGGACATTATGGACTGGACGGCGTGGACCAACATCGCGCCTTTGCACCCTGAACGCGGCGATCGCCTACTCATGCCTCAGCGCGTCGATGGGGTGCAGGATCGCCGCCTTGAAGGCGGGGATGATGCCGAAGAACACCCCCACGCCGGCCGAGAAGGCCAGCGCCAGCCCCACCGACCACGCGGGCACGTTGACCTCGACCATCGACGGGTGCAGGTTGGCGACAAAGCAGATCGAGTAACCGATGGTCACCCCGATGCCCCCCCCCAGCGTGCTCAGCACGACCGCTTCGGTCAGGAACTGCAACAGGATGTCGCGGCGGCGGGCGCCCACGCTCTTGCGCAGACCGATCTCGCGCGTCCGCTCCGTCACCGACACCAGCATGACGTTCATGATCCCGATGCCCCCCACCAGCAGCGAAATGCTCACGATGCCGGCCAGCACGGAAGTGGCGACCATGCGCATCCTGCCGAACTCTTCCAGCAACTGGTCCTGCCGTGAGACGCGGAAGTCGTCGGCCATGCCGGGCTGGATCCCGTGCCGCTGGCGCAGGACGTACGCGATCTGGGCGGAGGCCTCCTCGATCTGCTCCTCGCCGACGGCCTCGGCGAAAAAGGCGAAGTAGTGTTTCCGCTCCGGGTACATGCGCACCGCCGCCGTCCAGGGAATGACGACCAGCTCGTCCAGGTTGTCGCCCATGAACGACCCCTTGGCCTCGAACAGCCCCACCACCTTGAAGCGCTGCGAGTCGATCAGCACGTAGTCGCCGACGATCCGTTCATCGCACTCCAGCTTGCGGAGCACCTCCCGCCCCAGCACGCAGACGGCGGCGCCGTCGGCCACTTCCACCGCAGTGATGAAGCGCCCCTCGTCGGTGTAGAAGTTCCGCACCGGCTGGTAGGCTTCGCTGGAGCCGACGATCTGCACGTCGCTGACCTGCCGCCGGCCGTACTCGACCACCCCGCCGATGAACAGCGCCGGCGCCGTCCGCCGGGTGGCGGTTGAGCCGACGTCGGCGGCGATCACGTCGTCGATGCTCATCTCGGCCCGGCGGATGAACTCCCCATGATGGCCCCGGATCCACTGCGGGCGGACGAACATCAGGTTGGTGCCCAGCCCGCGCAGGAAGTTGCTGACGTAGTCGCCGAAACCCTGGGTGAACGAAACCACCGTGATGATGGACAGCACCGCGATGATGATGCCCAGCACGGTCAGCAGCGAGCGGATCTTGTTCGCCCACACCTGCACCAGGGCGGTGGCCACGTTGCCGCCCAGGGCGAAAAGCTTGTCCGGCGGGAACGAGATGACCGACCAGAGGATCCGGGCCGCGCCGCTCATCGTCTGAATCTCCCTGGCTTACGGGCAGGTGACCCTCTGGGACGGGCGGCAGCCCACCAGTTCCACGCGATGGGTGCCGGAGGCAATCCCGCGCAGCTTGGTGGACCCGGCCCCGTCGCAGTCCAGCCACACGACCGAGTCCGTCTGCGGGTCCTCGTCGATCCGCAGCGTCGGCGTGCGCTGGCCCAGGCCCTTCTTGATCTTGGCGATGATCCGGTTGTCCTGACCGTCGCCGGTGCATCGTGCCCGCAGCTTCTCGCGGCCGCCGCAGGGGCCGCGGCTGACGTCGAAGACGTAGGCCGCTCCGGACTCCGCGCCCGCGTCATCATCGGCGTGCGCGCCCAGCAGGGCGTGATCGCCCGCCAGCGCCAGGCCGAAGCCGAGCTGATCGCCGTCGCTGATGTCGGTGGAGACGAGTTTGCCCGTCTGCACCCAGCGCTGGCCGTCGTGCTTGAAAAGGTAAACCCCGCCGGCCACGTTCTCCAGGAACGCCCCCACCAGCAGCGTGTCGCCCTGCAGTTCCGTCGTGACGCCGAACCAGTGCCTGCGGCCGCCGTCGAAGGCCAGCAGCTTTTGCGTCTGTGTCCAGCGCTGCCCATCGAACTCGAACACGTACGCCGCGCCCGAAGCGCCTCCGTTCTCGCTGCGGCCCGGAGCGCCGACGACGATAGTGTCGCCGCGGACCACCACCGCGTTGCCGAACCGATCGCCGGCAGCGCCGTCGGACGGCAGCAGTTTCTGCTCCTCCACCCACTCGCGCCCGTCGAACCGGTATACGTAGGCCGAGCCGGATTCCTTCCCGTTGGGCGCGTCTTGGCGGGCGCCGATCACCGCCACCGGACCTTCGATGTCAACGGCAAAGCCGAACCAGTCGAACTCGCCGCCGTCGGAGGGGAGGAGCTTGGCGTATTCCGTCCAGGTTGAGCCTTCGGTCAGGTACAGATAGGCGGCGCCCGCCTCCGGCCCCTGATCCCGGTCATGGCTCTCCCCGATGAGCACGAAATCGCCGGAGACGGCCACACGGTTGGCGAAGAACTCGAATGCCCCGCCGTCGGAGGCCATGAGCTTGAACTCGTCGGTCCACTCACGGCCGTCGAACCTGTAGGCGTAAGCCGCGCCGGCGAGCGTGCCGTTGTCACTGTCCCACGGGGCGCCCACGACCATGAGGTCTCCGTCGATGCCCACGTCGTGTCCGAACAGGGCGTTGGCGCGCAGGTCGCTGGCCAGAATGCGCCCTGCTTCGATCCACGCCCGGCCCTGCCGGTTGAAGACGTAGACGGCGCCGGCCCGATCGAACACGCCGTGGGCGCCGAACAGGGCCGTATCGCCGCTGGCGGCGATCGCGATCCCGAAGAGGTCGCCCTCCTCCACCGAGGGCGGCAGGAGCTTGGCCTCCTCACATTGTCCGAAGGCCGCGGCCGGCAGCGCGGCCGCGGCCAGCGCCCACAACCAACGCAACGCTCGAGGCAGGTCGATACGCTCGATCATAGTCGATCCCCCTTCGAACCGGTCGACGAGATACAGATCCACGGCCACGCCGCCGCCGCGCCGGCGCGCGGCGACCGCCTGACATTATAGCCGGGACCCCCGCCGATGCGGGAGTCCCGACCGTTTTCTACGCCGCAGGGGGACCGGCGACTCCTCGCGGACCTTCCTTGACGTCCGCACATGCGGCGGGTGAAATGCCCCGGTGATTCGATGGACGCAGGACGGATGGTCGAGCCGGCCGGCAGCGCCGGTATGGCAATCCGGCGCCGGAGGCGGGCGCTTGGCGGAGGGCGACATGAGACGATACGTACCGCTGATCCTGGCCGGCGTGATGCTGGTCGCGGCCGGATGCAGGACGGATGCCCTGTTCCGCCAGCGCGGACCCGAGGGCGCGATAGCGCCGACCGCCGGGCAGGCGGAGGCCTATTCCGGCCAGGAGGTCGATCTGGTCGAGCGGCTGGTGGCCGAGCGCGATGCGTACATCGGTTCGCTGGCGCGACTGCGGTCCTACTACGGCAACGTCGGCAACGCGGAGAAGCTCGCCCGCGTGGAGCACGAGATCGACGGGTTGCAGAGCGTTCTGATGTTCCGCTATTTGATGGACGCGGAGGTGCCCTCGGCTGACCTTCGCCCGACCGAGTCGATCGCCGCCGCCGACAAGGCGTACATGGAGGCATACGGCCTGATGCGGCGCGGGGGGCACGGCGTGCCCGCGCTCTACCGCCAGGACCTGATGGTCAAGGCGCTCAATGTCTTCAAGAGCATGATCGCGCAGTACCCCACCAGCGACAAGATCGACGACGCCGCGTTCTACTGCGGCGAGATCCACAAGGAGTATTTCCCCCATCAGGAGACGATCGCGGTGGCCTGGTACGAGCGGGCGTTCGCCTGGGATCCCGCCACGCCGCACCCGGCCCGGTTTCAGGCCGCGGTGCTCTACGACTATCGGCTCTATGACCGCGCCCGCGCCTTGGAGCTGTATCGGGCGGTCGAACGGGAGGAACTCGCCAACGCCAGCAATCTGCACTTCGCGACACGGCGCATCGGCGAGTTGACGCGGGCGCGCGGACCGGCCGCGGCCTCGGCAGGCGGCGGCCGGGTGCTGGCGTCGACCGAACGGCGATCCCCCTCGTAGCGGACCGATCCGCTCCAGCGGCGATGGCACGCATCTTCCAATGGGCGGCGATCAGCCATGCCGGGCTGCTGGCGGCGGCTTTGGTGCTGGGCGTGCGGGCGCGCTCGGCCCGCCTGGAGGCGATGGCTGCCGCGCCGGCGGCCTCGATGTCCCATGTCGCCGCCGGCGCCCCAGCCGCGCCGGCGGCAACGCTCGATCTTCAGCATTCCGCCGGCGCGAACATGTCGCTTCACGTCGCCCTGGCGGTGTTCACCCTTCTGGCGGCCTGTCTGATTCAGACGGTCGTGTTCACCTACTTCACCGTGACCGGCAAGCTCATCCAGCAGGCGCTGGCACTGGGGAAGTTCGACGTTCCCGCCGGCATGGCCCCGGTCAAACGGCGAAAGGCGTGGATCACGCGCATGGTGGCGTTGTCGATTCTGCCCATCGTCCTGGCCGCCGGCACCGGCGCCTGGGGCATCGCCGGCGTGCCGCAGCAGCGCTGGCACCTGGCCGCCGGTCTCCTCGTGACCCTCGTCCACGTCCTGGCCTATCCTGCCTATCATCGCCGCATCGTGGAAAACGGCCGCCACCTCGACGACGCCATGCGCGCGTACCAGGAGCAGAAAGCGGCGGCCGCGCGGGCGGCGGCGACGCCCGGGACGTGACCGAATCGGCGAGTCTGATGTGCGCCCCGAATGAGACGACCGGCCGCGGGCGTCCGCGGCCGGTCGTGTGGATCCAACCCGTCGGTAGTGCGGGTCAACTCGATCGGTCACGAGGCTGACCGTCGATCGAGCGGCGCCACGCCGCTATCCGCACGAGCTGCGCTTGCCCTTGAGCTTGCACGTGCCATTGCCGCCGCGCGGGCAGGCGATGGTCGTCTTGATCTTCTTGTCGCAATCCTTGATCGTCTCGCACTCGGCGTTGGTGGCGTACTCGCTGCCGACCTCGGGGCAGTTCTCGCAGCCGCCCTTGGACTTGCTCTTCTTGATCTTGTACACGCACCCGGCGGAGCCGAAGACGAACTCGCCGCTGAAAAAGGAAGCCGCGGTCATGCCCGGCACTGCAACGGAGCCCAGATAGGTGCCGTCCTTGGCGTAATTGTGCAGGTTGTTGGTGCGGTAGCTCGACACCCACAGCGTGCCGGAGGAAGGTTCGAGAGCGAGGTTCCAGTCCAGGTTCGGCTGGGTGTTGAAGCTGCCGAGCAGGTTACCGGCGGCGTCGTAGTGACGGATGCCCGCCGCCCTGTCCGCTGAAAGCCAGAACGTGCCGTCTGTCGGATCGTAGGCCACGCCGCCGAACCGACCGCCGGCGCTGAAAAGGATCGATCCGTTCTTCCACTCCCGGTCGTACTTCCATACGTTGCCGGTGCTCCAGCCCATGCCGTAGTTGAACTCGCCGTCTGTCGTGCCGTCGCTCAGTCCGTTGGGGTCAGCTTGCATTAACTGGTACGTCGCGCCGGTGGGTGTGCCGTCGAGCGTGTATTCCCCTCCCGTCTCCCCGATGGCATATCCCGTCGTGCGGACGGTATCCACCACCGCGATGGGGAACGCCCGCACCTGCGGGGACGCCGGGAACGTCTTGACGACCTGCCCACCCTGGATCACCAGGATCCGGCGGCCGTCGCCGTCGGACATGTACAACGGATCGGTCTGGGCCAATACCGGCCCGGCAGCGAGCAAGCTCGCCGCCAACGCGGACATGGTGCAACGCAGAACCGTATTCATTCCCTGCTCCTTTTTTGACGACGCGGGTTGAAGACAACGGAGGTCCGAGCGCGACCGCGCGCTCATCGAACGATACCGCTGATAGCCAGACCCCCACGCACGGACGCGCCACCCGCGCCGCTTGCCGGCCATTGTAGCAGATCAACCCGTCAAGCTCAATCGCGGTCGATTCGCGGATACCCCGCCAGGGGCGTGAGCCTTTCCCGCCGCAACACGCGCCGGTACGGATCGAGCCGGGTCCACTATCCGGGTCGCAGGCCCCCCTGCTCGCCCTCGTTGCCGTTCTCGTTTCCGCCGTATTCCTGGTCGTTGCCGTCCGTGTCGAACGGCTGGTCCGGGCCATCGCCGACGGCCGAGGGCTTCTCCGTCGGCACCAGCATCAGCCGCGCCTCGCGCAGGAGTTCTCCCCGGCAGAAGAGCTGCACGCGGTATTCGCCCGGCTCGGGGAAGCTCAGGCCGCGGAACTGAAGGCTGAGGTTCGCGATCGCCCTCGGATCGGCGAAATGGACCGTGCCCTGCCCCTGCACCAGGGGGTCTCGGGCCTCGTTGGAGTCCACCAGGCGGATCTGCAGGGGGCAGGAGCCGTGGCCGTCGGTCAGCGAGCAGTAGACGCAAAGCTGCGAGTGAACGGCCGGGAAGCGGAGCGATTGGATGGTGCTGAACAACCCGATCAGCGACTGCTTGCCGGTCAGCCGGTCGGAGATGATCTGGTCGCAGATGACCAGGGCCAGAACGTCAGGTACGGGTTTGGACATCGTCATGAATCGCCTTCTTTTGCTCTCCAGCATCGCGGGCTATGCTATACGCAATCCGCCGCGGGCGAAACCGCGGCATTCCGAGCCCCGGCTTTCATGCCGGGCGGATCATCCGAGCCCCGGCATTCATGCCTCGTCATACTACACAAGTCAGGTCGGCCCTCGCCGTGATACTGAAAAACGCCTTCGGGGCAGGCAGCATCCGGTAGCGGG
>QZJT01000073.1 GCA_003597935.1 Phycisphaerales bacterium | reverse complement strand
CAACTCGGCGATCAAACGCCAGTCGGCCTGGCCGGAAAAAGCCTGGCTGCGGGTGCGGGGATGCAGAATGACGGCATCCGCGCCCTCCGCCACGGCGATGCGGGCGACCTCCAGGAAGTTGACGGACTGGGCATCCCAGCCGGCCCGCAGCTTGACCGTCAGGGGTCCGGCGGTGGCCTTGCGCACCTCGTCCTCGTGCGTCTTCTCCAGCGCCTCGCGCGTGTCGCCCTCGCAGCTCGACCAGCGGTCGCGGGCGTTGTAGTAGCCCGAACTCACCGCGTTGGCGCGGTCGTTGAGCGTCGAAATCTGCGCTTCGAGCGCCTCACGTTCCTTGAGGATGGCGGGAATGCCGCCGTTCGCGGAGAGCACCGCCTGCGAGGCTCCAAGCCCCTTGATCAGCGCCTCCACGCGCGGCGCGGTGAGCTCGATAATCACGTCGTCGTACGTGGGCGGGGTCGGCGCGTTCTTGGTGTCCACCCCCGCCTTCTCGGCGGCGGCCTGCACCAGCAGGTTGTGCGGATTGGAGACCTCTTCCGGGCTTTCGATGGACTTGTAGCGCAGGTACTCGCGCCCGAAGTTCTCGCGGCCGACGCCCGTCAGCCAGTGATCGGCCACAAGGGCCGCGCTGGCGGTCCAGTATTGCCAGCGGAAGTTCAGCGACGAACCGGGCAGCGAGCCGTGGACCAGGCCGTGCGCCACCACCGCTCCCCCACCGACCAGCACCCCCCCCCAGGCGAGCGCGAGCCAGCGCCACGGCCGGCGCTGGATGCGCTCCCGGAACGCGCGCTGTACCGCCCAGAATGCGACGCCCACGGCCGCGCCGGCCCAGGCGCCGCGGCTGCCGGTCAACGCCGCGGCGCCCAGCAACGCCGCGACGACCAGCCACGTCAACCCCCCAGCCCAGGCCGGGCCGGTCGGCTCCATCCCCGCGCTGGGCGACCTCATGCCGGTCGTTCCCGCGTCCGATGGGCCGCGGCGCCGCGGCGGCCTCGTCGCAGCGCCGGCATCGACGGCTTCCGCGTGGCTCGCCGCGATCGGCGCTGCCGCCCCCTTCCGAGTCGTCCAGACCGTCGCAGAGCCCGCCGCAACCAGGGCGCACATGACAAGATACGCGCCGGTCACGTTGCTGTGGGCGAGAAATCCGTGCGCCTCATTGGCGTAGACGCGCCGCTCGAAGAGTCGCACCTGGGCCGAGTCCGGTTCGACGCCCCGCTCCTGCCAGATCCCCTCCGCTTTGCGCTGTTCGTAAAGCTTCTGGATGTCCGCCGACATCCACCGCTGGTCGAAGCACTCGAATGCCTGGACGGCGGCAGAGGCGATGATGACGGCGAGCAGAATGCGGCGGCGGGCGCGGGGATGATCCTGGGATTGGACATCCGCGCGGGCTGAAGCCCGCGGCTCGCTACGGACATCCGCGCGGGCTGAAGCCCGCGGCTCGCTACGGACATCCGCGCGGGCTGAAGCCTGCGGCTCGGGGGCGCGGAGCAGTTGCACCAACGTTGCGGCCAACGCGAGCTGTGCGAGCCAGTCGAGCGTGCCGTTGATTGCCAGCCGCTGCTGGCCGGCCGCGACGCAGGAGAGCACCCCCCCCACCGCCAGCAGGATGATCCCCGGTTCCAGACCGGTCCACGACCAGCGTCGCCCCGTCAGGCGCCGCGCCCAGGTCAGTACGGCCGCGCAGCCCAGGATGATCAGATCGAACAGGATCGTCGCGACCGGCGACGGGTCGCTCATCGGCTCCAGGCTGCCCAGCAGTGCGTCGGCCGAGGTGTCAAAGGTCTCCGCAATGAGCGGCCGCAGGGCGACGATCACCGCCAGCACAATGAACAGCACCCAGTCGATCAGGTCACCGAGCGCCATCTGCCGCAGACTTGGACGGAGCGGAGTGTGCGGGTCGAAGGATGGTTGCATACCGATTCGACTTCCGCCTCTGCCCCGTCGGGCCGCCCCGCCCGCCTGGCCGCGGGCCGGTTCCGCAAGGTACCCCCGTCGACCGACCGCTCGCTTCCGGGTACGCAGCGTGCAGCTTACAAGTTCGTGCGCGCGGGTCAAAAGTAAGCACGCGCGACGCTGGCGGCGGCCAGTTCGAAACGAGCGGCCGCGCTGCTTCGGCAACGCTTCTCGCGGAGTCCCCCGGTAAGCGCGGTCTCGAACCGAGGACGCTTTTCCTGCTGCCGCCAGGCTGGAGCCAGGCGGTCCCAGGGGCACCCGCCGATTCTGTTGTGGATCGGTGCCATCCGGCTGCACCGCCGCGCCCTTGTGACCCGATAACAGGTTGTGGTATACTCCGCTTGAATGGTCGGGGCCGGCGCGAGGACCGTTCCGCCGCCCTGGATGGACCCTCACTCCTCAACGAGACGAAAGGTATCGGCTATGAAGACATCGCGAATGGCGGCCTGGAGCGTGATCGTATACGCGTCGGTGGCGGGTTGGGCGTTCGCCGGGGACGTGGGTGACGCGGCCGCGCCCATCGACGTCCCGGCCGAGCACTGGCTCAACGGCGGCGCCGTCGACCCCAGCAAACCGGGCGACACGATCTACGTGGTCGAGTTCTGGGCGACCTGGTGCGGCCCGTGCAAGGTCAGCATCCCCCACCTGACCGAGATGCAGCACAAGTACGCAGGCAAGAACGTCGTCATCATCGGCGTGACCAAGGACGATCCCAACAACACCTGGCCGATGGTGCAGGAGTTCGTGAAAGGCCAGGGCAAGAAGATGGACTACCGCGTCGCCTACGACCGCGACGGCGGCGTGTACGAGAAGTACATGGACGCTTTCGGTCAGGGCGGCATCCCCCACGCCTTCGTCGTAGACAAGCAGGGCCGCATCGCCTGGCACGGCCACCCGATGGTGGAGATGGATGAGACCATCGACAAGATGCTCAGCGGCACGTACAGCGTCGAGAGCTTCCGCAAGCTGAACGCGGCCCGCGAGGCGATCAAGCAGTATGGCGAGCTGGCAGCCCAGGACACGTATGACGCCACGGCCGCTCGCCAGGTCGGCGAGCAGGTATTCGCCGTCGGCTCCGACAGCCGCGGCATCATGTTCGACCTGGCCAAGGCGATCATGGAGCTTCCCAATGAGGAGCGCCGTGATCTGGAACTGGCGTTGCGGGCGGCCCGGGCCGCCTACGACCAGGGCGGCGATAAGGACCTGTTCGTGCTCGACATCTATGCCCAAGCCCTCTTCGCGAGCGGCGACGCCAAAGAGGCGCTCAAGATTCAGCGGGTCGCGGTCACTAAGTGCAAGGACATCGCCACCCGAACCGAGTTCAACAAGGCGCTGCAGAAGTACTACAAGGCGGCCAGCAAGGGTTGACGGACCCCTAGACCGGTCGTGGAAGGTGACACACTTGCGGCCGGCGCCCTGCCTAGGGGCGCCGGCCGCTTTCATTTCGGCCGGATGTTGGTCACGGGACGGTCCCGGGGTATGATCGGGGTGGATCGGGTGGAGCAGGACTTCTTCCCCGCGGGGCGGGGCACGGGAAAGCCCGAAGGTCGACGAAACCGGATGAACAGGAGGACGTGTCGATGCGCTTGTGGGTCCTGATGGTCGGGCTGTTGATGGGAAGCGGGTCATCCGCGGCCGTTCCCGACGCGGGGGTCGGTGACGCCGCCCCCAAGCTGTCGGTCGAGAAGTGGGTCCACGGCGCCGCGTCGGACCCCACCGCCGGCGGCCGCATCCACGTCGTCAACTTCTTCGCCGCCCACTGCCAGCCGTGTGAACAGCTCTCGCCGTTCCTGACCGAGATCCAGCACCGGTTCATCGAGCACGTCGTAGTGATCGGCGTCGCCGCGCCGGAGCTGCGCACCACGCCCTCGACCGAGATCGAAGACTGGGTCGCCCGGCAGGGCGATGCGCTGGACTACCGCGTCGCATGGGACGGCGACGGCTCGGCGTTTCGCACTTATATGACCGGCGGCACACACCTCCAGCGGATTCCGTACGCCTTTGTGGTGGACGCGCAGGGCAAGATCGCCTGGCGCGGTATGCCGCAGCCGGATGAACTGGTCGGCGCGGTGACCCGGCTCCTGCCGGACTCGTTCGACCCGCGCCGGGCGGAGCGCATCGAGGAGGCCCGCGGCCGGGTCGGCCAGTACCGCGAATTGGCCCGGTCGGACACGTTCGACGCGGCCAAAGCGGCCGAACTCGGCGAGCAGATCATGAAAGGCGCGTCCGACAGCCAGGTGATCATGCAGATCTTCGCCACCGTCATCATGAGCATCGAGGACGACGCCCGCCGCGACGCCGCCCTGGGCCTGCGGACCGCCAAGGCGAGCTACGACTTCGGCGGCGCGGAAGACCCCGCTTTGCTTATGGTCTACGCCCGCGCCCTGTTCGAGACGGGCGACGCGCAGGAGGCGGTGACGATCCAGCGGAGGGTGATGACGATGGTCAAGGACGTGAAACTCCGCACGGAGGCGAAGAAGGCGCTGGATGAGTATTACCAGGCGACGCGGAAGAAATGAGCGGCGCGGCTGGTGGGGATGAGCCGCGGATGAACGCGGGTGGAAGAGGGAAGAGAAGAAGTCGGATGGGGGTTTGATCCGAACCGCGACCATAACAGACTGACGGAATAATCGGTTTCGAGTATTCCGACAGGCATTGTGAGGGTACTTTCGGCACCGGAACCCGGGGTTCTGGACATCGCAGAGTACCTTCCGTGAGGCTGTCCGGGAGTATTCCGACAGCCTGTCACGGTCGCGGTTCGGATGGGAGCGCGTGTCCAGGGACGCGGTGGCCGCCGGCACGACGCGTCCCCCTCCCCTTTTCTCTCATATCTGCGTCCATCTGCGGTTTGTTCTCTTTGGCGGTTGGATTCAGTCGCCCAGTTCGGCCAGGTGTTCCTGGAGCGCTGCCCGTTGCCGCACCAGTTCATCGAGCCGCTCACGCTCGGCCTCGACAACCTGCGGATCCGCATTGGCGACGAACTTCTCGTTTCCCAGCTTCTTTTCCTTGCCGGCGATCTGGCCGGCCAGAGAATCCAGTGCCTTGATGGTCCGCTGGCGCTCGGCGTCGTCGTCGCTGATGTCGAGGACGTAGACGTGGGTGCGGCCGACGCGGACGCTGCCGGCGTTGGGGGGACGCTTCGCGT
Source organism: Phycisphaerales bacterium (assembly GCA_003597935.1). Classification (GTDB taxonomy): domain Bacteria; phylum Planctomycetota; class Phycisphaerae; order UBA1845; family UBA1845; genus SURF-32. The sequence continues at coordinate 11,114 of QZJT01000073.1, read as the reverse complement.
TCGACGTGACGCTCAGCGAGGCGACGTTGGCCATGCGCAGCACGACGTGCTTGTGCGACTCGAACGCAGCCAGGCGATCTTCCGGCAGCACCACCACGGCCGTGACCTTGTCCTTCGGTGACACCTTGCACTGGGCGCGCAGGTCGCGCACGGCGCGGACCACGTCCTGCAGGTCGGCGAAGACCTCGAGGATGTGTGGGTCGTCCAGGGCGTCGTACCCCCCCACCGGCGGCAACTCGGCCGTGATGAGCAGGTCCGACATCGCGAGGTCCGCCAGCCCCGGCAGGCCGCGCTGCGGGGCCACGTCGTTGAGCTGGTTCCAGAGGCGCTCGGTGATGAACGGGATGACCGGGTGGAAGAGGCGCAGGATCTGGTCGAGGCTGAAGGCGAGCACCTGGCGGGCCGTCTGAGCGGAAGCAGTGTCGGCGGCTGCGCTCGATGGACCGGGACCCGTATCGTGACAAGTTGCAGGCAGGGATGCCTGCACCACAAAGCGCGGCTTCGTCAGCTCGATGTACCAGTCGCACAAGCAATCCCAGAAGAACTCGCGCAGTTCCTTGACCAGGGCGGAAAACTGGTAGTTGGCTATGCACGTGTGAGCGCGGCGGATGGTCGCCGAGAGCTGCGCCAGGATCCACCGATCTTCGGGCAACAGATCGTCAAGCGTCAAGCATCGACACGTGACGCCTTCCAGGTTCAGAAACGCGAACCGGGCGGCGTTCCACAGCTTGTTGCAGAAGTTCCGCCCGATCTCGAACTTCTCCGACGTTTCCCGGCCGATGCCGAGTTCCGCTTTCAACTCTGCGTCGGCCCACTGGGTGGCGAACGCTTTTCCGCACTCCTTATGTGTGCAGGTTACGCGGGTCACGTCGGCCGGCTGGAGCTTGCGATCGAGCTTCTCGCCGCGCGACTTGCGATGTTGCTCCTCGATCTTCAGCGCCGCCCCCTGCTCGATGAGCTGCCCGCAGTGGGGGCAGACGTAGTCCACCGGCATGCGGATGTCCTGCGTCTGGGTGGTCATGTCGGCCAGGGTGTAGCGCAGCGCGTCCGCGCCGTGGGTGTGGATGATGTCCACCGGGTCCACGCCGTTGCCCTTCGACTTGCTCATCGTCTCCCCGCGCCAGTCCAGGATTTTGGGGTGAATGTAGACGTGGTCGAAGGGCTTTTTGCCCATCGCGTACAGCCCGAACATCACCATCCGGGCCACCCAGTTCGTAATGATGCCGCGTTCGGTGCAGAGCACGGAGGTGGGATAGTACTGCTTAAGATGCGGCGTCTCGTCCGGCCAGCCGAGCGTACTGAACGGCCACAGGGCGGAGGAGAACCAGGTGTCGAGAACGTCGGGGTCTTGCTGGTCGTTAGAATCTTGCAGACTTTGGACGATGTCTTCTCGATCCGGAGGCGGGCAGTGGAACCACGTATGCTTCCCTGTCGTTGAATCCCCGAAGGTCTGATTAACACATTCGGACCAGGGCCATCCCTCGGGGTTCTGCGGTTGATTGCGTTCGATGTGTGAATCAATGTTACGCCTTGTGTTACCTTGGTGGCCAGGGCGTTGAGAAATTCCCAGAGTAAATTGCCAGACGTGAATTCGATGCCCCCACCAAAGTTGGCGGCTGATGCACCAGTCGCGCTTCTCGCCCAGCCAGTCGAGATAGCTCTTCGCATACCGCGACGGGAAGACCTGAATTCGCCCGCTCTCCACTTCGTCGATCGCCGCCTGAGCCAGCCCCTTCGCCTGCGCGCCGCCTTCGAGCGTAATACCCGATTCGACATCCGCCGTCTTCACGAACCACTGATCCGACAGATACGGCTCGATCGGCGTCTTGCTGCGGTCGCTGTGGCCGATGTCGGTGTCGCGGTCCTCGATGCGCTCGACCAGACCGAGCGCTTCCAGGTCGGCAACGACCTTCGCCCGGCCCTCGGTCGAGAACTCCAGGCCGGCATAGGTCGCGCTCGCCGGGTTGGTCGATCCGTCCGGCTCAACGATCGGCGCCACTTTCCCGTCGGGCGTCAGGACGTTGATCATCGGCAGGCGGTGGCGGACGCCAACCTCGTAGTCGTTGGCGTCGTGCGCCGGTGTGATCTTCACACATCCGCTGCCCAGCGTCGGATCCGCCCAATCGTCGCAGATCAGCGGGATTTCACGGTTCACCAGCGGCAGCATGACTTTACGGCCGTCACGCGCCATGGCCGCCAGGATGTTCAACGCGGGGAGATGGGTCTGACGCCGTGCCTCGATGAGGTCGATCCGGTGCTGAATCTCGGCACGTTCCTTCGCCGTTGCCGTCGCCAGCGCATCCTTCTGGACGCCCTCCCACCAATCCAGCCACTTCTCCGGATCGCCATTCACCGCCACCGCCACGTCGGCCAGCATTGTCTCGGGGCGCGTGGTCGCGATGACCACATGGTCCGGCTCGCCGGGCTTCGGGTTGATGACGGGGTAGCGGAAGTGCCAGAAGTGGCCCTTGACCGTCTCGTGATAGACCTCGTCGTCCGCCACGGCCGTCTGAAGCTGCGTGTCCCAGTTCACCAGCCGCTTGCCGCGGAAGATCAAGCCGTCTTTGAACAGCTTGAAGAAAATATGCCGCACCGCCCGCGCCAGCCCTTCGTCCAGGGTAAAGCGGTTGCGGTCCCAGTCGCACGAGCAGCCCATCAGCTTGAGCTGCGACAGGATGCGCTTCTCATATTCGTCCTTCCACGCCCAGATGCGGCGGACAAGTTCCTCGCGGGCTTCCTGCGGCGTCGCGCCCAGTTCATGCCGCGACTTCCCCTCGCGCTCGCGGATCCGCCGCTCGACCACCGCCTGGGTGGCGATGCCGGCGTGGTCGGTCCCCGGCTGCCACAGCGTGTTGAACCCGCGCATGCGGTGCCAGCGGATGAGGATGTCCTGGAGGGTGTTGTTGAGCGCGTGGCCCAGGTGCAGCGCCCCGGTGACGTTGGGCGGCGGGATTACGATGCAGAAGGTCTTCTCGTCGCGCTCCCCCGTCGGGCGCGAGGCGAACGCCCCCGACTCTTCCCATCGCCTGTACACCTCCGGCTCGACCGAGCGCGGATCGTACACCTTCTCCAGGTTCGCTGCGTCAGCCATCGTCCGTCGGGTTCCGTCACTCAAAGGGGGTGCGCCTGGGGTCGCAGGGCAAAACTGGACGATACGCGCAGCGCCGGCGGTGTCAATCGTCGCCGGGTGCTCCGGGCAGCGATGCGTGCGTTACGAAATCGGCTGGCCGATGGTCGGGCGATGGGTAGCTCGCCGCTACGCGGCGAGCGGGCAGCGTCAGCGGCCCTCCGATCACGCCGCGGAGCGGCGTGCTACCCAGCGCCTGGCGGAACCACCCCAGCGCAGCGCCAATAGCCAAACGCCACCGCATGTGCGACGATAGCAACGCATGAACTCCCACCGGATCGAGTCCGCGTCGCTGGCCCCTGCCCAGACGCCCCCCACCGTCTCGGCGTTGCGTCGGCGGGCGGTCATCCTCTGCGTCGCGACGACCTCGGCGGTGGCGGCCGTCGAGATCGCGATCGGCGTGCTGTTTGGCCTGATCAGCGTCACGGCCGAGGGACTCCATACGCTGGCGGACCTGGCGGACTCGCTGGTGGCGCTGGTCCTGGTTTCGCTGGCTTCCCGCCCGGCCGATCGCACCTATCCCTACGGTCATGGCAAGTTCGACGCCCTGGCATCCATCATCGAGGGCGTGTTCGTATCCGCGGCCGCGGTCTGGGCCGTCGTCGCCAGCGGCCGCATCCTGCTGGGGCTGGCCGAGGCCCAGCCCCGTCCGGAGTTGGTCACCATCGTCGCGATGGGCGTCTCCAGCGTGCTCTACCTTGTCGTTTCGACGTATGCCCTCAGGCTTGCCGACACCACGAAGTCGCCGGCCGTGCGGGCTGAAGCGCTCCATCTGCGGTCGCACGTGTACATTACCGCGGCCCTGCTGGTCGGACTGGCCCTGTCAAACGTCGGCATCCGACTGGCGTGGGCGCACGCCGACCGCATCGACTCGCTCATCGCCCTGATCCTGGGCGGATACCTGCTGGCGCTGGGCCTGAACATCTGCAAACCCGGGTTCGAGCAACTCATGGACCGCGGGGTCAGCCCCGACAATCTGGACGACATGCTCGTCTGCCTGCGGGAGTTCGCTTCGGAATACGTCGAGATCCAGGGTATCCGGGCGCGGGTGGCCGGCACCGAGCGCCACGTTGACTTCCACCTGGTGGTCAAGCCCGACAGCAGCGTGCTGGACGCCCACGATCTTTCCCACCGGATCGAGGACCGGCTGCTGAGGCGCTGCCCCGGCATCCGACTGCTGGTCCACATCGAGCCGGCCGGGCATGAGCAGTTGCAGGCGTGGGAGCGCCGGGGGCGGACGGGCACGGTCGTGGTTTCAGACGTACACCCGCTGGCCAACGAGGCCAGCCATCATCGCTATCCGAGGGCGCACGAGGTGTAGCGTGGAAGGGCGCGAGGGAGCCGGAGGCTACTCGGTGCAGCCCTCGCGGATGGCTTTGAACTTCTTGCAGAAGCCGTCGCCTCCGCCGGGGCAGTCGAGCCGCTTCACCTTGAGCTTCCTGGGACAGTCTTCGACGGTCTCGCACAGCTCGCCGGACGTGTACACGTCGTTCCTGCGCGGGCAGGCGATACAGCCGCCTTTGGGCTTGGTGTTCTTCTTGACGAGGAAACCGCAGAACTTTTCGACCCGGCTCGGTTCGTCGTTCCAGCACAGCACGTTGTGCTGGTCGGCGTATCCCAGGCTTTGCAGGTCGGTCCAGTCCTCGGGGCCGCAGGCGCGGGTTCGGATGAAACTGGGCCGAAATTGCCCCCCGTCGTTCGCCCCCGGCCAGAAGCCCCAGTTTCCGCGGAACCCGTCGTCGTTGTACAGCTCGATGACCAGATTCGTGCCGTCGGGGATGGGCACGTCGTCGAACTCGGCGAAGAGGATGGCCGCTTCGGTGCCGTCCGGCACGTCCATGTCGGCGCTGGCCAGCAGCATGGCCGTGTCGAACTGCGGGAAGTCCGGGGCGCTGTAGAGCCGCACCTCGATCGGGCAGGGGCGTCCCTGACCGCTGGCGTCACGGCAGGCATCCACGCCCAGTCGGACCTGGCTGACCAGCGTATCGCCGGAGATCGGCCACATGCGGGCGTGGCCGTTCTCGGTCACCGTGACGCCGCCATCGGCCGTGCAGGCGATCGAGTGCCCCAAGATGACGGATTCGTTGTCCAGCCCCTGACACTGCTCGGCGAGGATCGCGCCGCTCCCGCCGCCGTGCTGACTCGGAACCGTCGCATCGCCGCTGTGACTCCACGACGAACCGTGCGATCCGTCAGCGGCCGGCGCGGCCATCAGCACTTGCAGCAGAACGATGAACGACGCCAACGGCAGGAACCCCTGATGGAACGGCACACCGTCCGAAGTGCGCCACCGGCTCGCAGCGGGACCGCGGAATCGGATCCCTCAACGATGATTGCTTGCAGCGGCACGGCGGAACACCCCGAAAGCAACGGCGCGGACGGCCGCGTGCGCGCGTGAAAACCCGCCCCCCACACGCGATGATCATAGGTCGACACCCGGATCGGGTCAACCGCATCGAGGGCGGCTCACCCCTCGCCGGCTCCGCCCGCCGGCGCGGGCGGTTCCGCCGTTGGCGCCTGCGGACTTATGCCGAAGCTCAGGTGCGCCCATCCGTCGATCTCGAAGTGTTCGATTCGGACCCGGTGGTCGCCTTCCGCAATAGCGACCTCGACCCTGTCCAGCGTGGGGCCGTGCCAGGTCCAGTTTTCGAGGATTGTCTTGCCGTCCAGCAGCACGCGGACACCGTCGTCAGAGACCGTTTCGATGCTCCACTTCCGATCGCCGATGGCTGGGACGTGAAAGGTCGACTCCGCGACGGCGGCGAAATGGTCGGCGGGGACCTTGTCCGTCGGCGCACGACTTTGCCAGGGGAAGTCGATCCGGCTCGTCTCGATCGAGTCCAGCGGTTCGGCGGCGACGATGGTCTTCCAGTTCTCCGTCGATTCGCGCGGGTCGAGCGTGGGATCCCACTTGTAGTACTTCACCCTCCACCTCGCGTTCAGCAACGTGCCGTCGACGGTCATTTTCTCGCCGGCCGCGTCGATCCACAGTTCGAATGGCAGCAACCCCTCCTTCCTGGCCGTCACGCTCACCTCCACCGGCAGCGCGCCGGCCATCGGCGTCACGTCCACGTCGCCTCGTCCGCGCAGGAGTCTGTAGTCTCCCTTCGGCGCCAGCACGCGAAACGTCGCCGCGCTGCCACCGCGAACCGTCGCCGGCACGGCCAGCACGCTTTCGTAGTCGTACGGTCCCCACTCGGTCATGATGATGTGCTCCCGCCCGGCGAGGCGCCTGCGGGCGCCGACCGGACGGGTGTCGCCGACGGCGGTGTATTCCACCTTGCGTTCGACTTCGTCGGGTGCAGCGTCGCGCTGGATTTCATCCGGTGCATCGGTCTCCACGAGCTTCGCCACGTTGTTGAGCGTGTTACCGACGAACTGCGTCCGCGTTGTGCGGCGCAGGTGCAGCGCCAGCTTGTCGCCGTCGAACGTGTTGCCGGTGATGACGTTCCCCGTCGATCCCTTGTGGTTCACGTGCGCCCAGGGCGTCTTCATGATCCCTGCGTCCTCGTCCGACCACAGGTGGATCGCGCAGGCGTTGTTGCGGAACGCGTTGTGGGCGATCACGTTCCCGGCGCCGTGTTCGATGTTGACGCCGCCGCGTTCGAGGCCGTACCCCGCCTCACCGTTTTCGGCGAAGGTGTTGCCGACGATCTTCGTGTCCTGCGAATAGCCGCCCCAGACGCCGCAGATGGCGTTGCCGATCATGCGGTTGTCGTAGATGCGGTTGCCGAAGCCGAAGGTCAGCTCCAGGCCGTGGGCGGCGGCGTAGGAGAGGTCGTTGCCGGCGATGACGTTGTCGTTGTTGCCGCGGCGCTTGTAGAGGCCCAGCACGCGCTCGGGAATCTCCCTGCCGATGTCGTCGGTCGGTTTGCCTTCCGCCTCGGCCGCCTTTCTCTGAGCCTCGAGCCAGTCTTCGCCCAGCGCCTCGCGCCCGGCGAAGGCGAACAGGCCGTCGCCGCCGTGGGTGGCGGAGTTCTCGACGATGACGTTGTTGCAGTTCTGCTCGAACATGAGGATCCCGGCCGAGTCCTGCCCGCGGTTGTACACGCCGTGGCTGTATCCGCGGATGCAGAAGTCGAAGGCGTTGCGCGAGACGGTGACGCTGTCGCACCGCCACATCGCCAGCCCCCAGCCGGAAAGGAAGGAGCAGTCGTTGTCATAGATTCTTGAGATGTTGACGCGGTCGAGGATGATGCCGTTCTGTACGTTTCGCGCCCTGATGCCGCGGATGACGGCCCGGTCGCACTGTTTGATGAAGACGCCGGCGCCGTAGTTCGTGATCCATTCATCCTGATCGTTCTTGTGCGGCCACAGCCAGTCGCTGGCGTCCTCGCGGGCCGGCGTGGAGCCGAGCCGCTGGCGGAAGTTGTCGGAGACGTCGCAGTTTTCCAGCGTCAGGTCCCAGGCCAGAAACGCGGCGATTCCGACGCGGTAGCCGCGGACGCGCAGGTTGCGGATGGTGATGTTGCGGCCGCGGATGAACAGGCCGATGCCATCATACGTGTTCGGCGCGGCGCCTTCCTTCGAGCCGACCAGTTCGACGCCCTTGAAATCGACGACGATATCCGCACCGCGCACCCAGACGACGCCGTCGTCGTTCGCATCGGCGACGTGGTAGACTCCCGGTTTGACCGCCGTCGTGTGTTTGATCAGGAAGTCGTCGCCGTCGATGATCACCGCTTCGGCGGCCTGGTCGGTTGGCCGGCTGGATTCGGGGCGCGATTCTCCGGTCTGGGCATGCGCCAATGATGCGGGTCCGAGCGTGAAGAGGATTCCAAGGCCGGCGCACGCAAGCGCGGTCCGCACGGGTCTCCAGCGAGCCGCGGGCTTCAGCCCGCGCGGAGGTGCGAACTGAGCCCGGCATGACAACGGTGGACAAACAACCCGCATAGCGCAGGCAATACCCGCAATGCGCCGCACGTCTCGTTGGCGCCCGGGAGAATGCGCAACGTGCTTGCCTCGATCCGCATCGCCCACAGGGCGCACGTGTGCAGCCAGGAGCTTCGGCTCCTGAAGGCCGTCTCTCCCCCTGACGCTACCGCCCGGAGGGCGCACGATCGTAGCCAGGGGCTTGAGCCCCTGGGAGGTGCCGTTGATCTTCCCCCCAGCGCCCAGAGGGCAGACGGGGCGTTCCGCGTGAGCCGCGTCCGCCCTCCGGGCGGCGGATTCGGGGGGGGGCGTCCACCAGGGACTGAAGTCCCTGGCTACGATCGTGCGCCCTCCGGGCGAAGAGGACGAGGGCGGCGCAGCGACACCGCAAGCCCGTCGCCCTCCGGGGGAAGAGGAAGTGGGCAGCGCAGGGTCACCGCAAGTCCGTCGGCCCATTCCCGCTGCCACGTCGCCGCCTGCGGAATCTCTCAGGCTCGATGGCGCTTGCTTCGCACACCTGCGCGCATTGGTGTTCATCTTCCATCTCGCGAGTTCGGGTATCGCAGAACGACCATCGAGAGGAAGCGTAACACACGCTGAACGCGGCGGGTAGGGCCGCGCCCGAACGGTTGCGAGTGCGCCAGGACCGTGGCCCGCCGCCTTACTTCACCGGAATGTTCAGCACATCGATCCCTGACGTTGCCTGCTGGATCGTTGATCGCAAGAAGAACATCCCGCCCAGCACCCCGAGCCAGCAGAGCAGCCCGAACAGGCTCGTGCTCAGCCCGGTCACCGCCCAGCCGGTGCCGCGCATGGCCACGCCGCGCCGGCGGGCGCGGTTGATGCGGACCAGGCCGGCGATGCCCAGCGCCAGCCCGGCCGCCTGGGAGATGAACGGGATGAACCCGGTCAGGCCGCAGATCGCCGACGCCACCGAGCAGACGTCGCGCGGCGGAGCCATCACCATCGGGCCGCCGAGCGCCGGCGCCGCGGCGAGTTGGCCGGGAGAGCCCGCGTGAGCGGTATGGCCCGAATGCCCCGCAAGCGTCGGCAACGGCGGCGGCACTATCGCCACCGGCGCGGCCGGGACGATCTGCGTCGTGCGGCCATCGCCAAGCGCCGAGTCATCTCCGTCCAGGACGCAAGGACGGGCGGTTCCGACCGGACCTGCGTCTCCGACCGGAAAAAATCCACCATCATCGACCGACGCCACGGCGTACGATTCCGGTTCACCCGATTCGAGTTCGTACGGGTCGGCGTCGATCGGTTCGAGCGCGGGGCCGATGGTGTCGCCGGGTTCAGCCACGTTTTCTACTCCGCCGGGTGTGCGGCGTTTCCGCCGCCCGGGGTCCGCTGTTGGCGCTGCGCCGTTGTCCGCGATCCGATAAGATGTCAGCATTCGGCGCGTGCCGACGTCAGGTTGGCATGGACGCCGCCCGGCGGAAGTGTACGATTCCACGTGACGCCTTTGGCTCGCAACGCACGCTCCATGGCCACCCTTCTCACCTGCCAATCCATCTCCAAGGCTTATGGCCGCGGTCTGTTTTCGGGCGTGTCCATCTCGTTGGCTGACGGCGAACGCGTCGGCATGATCGGCCCCAACGGCTCGGGCAAGACGACGCTGCTGAGGATCCTCGCGGGCCTCGAAGACCCCGACGACGGCGAGGTCAACACCCGCCGCAACGCTCGCATCGCCCTTCTGCCGCAGATCGACGAGTTTCCGCCCGCGGCGACCTGCGCCGCGGTGCTGGCCGCGTCGCTGGAAGGTGAGCACGTCGAACCACACGAACGCGACTCGCAGGTCGCGATCACGCTGAGCCGGTTCGGCTTCGACGACGCGGACCAGCCGGTCGAGGCGCTCTCCGGCGGTTGGCGGAAGCGCCTGGCGCTGGCCCGCGAGATCCTCCGCCGGCCCGATCTGCTGCTGTTGGACGAACCGACCAATCACCTCGACCTCGACGGTATCCTGTGGCTGGAAGAGATGCTGCTGGAGGCCCCGTTCGCGTTCCTGGCCGTCAGCCACGACCGCTACTTCCTCGAACGCGTCACCACCCGCGTCATCGAACTCAACCCGGTCTACCCGGACGGGTGCTTTTCCGTCAGCGGCTCGTACAGCACGTTCCTCGACAAACGGGCGGAGTTCCTCGAAGCCCAGCAGGCCCAGCAGGAGACGCTCGCGAACGTCGTCCGCCGCGAGTCGGCGTTTCTGAAAGCGAACTCCAAGGCGCAGCGGAAGAAATCCAAGGTTCGGATCGAAGACGCCTATCGGTTGAAGGACGAGCTGCGGGAACTGGAGGCGCGGAACACGCTCCAGGCCGCGGCCGGCATCGACTTCGACGGCACCGGCCGTCGGACGCGGAAGCTCATCGAGGCGAAGGGCCTGGCCAAGGCGATGGGTGGACGGCCGCTGTTCAGCGACGTCTCGCTGCTGCTGTCGCCCGGCACGCGCCTGGGTCTGGTCGGCGCCAACGGCAGCGGCAAGACGACCTTTATCCGGGTGCTGACCGGCAGCCTGCTGCCCGACGCGGGCACAATCCGCGCGGCCGAGGGTCTGCGGGTGGTCGTATTCGACCAGCGGCGTGAGGAACTTCCGCCGGACGAGCCGCTGCGGCGGGCGCTCGCGCGCGAGAGCGACCGTGTCGTCTTTCGCGGCCGGCCGGTACACGTCACGGCGTGGGCGAAGCGGTTCCTCTTTCGCGTGGATCAGCTCGACCTGCCGGTGCGGGAACTCTCCGGCGGCGAGCAGGCCCGGATCCTGATCGCGCGCCTGGTGCTGCAACCGGCCGACGTGCTGGTCCTCGATGAGCCGACCAACGATCTCGACATCGCCTCCCTGGACATCCTTGAAGAGAGCCTGGCCGAGTTCCCCGGCGCGATCGTGCTGGTCACGCACGACCGATTCATGCTCGACCGATTGTGTACCGAAGTCATCGGCTTCGACGGGTTGGGCCACGCCCACACATGCGCGAATTGTCAGCAGTGGCTGGCGCACGTGGCGAGCAAGGCCCGCGCCGGCGATGCCGCCCCGGCCCGGCGGAACGGCGGCGCAACGCGTGGCGAAGCGGCCGTTACATCGAAATCCGCTTCCGCAGCACGGTCCAGCGGCGCCGCGAAG
>QZJT01000038.1 GCA_003597935.1 Phycisphaerales bacterium | reverse complement strand
TCTGGTTGCAAACCGGTGCCACACTCCGGAACCCTGCTGAGTGCGCGCTACCGCCGACGCCGGGTCCGGGCTATCATCGATGCGGATGGCCGGCTTGCCCGAGACCGCGCGTGGGGCGCGGAAGGGATCGCGCCGCCGGTCTCGGTCACGTGGGCGCCCTCGGGCCATCCGGCAACATCGCATCCGACCACGACCTGAGGAAACTGCACGTGTCCGACAAGAGAAACGCCATCATCGAGGAGCTGAAGATCTCGTATCGCATGGAGATCGAGACGGTGATGAACTATCTCGCCAACTCGATCAACCTGGACGGCGTCCGGGCGGAGGAGATCAAGAAGTCGCTGGAGGCCGACATCGCCGCGGAACTCAACCACGCCCGCCTGCTGGGCCGGCGCATCAAGACGCTGGGCGGGGCGGTGCCCGGCTCGCTGGCGATGAAGTTCGACCAGGCCTCCATGCAGCCGCCCGACGACCCGACCCACGTGGTGGCCGTCATCAAGGGCGTGATCGAGGCCGAGGACTGCGCCTGCCGCCAGTACGAAAAGCTCATCAAGCTGTGCGACGGCGAGGACTACGTCACGCAGGACCTGTGCATCACGCTGCTGGGCGACGAGGAGGAGCACCGCCGCGAGTTCCGCGGGTTCCTGAAGGAATACGCGAAGTAGCCGGCTCCGCGGGAGCCGGCAGGAAGGGCATGCACGCCACGCTGTCTGCGAGCCGCGGGCCTCGCCAGCGAGCCGCGGGCTTCAGCCCGCGCGGATCCTGCCACTCTGACTTGGCTACCAATCGCGCACCGGGCATGACCGCTGACCCGCATCGACAACCCCGCGCAGAGGTTGGTGACGATTGTGACTGCGTGAGTGCGGCGGCGCTACGGGAGGCGCGCCGCCACACAGCAGCAGTGGCGTGTTCTTGTCGGCTGATCTCAGACCGATCCGGCTGTAGCAAAAACTGACACAAGACCGTCGAGGGACGACACTGCAAACATGCCAGTCCGAGCGAGCATGAATGTCTCCGTTACGCCGGAGCTTGAGCGGTTTGTCCAGAGCCTTGTTGCGTCGGGCCGGTATCACTCGGCCAGCGAGGTGTTCCGCGCGGGGCTGCGGCTGCTTGAACAGGCGGAGCGTCGGCGATTGCTCGAGACGTGGTTGCTCGAGGGTGTGGAAGGCGAAGAGCAGGGTGACCTGCCCGACAAACTGCGGGATGAACTCCGATCCGGCCTTCAGGCGAAGATCGTTGAAGGGCTCGATGCCCTGGAGCGCGGCGACGTGGTCGATGGAGACGCGTTCTTCACGGACTGGAGGACGAGGATCGAAAGCGCCGCGGCTTCGGCCGACTCGGCAACACGCAAGCATGGATGATGCGCCAGGCAGCCGCTTCCTCACGGTCGCGGTTCGGATGGGCCGGTCGCATGTTTCGACGGGCTTTTCAGGGCTCCGACCATCCCCCCGTTTGTGCCCGGCCGCACGGCTGAGTATCACAGCCCCGGAGCGCGGGCTCGGCGTGGAGTAGCGGATGGCGGCCGAGGGGCTACGGAATACGATGGCGGAGCGTCGGCGGCACCCGCTGGGGCCGCTCGTCTGGCGGGAGTCGGCACGATCGTCCAGGGCGCGCATCTGGGCTACGGTGGCGTTCGCAGCGTGCGGCGCGGTGCTGGCCACGGCCGCTTGGCTCTCGCCTTCGCCGGCGGGGCTGGGGACGCATCGGCAGTTGGGCTTTCCGCCCTGCACACTGGTGGCGATGACCGGGTATCCCTGTCCGACCTGCGGCATGACGACCGCCTTTGCGTATACCGTCCGGGGGCGGTGCCTGTCGGCGATCGCGGCCCAGCCGGCCGGCTTCGCGCTGGCGCTGACCACGATGGCGGCGGCCGGACTGAGCCTGAGCGTCGTCGTCACCGGCCGGAGCCTGCGGCTGAATTGGTATCGCATCCGCCCCGTCTGGATCACCGCCGCGCTGCTCGGGTTCATCCTGCTCGGCTGGGCAGCGAAAGTCAGCGTCGGTATGATCCGCGGAACGTTGCCGGTCCCTGCGGAGCGTCGGTTCGCCGGATCGAGGCCGTCGCGGCCCGGCCCGCCCGCGGCCGGCAGGCTGCCCCTGGGGATCGGAGGGACGGATGAACGCCATGGATCCGCGTAAGCTTCCGACGTTGTCAAAGTGCGCGATTCGCAGCCCCGTCGAAGGCGGACACTCCGCGCGGGCTGAAGCCCGCGGCTCGCTGGCGGACTCCCCTGGCGATCGGAGGGACGGATGAACGCCATGGATCCGCGTAAGCTCCCGACGTTGTCACCGTGCGCGATTCGCAGCCCCGTCGAAGGCGGACACTCCGCGCGGGCTGAAGCCCGCGGCTCGCTTGCAGACTTCGCGCGGGCTGAAGCCCACGGCTCGCTGGCGGGCGCCGCGGCCGTGATACTGGCGACGTTCGCCCTGACGGCGGGCGGTTGCGACCTGCTCAAGCCGCTCGTGTTCCTCGGTGAGCACAAGCAGAAGGTGGCGGCCGAGTTCGACAAGCTGCGCAACACGCGCACCGCCATCCTGGTATGGGCCGAGCCGGAGACGTTGTTCCATTATCCCAACGTGCGGCTGGAGTTGTCGGCCGGCATTCGCGGCCAACTGGTCTCCAAGCTGACCGGCAAGGAAAGCCGCGTGGACATCGTGGACCCGGCCGAAGTCGAGGACTTCGTACAGCGGAAGCGCTCGGCCGCCATCGACCCGATCGCCGTGGGTAGGGAGTTCAAGTGCGACTACGTCGTCTTCGTGGAACTGCTGACGTTCCAGATCCGCGATCCCGATTCGCCCGAGCTGTTGCAGGCCCGGATCGAAGCGGCGGTCAGCGTCCACGACGTCCACGCGGACCCGGACCAGCCGCGCCGCTACACCGTCTCTCCGGTCACCACGATCCACCCGGAGAGCGGGCCGGTCCTGATGACTCCTTCCAACCCGTTGATCGTACGGCAGGAGGCCTATCGCAAGTTCTCCGAGCAAGTGGCGGGACGTTTCTATGATCACACCGTGGAACTGTGACCGATCCCGGCCGTGGGGGCGGCGCGCCGTCTCGTGGGGCCTGCTGGCGGCCGTGTCCGCGTCCGCCGGCTGCGGCATGACCCAGGGGAAGCTGCTCTACTTTCTGGGCTTCGGCCAGGGCAGGAAGGTCGAGGCGAAATACACGCTGACCCAGGGCCCCGTCCTGATCCTGGTGGACGACGCGGACGGCATCGTCGACTGGCCGGTGGCGATCCGGTTGCTGCAGGACGACCTGGCGCAGGCACTCTTGAAGACCAAATCGGCGCAGAAGATCGTCCCCGTCCAGACGGTGCAGGCGCTGCGGCAGACCACCGCCGATTTCGACAAGCGCGGTATCCGCGAGGTGGGGCGCATGGCGGGTGCGGAGCAGGTGCTGTGGCTGGGCGTCGATGAGTTCTTCATCACCGAGGAACCCCACGAGGTCCACGACGCGGCCTACTTCGTCGTCTCGGTCAAGGTGATCAACGCGCTGGAAGACGAGGACCGTCTGCGGGTGCGGCTGTGGCCGGACGAGTCGGAGGGCTTCCGGATCCTGGCCCGGGTCTCCGCCGGCGAAGCGGCCAAGGCCAAATCCAGGGACGCGATCTCGAAGCTGCTGACCGGCCGCCTGGCGGAGAATATCGCCAGGCTCTTCCACGATCACCGGCTGGGCGACTTCGAACGCCCGACATGATGCACGTCCTGCACCTTCTGGACGCCAGCGGCGGTTGGCAGCAGCGCGTCGGCATCTGCCACCTGCTCGACCGTCTCGGCGAAGACCACTTCCGCCAGACCGTCTGCGGCCTGCACCGTCGGGCGCTGGAAGCATGGCGGCCTGCGGGTCGCCCCATCCTGGTCACGCCGACGCGCTCCGGACCCATGCCTCTTGCCGCCATGTGCGGCAACGGGGCCCTGCGGAGTGCCATGCGCCGCCACCGGCCGGACGTCGTCCACGCCTGGGGGTTGGACGCGGCACAACGCGCCCGCGCCGTCTGGAACGCTCCCCTCGCAGTCACCTGCGCCGAACCGCGCCTCCATCACGCTGAGGCCAACGCCTATCGGGCGCTGGCGGACCCGCGCTGGTCTGCGCCGGTCGCGTTCCATTGTCTGTCGCGGCAGATCCACCGGCGGCTGGTCGAACACGGCGTGCCCCTCGAGAGTTGTGTCATCATCCGGCCGGCCGTCGATTTCACCGTCGCCAATCGCGCTCGCCGGGGGCCGTTGCGCGCCCGCCTTGGCGCCCGTCCCGGCGACGTCCTGGTGACCTGTCCGGACGTGGTGCGGCACGGGGACGGGATCGAGGACGGCATCTGGGCCGCCAGCGTCGTCGCGGAGGTGGACGAAGCGATCCGCGTCGCGATCCCCGGCACGTCGGCCGCGCGCCATCGGCTCGGGCCGCTCGCGCGCCGCACGGTTCGTCCATCCACCGTGATGGTCTCTGATCCGACCACGCCCTACGAGGAACTCGTGGCGGCCGCGGACGTGCTCGTGATCACCGCCCGCGAAGACGTGCCGGTCACGTCGGCGGCGTGGGCGATGGCATCCGGGACGGTGGTGGTAGGCGCCGCGGGTTACGCCCTGACCGAGTTGATCGCCCACAGGCAGAATGGGCTGCTGTTCAAGCGTGAGCCGGACCAGCCGATCCTCTCGAAAATTGCCCCGCTGCTGCTGGATCGATCGGATTACGCCCGCCTGGCGGAAGTGGCGCGCGGGCAGGCCTACGAAGTGTTCGGCCTGCGCCGCTACGCTGACCAGGTGGCACGCGCCTATGACAACCTGTTGAAAGGCGTTGCCGCCGGCGAGGGAATCACGGATTCGGCCATGGCGGGCTGAGCGGCGGTGGTCGTCGCCGAGCGGCTCGGGCGCGTCGAGGTCGTGTTATTCGCCCAATCGCTACGAGGACGCGGGACCACGCAGGTCGCCGGCCTCGAAGAACAATTCGGGCCCGGACACGGGATCGATCGGACATTAACCCCGCTCCGGGCCCCGTTGGCGCGTAACTTCCTGCAGACGATGAGGACGAAGCCTCCCCCCCGCCCGCCGGTGGCGGCGGTGGGGCCGGCTCGATGACGCGCCGGCCGGCTCAGCCGTCACACCAGCGACGATGCGGACTGCCGAGCCGCGCCATTGTTCGGAAGTCGGGGCCGCGTGTCCAGTGCGAATCGTAAGTGTGGTTGACGCAACGCGTTAAGCAGTTGCACGCAGCGTGGACACTTGGGGCGGGCGCAGGAGCGACGCTGCCGTGGATCGGCGCGCAGCGGACAACGGGGGTCATTCACGTCGAGCAACGTCCGCTTCAGCGCTTTGTCTGGCGCAGGTTCAGAACGGCCGCACTCGGCGCAGAAGCGGCATCACACCCAGTATGAGCGCCAGCGTAACCATCGACATCGCGCCGCAGATGGACCCGCCGGAGTCGATCCCGCGTCCGGCCGGGCGATCGGCCTCGCTTCCGGCGAGGACCGTGACGCGCAGTTCGGTGGAGCACGCGTCGCCCTCGTCGCCGCTGTAGGTCGCCTTGATCACCACGGGCGTGTTTGACGCCACCCAGTCGGCGCTGAGCACGCCGTCGTCGTCGATGGATGCCGGAACGCCGTCGGCGCCGGAGTCGGCGGGCGTGACGCTCCAAGCGACGCCCTGGGCCGGGCTGGTCCCGCCGTCCGAAACGGTCACGAAGGCGGTGTAGGCTTCAGTCGCCAGGGATGCGACCGACGCGCCGCCCTGGATCGCCAGCGACTCGCACGCCGGGGCGAACTTCGCGGGGTCATAGATGCGTATCTCGACCGGGTCGGAGGTCAGCTCCGTGTCCCGGACTTTCGTGGTAGCGGTCAGCGTTGCGGAGACGAATCCCTCGTCGCTGGTGACGTAGCGGACGACCATCTCGCCGTCCGCGTCCATCGCGGCCACCTCGGCCGGCTCGATGCGCCAGGACGTCGCCTGCGGATTCGCCGGTTCCGTCACCTCGTCATCGAAGACGACGGTGGCCGAGTACGGGACCAGGCTGGCGAACCCACTCGAGTCGGTGTGCGGCACCCGCCGAGGCCCGACGATCTCCAGCGATTGCGGCAAGGCATACACCGCTTCCGCTTCGACGTCTTGCTCCGCCAGCACGACGATGCGCGACTGCCCGGGCGTCTGCGGCGTTCCGTCGACCACCCAGTATCGGAAGCGGTTCCCATTGAAATTCGCAATCGCGGTCAGGATCAGCGTCTGAGCGGAGGCGTAGTCGAGCCGCAGACCTTCGTCGCCGATCGTGCCGCCGGTGACGCCGTCGATGTCCTGCGGATCGACCGCCACCGGCGCCGTCGGCAGGTTGGACGACACCTTCGCCGTCAGCATCGGCGTAACCCGGCAGCCGTCTTCGCCCACCTGCTGGCGCGGGGGCGTGTCGCGGCAGGCGTCGACCGCGTTCAGGACGCCGTCCCGGTCGAGGTCCGCCTCGGATTCGTCGCAGCCCGCCTCATCCACGACCGGCGTCGGACTGTTGGGGCAGTAGTCCTCGTCGTCGAGGAACCCGTCGTTGTCGGCGTCGGCGCGGCGGGCGTCGGGAATCAGCGTCTCGTGGGCCAGGTGCAGGAGCGCCGGCAGGTTCTCGCGGCAGGTCGGGATGATCTCGTTGGGCGGCAGCTCGAAGAAGGGCGGCCCGGCCGGGCGCACCTCGAAGGTATACGCGAGCGTGCCCTTCACGTGGTGGGCCCAATCTGTGAAGTCGCCGCTTGTGCTGTAAAGGACCAGCGAACCCTGCCCATAGCCGTAGTCGTGGCGCGGGTCGGTGTGGTTGTCGTTGATCAGCGCCGCCATTTCCTGGGCCAGTCGTTCGTAATCGCGCGTGTTCGCGACTGGCGCGGTCGTGTAGCCGTTCGGGTAGAGGATGAGCTGGCTGTAGTTGTGATAGCTGATGGCGGAGAGGAACGCGCGCCGGTCCATCAGGTCGCGGATCGCCCTGGTCTCCGGCTCCGAGAACGCCTCCGGCCCGCGATAGGTCTCGGAGCGCGGATTGCCGCTGGAACCGGTGGACAGTCCCCACTGGTAGCCGTAGTTGCGGTTGTTGTCGACGCCGTAGGCGTTGACGCCTTCGCCGCTGGTCGACCAGACGCCGCCCGACTCGGCGAACGTGCCGATGAACTGTCGGTTGACCATCAGGGCGACGCGCGCGTCCATCGGGGGAAACCGTGGTGGAAACGTCCCGGCGGCCGTGCTGAGCACGACCTTGACGTCGCCTTTCTCATCGGTGAACCACTCGGAGGTGAAGTCATCCTGGGCGCCGTCCACGGTGACGACGTAGCGCAGCCCGGCCACGTCCGTGTGCAGTGACAGCTCGAACTGCCGCGTCTGACCGCCGTCGCTCTCGCGGTAGGCGCTGGAGACGGTGTAGAGAGACTTGCTGCGGTTCTTGCGCCACCAGCGGTCGTCGGTCCACGAATACTCGAAACCGTCGGGGTTGACGACCGGGATGATCCAGACATCGGCGCGCTTCAGCAGGCGGGTGACGTCGCCGTCGCGGCGGAACTGTTCGGTCAGATAGTCGGCGTAGTAGAGCGGCACTTCCACGCTGATCCACTCGCGGGCGTGATGGCAGCCCATGATGAGGATGGCCGGCCGTGCGTCCGCCAGTTCCGGGTGCTCGCTGACGCGCAGGGCGTAGATCGGGCGGCCTTCGACCGACTCGCCGATCGTCTGCAGGGTGGTGAGGTTCGGGTATTGCCCGGCAATGCGCTCGAGGATCGAGATGGCCTGCTGGTTGGAATGGTAGTCAGTGAAGTCCTCCGCCCGGCCGCGCTTCAGCCCGGCCCGATAGGCGCGATAGGCCGCGTCCACGTCGTCCACCGTGACCGTCATCGGCACGCCGGCGGCGCGGAGCTGCGCGTACGCTTCATCGGTCAGCAGAGCGTGATAAGCATCGCCGTGCCGCGCCAGGATGTCGCCGCCGGCCTCGAAGATGTCGTCAGCCTCGACGGCCGTGACCGGGATTTCGGCGATGCGACGAAGCGGCGTGTTGGGCGCGGCGGCGTCTTGTGCCCCCGACGCCATCATGGTCAGCGCGAACAGAATCCACACCGCGGGCGCGGCGGTACGAGCGAATGGGGAGAACCGTACCATGGCAAGACTCCGGACATGTAACGGACGACCAACCCCCCGATCGTAACCGAACACGAGTCCGCACACAATCCCGGCGCGCCCGCTCCGTCCGATGATCCGCCCCGGGCGTTCCGGTGAACGTCCGAGAACGGCTGTTCGCTCGGGCCCCGAGCCTCACGTGCTCACCCTGGCATCGTACACGCCGATTGTCAACTCGCCATTTTGTGCCACGTTAAGCAGCACCAGTGGCGCCGTGTTGACAACGTCTGCTACGCCCGGTACCCGTCAGACGAGCGTCGCAGCAACCGCAGCATGGGAGTCGCGCTGCATGGCTGACGAGTACACGCCTGCTCGAGTGCAGACAATCCAACTGGAGGAGTCCGCCGCCTGGGACGAGTTGCTCGGCAAGTGCCCCTACCTGACCGAGTGCGGTCGCGACACGTTGTGAGTCGGGCTGGACGGGCACGCCAAGACGGTGCTGATCGAGCCGCACTACGTCTGCAAGGACTTCCGCAACCTTTACACGCAGTTCTACTCGAAGAATTTCCTCGCTCGATCAAGCCACTGTGCCCGGCTTCACCTCTTCGCCAGGGCCGGGCTCTCGGCCACTGCCGGCTTCGTCGTCGCCGAGGTCGTTCTGGATGCTACGGCCAGCCTCGACGAATGCCGATACGTGTACTTGCGAGCCGGGCGCGCTTCCTGCCAGGGAGACCAGTGGAGAGAAGCCCCCAACGCGCCCGAAGAGTTCCGACTCTACACGAACAACCTGGGAGAACGCGATGTCTGAGCAGCCAGAGCCGATCGCGGTAAGCCTCGATCTCGACGAGTTCTTCCGCAACGGCAAGAAAGTGCAGATTCGAGAAGACGTCCGGCGTCGGATTCTCGCCCGTCGGAACGCCACGGTAGTGGACATGGCCGCCATCCGTGAACAGCAGGACTGGAGCGCGTTGAAGGACAAGGTGGTCGGCGCGGAGGGTGCCTGAATCCCGATCCCCCTCCCGTCCGCGCTCCGGTCTGTCGCTCATGCCGATTAACCCCGTCCAGTTTGCCCACAAGATCCGCGACGAGTTCCTGCGCTACCTCTTCTCCGCCTTCCCGCTGGCCGACCCGGGGCCGAAAGCACATTAATGCCGGGGCTCGGGGGAACGCAGGTAGGCCATGCTCGTGACCTGCGCCGGCGATGGGGGAGTCGCGCAGGGAACCGCCCGGCGGGAACGCCGGGGCTACGGGGGGCTTTGACCGGCATCGGACCACGCCGTATAAGGGAGTGCGCTACCGGTACGACTCACCTGGGAAGACGGAAAGCGAATGACGACCATGTCCATCGGCGGAAATCACGATCCATTCGGCGCAATGACTTACGTCTCGACTCCCGGCGGCGACGTGCGGATCGCCAGCCTGAAGGCCCTGGAGGCGCGGGGGCTTGCGACCCTCGACCGGCTGCCGTTCTCCATCCGGGTGCTGCTGGAAAGCGCCCTGCGCAACGTGGACGCCTTTACGGTCACGGAAGATGACGTCAACACGCTCGCCAACTGGTCGCCCGCCGCGGCCGGCAAGGTCGAGATTCCGTTCAAGCCCGCCCGCGTGCTGATGCAGGACTTCACCGGCGTGCCCTGCATCGTCGACCTGGCCGTGATGCGCGACGCCATGGCCGACCTGGGCGGCGACCCCTCGAAGATCAACCCGCTCATCCCCATCGACCTTGTCATCGACCACTCGGTGCAGGTCGATTCGTACGCCAGCGTCGACTCGCTCGGCATCAACGCCAGGATCGAGTTCGAGCGCAACCGCCAGCGCTACGAGTTCCTCCGCTGGGGGCAGAAGGCGTTCGACGGGCTGCGCGTCGTCCCGCCGGCCACCGGCATCGTACACCAGGTCAACCTGGAATACCTGGCGTCGGTGGTGGCGACCCGCGACGCGGACGGGCACAAGGTGGCCATGCCCGACAGCCTTGTGGGGACCGACAGCCATACCACGATGATTAACGGCCTGGGCGTGGTCGGCTGGGGCGTGGGCGGCATCGAGGCCGAAGCGACCATGCTCGGCCAGCCCATCTCGATGCTCCTGCCGGAGGTCGTCGGCTTCAAGCTGACCGGGTCGCTGCCGGAAGGAGCGACCGCCACCGACCTGGTGCTGACCATCACCGAGATGCTTCGCAAGAAGGGCGTCGTGGGCAAGTTCGTCGAGTATTACGGCGACGGCCTCGCGTCGATGCGTCTGGCCGACCGGGCGACCATCGCCAACATGAGCCCGGAGTACGGCGCGACGATGGGCTTTTTCCCCGTCGATGACGAGACGTTGCGTTACCTGCGCCTCACAGCCCGGCCGGAGTCGCTGGTGCAGCTTGTCGAGCGCTACTGCAAGGAGCAGAACCTCTTCCGTACCGCCCGTACGCCCGATCCACAGTTCTGCGACACGCTGGAACTGGACATGTCCACGGTCGAGCCGAGCCTGGCCGGCCCCAAGCGTCCGCAGGACCGGGTGCCGCTGTCGAACATGAAATCAGTCTGGAACCAGGCGCTGACGACGACGTTTAACAGTTCATCTGCTCCCGGCGTGCGCAGTGTGGGTCGCGGTGGCGCGGCCGTGGCGGAAAAGACGCTGACCGATGGCGACGTCGTCATCGCGGCCATCACGAGCTGCACCAACACGTCCAACCCGTCGGTGATGATCGCCGCCGGCCTGGTCGCGAAGCGCGCCGCCGAAAAGGGGCTGAAAGTCCCCGAGCACGTCAAGACCAGCCTGGCCCCCGGCTCGACGGTGGTGACGCGCTATCTCGACGAAGCGGGACTGACGCCGCACCTGGAGAAACTCGGCTTCCACACCGTCGGCTACGGCTGCACCACCTGCATCGGCAACAGCGGCCCATTGCCGGAATGGGTGGAGCGAGCGATTCACGAGGACGACCTGGTCGTTTGCTCGGTGCTCAGCGGCAACCGCAATTTCGAAGGCCGGATCCACGCGTCGGTGAAGGCGAACTATCTCGCCTCCCCCCCCCTGGTGGTGGCGTACGCCCTGGCCGGGACGGTCAACGTCGACTTGCAGAACGATCCGATCGGCGAGGGCGGCGACGGCCGGCCCGTCTACCTGCGCGACATCTGGCCGTCGCCGCAGGAGGTGCGCGACACCATCGCCAGGGTGGTCACGCCGCGGCAGTTCCAGGAGCAATACGCCAGCGTCTTCACCGGCAACGAACAGTGGAACAAGATCACCGGCGGCGAAGGCGACCGCTATCCGTGGGACGACCATAACACCTACATCCAGAAGCCGCCGTTCTTTGACGGCATCACGCTCGACGTGGATGACGTGCGCGAGATCCGCGGCGCCCGCGTGCTCGCGATGCTGGGCGACAGCGTCACCACCGACCACATCTCCCCGGCCGGGTCGATCAAGGCCGCGTCGCCCGCGGGCAAGTACCTTCAGGAGCGCGGCGTCGCCCCGAAGGACTTCAACAGCTACGGCTCACGGCGCGGCAACGACCGGGTGATGACCCGCGGCACGTTCGCCAACGTCCGCCTGCGCAACCTGCTGGCGCCGGGCACCGAGGGCGGCCAGACGCTCCACCTTCCTTCCGGCGAGGCGATGTCGATCTTCGACGCCTCGGTGCGCTACCGCAAGGACGGCGTGCCGACGATCGTGCTGGCGGGCAAGGAGTACGGCACCGGCTCCTCCCGCGACTGGGCGGCCAAGGGCGTTTACCTGCTGGGCGTCAAGGCGGTCATCGCGGAGAGCTACGAGCGCATCCACCGCAGCAACCTGGTGTTCATGGGCGTGCTGCCGCTGCAATTCAGGGAGGGGCAGTCGCGGCAGACGCTGAGCCTGACCGGCCATGAGACCTACGACGTGCTCGGCCTGACGAACGGCCTTAGAGCGCGGCAGGAACTTACGGTCACGGCTACGGCCGCGGACGGATCGAAGAAGACCTTCACCGTCATCTGCCGCATCGACACCCCCGTCGAGGTAGACTACTACCGCAATGGCGGCATCCTTCAGACGGTGTTGCGGAAGCTGGCGCGGTAGGACGCGATGGGCCTTGCGAAGCAACCGATCGTCGAGGGTTTCCTGACCCTTCGGGGCCAGATCAAGGCCCGTATCCGGCGCCCCGGCCCGGCGAGGGCCGTCACCCTCCGCCGACCAGTTCGCGGCCCTGATGCGTCAGCGCCGCCGCCATGATCTGCTGCCCGGCCGCGTTCATCAGCACGCCCGCCCACACCAGCCCCGCGTCGCGCAGCTCGGCCAGCCAGTCGGCGATCAGCTCCGCAGCCTGGTCCTGCGTGAAACCGGAGTGCCCGGCCACCTCCTTGATCAACTCGAACTCGGTCAGCGGCCCGCCGCGGAGGCGGCGGAGGATGACCAGTTGATGCTGCCGCAAGGCGCTGATGTTGACGACGTGTGTCATGCTCGCGTCCTCTCCGATGCGCGGTTGGGTCGTCGTCGACGGAAGCCGTCGCAGACCGCACGTCATTGTAGGCGCACGGAATCGCCCGTGTCCAAGACGCGGATGCAAATGAGGTATTCTACCCGGCGGCTTCGCTTCGGGCCGGCCGAGCGCGGGCCGTCCGACGTCGTTTGCGGACGTAGGCCGCGGACCTCGGCCGCGCCTTTTTTTGTACCAGCCTACCACCCCGCCACGCTCAGCACCCCGCCTCCAGGTCGCACACGCGCAGCGTGTGCCCGCCGGGTTGCTCAGTTACGTAGGTGACGACGGCCTTGCCATTGACGTCGGTCGTGCGCCCGATGCCGTTCTCGCCGTCCAGGGTGAAGGTAACGGACGCGAATGCGCTCGCTTTCTTCAAGACACCGATGATCGTCTGGCCGTCCCTGCGACACCTGACCTTCAGCCCGGCGCGGTCGCCGCATCCGGGCGCCTCGACGAGCGGATTTCGCGCGACCACGGCCGCGATGTCTCGCCGGGCATAGGCGTAGAGCCGTCCATCCGTCGAGAACTGCACGGCGTTGATGGCCCCCCCCGTCTCTTCGTCGTAAGTTCGCAGCAATGTCCCATCCGACACGCGCCAGAAGCGCAGTGAGGAACCGTAGACGTTGTCCGATCCACTGCCGGAAAGTAGTGTCTGCCCGTCGGGTGAGAAGGCCAGCGACTTGACGCTGATCTCGTGTCCTCTGAGTTCACGAAGCAGCTCGCCGTCTGCGACACGGTACAGTTTGATCGTGCGCTCTGAGTGCAGCCCCTCGGCGGCCGCCAGGATCTGCCCGTCCGGCGAGAATGCTACAACGTTCACTTCGTCGCTGAAGTCTGAAAACGTCCGCAGCAACCGGCCATCCGACGCCCGCCAGAGTCGGACCGTCTCGTCATCGCTCGCCGACGCCACAATCTCGCCGTCCGGCGAAAACGCAACGGAATTCACTGAGTTCGTGTGCTCCGATCCCGTCCACAGCAATCGTCCGTTCGAAACCCGCCAGAGCCGCACCTTGTCATCCGAGTCGTTGCCTGATGCAATCGTCGTCCCGTCGGGCGAATAGGCGATGGACGCCACGTGTTCCACCGGCAAGGTCCGCTTGATTACGCCGTTGCCAGCCCGGACGATACGTAACTCGCCCTTTTTATCGGCGGCCGCAAGCCGGCGACCGTCGGGCGAAAACGCCATCGCCCGCGCCCCGAATGGGAACGCATCAAGCGTCTTCTTCAGCTTTCCATCCGACACACGTCGCAATTCGACCGGCGCGTTGTACCCAGCGACGGCCAGCGTCCGCCCATCGGGCGAGAATGCGACGCTGAGCATTTCCCAGGCCTTGGACCCGATTGACGCCACTATTTGACCGTCGGGCACGCGCCTGAGATCGATCGTGCCTTCATTGGACCGCCCTGTCGAGGCCAGCGTCATGCCATCAGGCGAGAATGCGATCCACGTCAGCCCGTATGTACCGCCCCATGTTTGCAGCAACCGGCCGTCCGTCGCGCGCCACAGCTTGATCGTCCATGGATCCGCTGACGCCACAATCTGTCGATCGGGGGAGTACGCCACAGACACGATCCGGCGGTCGTCTCCGGGGAGCGTTCGGATTAGCGAACCGTCAGACATGCGCCAGACCTTGACGTCGCCCTCTTCGCCGCCGGAGGCGAACGTCAGACCATCGGGCGAGAACGCCACCGCAGTCGTGCGGCCCTCGTGCCCATGCAGCGTCCGGATGGAACTGCCATCCCGCGTTCGCCACATTCTGATTCGGCCCCTCTTCTCGCCGGCCGCGAGCACTGAACCGTCAGGCGAGTAGGCGACGCAATACGCCAGCCGACTCTTCAATGAGATTAGCGGTTCGCCGTCGGGGTACGCCAGGATCTCGACACCATCGCCACTCACCGCCATCGTTCGTCCGTCCGGCGCGAAGGCGACCGATGTCGCGAAGTCATCCCGACTTGCCAGCACGTCTCCGTCGGGGATGCTCCACAGAGAGAATCGGCCGCCACCGGCCGCCAGCGCCTGGCCGTCGGGCGAAAACGCCACTTCGCCGACCGTCTCCATCGGGTCGCTCGACAGCGTTTTCAGCAAGATGCCGTCGGAGACGCGCCAGAGTCGGGCGACGGGGTCCCCGCCGCCGCCCCCCGTCGCCAGCATCCGGCCGTCCGGCGAAAAGGCGACGGACACGACCTCAGTGCGCCCATCCCCGCCCACCATCCACGCGACGTCCGGCCGGCCCTGTGCCAGCGCCGCCGTCGGCATTGCGAGTGCGCACAGGGACGAGGCGGTGGTCCACACGGTCGCGCGCCGCGCGCCGCCGGTGCAAAGTCGATGCGTCATAACAATCTCCTTTCACGAACGAGAGGTGAGTGGAGGAGCCTCCCGTCGCCACCCGACGGTCTGGTCTGCCGCTGACGGCGAACGCGCGTCCGTCGACTGGCATGACGGCGACACGTCCCGCGCGGCGGAGACGTGCCTTGCCGATTCGGAGCGATGTCCAACCGTCACAGAGAATAGACGATCGAGACGCCGATGCGGCGGGACCATACTTCGCGGACCGTTTGCATCGAACCCGTTTCCAGGGCGCGCGCCGCCCGCGTTCGCGAGGCAACGCCTTCGCGGACCGCGGCCTGCGCGAAGAGACGTGAGGTTCAACAACCCGCCTCGACGCCGCACGCCTGGACAACGTGCGGCCCCGGCGCCTGGCCGGTGTACGTGACCTTCGCTTTCCCTTTCTCGCTGGTCGGACGCTCGACCGGGTTTTCGCCGTCCAGCGTGAAGGTCACCGATGCCAGGGGCAACGCATCTTTCACGATCCCGATGACTCTGACGCCGCCACGCCTGCACCGTGCAGACAGGCGCGCGTTCACGCCGCAGCCCGGCTCCGGCGCGAACGGGTTGCGGGCAACGACGAGCGTGGCATCGGCGCGGCCGTAGGCGAAATGCTGCGCGTCGGGCGAGTATTGCACGCTTGGGACATCCCCGCCCATTTCCTGGTCATACACCGCCAGAGGGGCGCCGTCCGACACACGCCACAGCCGGAGCGAATTGTCGCGCCCCCCAGAGGCGAGAGTCCGGCCGTCTGGGGAGAAAGCAACCGAACGGACCCAGTCGCCGTGACCTTCCAAGGTCCGCAGCAACTCGCCATCGCTTACCCGCCACAGCCTGACGGTGAGATCTTCACCCCAAGACCCGCCACTTCCGGATGCCAGCGTCTGGCCGTCCGGAGAAAACGCGACGGAGTGAACATGGCCGCCACGTCCCGGAAGTGTCCGCAAGAGTTCACCATCCGACGCTCGCCAGAGCCTCACTGTCTGGTCCCAACTTCCAGACGCCAAGGTCCGCCCGTCGGGCGAATACGCGACCGAAGTCACATGTTGGGTATGTCCGGTCATGGTCCGAAGAAGCTTGCCATCTTTCGCCCGCGCCACCCTGACCGTCTGGTCGTTGCATCCGAGCACCAGCCTGCGGCCGCTGGGTGAAAACGCGAGGGACTCGACGTCCACCGGCAGGAACCACAACTCGCCGCCATCAAAGACACGCCACAGTTGGGTTGCTGTGCCGCCCGATGCCAGCGACTGCCCGTCCGGCGAGAATGCGAGGGACGACACGCCCCACTGCCGGGGAATCGCTCGCAAAGGTCCGCCGTCTGAAGCCCGCCAGATCTTGATCGTCTGGTCAACACTTCCCGAAGCCAGGAGTGAGCCCTCGGACGAATACTGCTG
>QZJT01000064.1 GCA_003597935.1 Phycisphaerales bacterium | reverse complement strand
CACCACGGCCGCGACCGCTTCTCCGACCGCCTCGCCCACGCCGTCGGTCACGTCCGCCACGTCGTCCGTCGCGGTCTCCGTTTCAGCGGCGCCGGCAGCCTCCTCCACTTCGGATTCGTCGTCCGGCGTTTCGTCGTCAATCTGAGTCGCTGGCTTGGTCATGAAAGTTCTTCGGGATCACCGGGCCACCGGCTTGCCAGTCCGGCAGCGAAGGAACAGAGAATAGCAGCCGGTCGCCGGAAAGCAACGAAGTTCAACCGTCCCCGCCGCACGGGGGGCGGGAGGTCCACCCGCGCAGGCTGGCGTGGCCCGTCGCGGGCGCGAGCGGATCCCACGCACCGACATTTCGGTTCCGGCAGGCACGTTCCAGGCCACTATCGCCTCGACCCGCACTGCGATCCACCCTTCGCGTTCATTCGCGTTCATTCGCGTCCATTCGCGGTTCCCCCTGCCTGTACCCGCACCGCGATCATCTTGAATGAGGGCGTGCCGGATTCGCCGTCGGCGATGGGCGGCGTCAGGACGTTCGCCTCCGGGAAGTACATCGCCGCGTTGCCCGCCCGGATCGGCGCCTCACGGACGCGGATCCCCGACATCGCCCCCGCGGCGCTGCGGACCGTGACGGCCTGGTCCTGCCGCAGTCCTCGTCGATCCATGTCCGACCTGTTCATCAGGATCACGTCGCGGCGGTCCTGCTGGCGGTAGAGGTCGTACTCCTCGTAGACCACGGTATTGAACTGGCCCTCGCTGCGGATCGTCATCAGGCGCAGCTCGTCGTCTTCAAGGTCAATCGCCGGGATCGGCGTCATGCGAAAGCGTGCCTTGCCGGAGGGGGTGGGAAACCGGTATTCG
Source organism: Phycisphaerales bacterium (assembly GCA_003597935.1). Classification (GTDB taxonomy): domain Bacteria; phylum Planctomycetota; class Phycisphaerae; order UBA1845; family UBA1845; genus SURF-32. The sequence continues at coordinate 15,546 of QZJT01000064.1, read as the reverse complement.
TGCAGCGTGCGTCCGTCGATCTGGAACTCCCGGCCGGTGTCGTCGATGCGGCCGATTGCTTCATACCCGGGGATGACCTTGCTGATGGCCGCGCGGACGTTGCGGTGCTCCTGCATCGAGCGCCAGTCGATCGGTCCCTCGTCGCCGAGCACGCCGCAGGCGATGGCGGCGATCACTTCAACCTCCGAGCGCGGACCTTCGAGCCGCCGCGGTCCGCCTTCGCTGAGCCGCACGTAGTTGAACATGGACTCCTGCGTGGTGGGCTGGGTTTCTTCGTCGCGGGCGAGCACCGGCAAGATCAGCGTGTGCCGCCCCCGTCCCCACACGTGGCCCGTGTTCATGGTCGTGCTCAGATAGACCACGGACTCGAGCCTGCCGAAGGCCCGGGCGGTGGCTTTCGCGTCCGGGCTGCTGCCGTAAAGATTGCCGCCCAGGCACCAGGCGTGTCGCAGGCGGCCCGCTTGCACGGCCCGGATGCACGCCAACGTATCCATCCCGGCCGTGGTGGGCAGCTCGATGCCGAAGTGGCTTTGCAGCCGGGCGAAGACGGCGCGCTTCAATGCCGGCGTGACGCCGACCGAGCCTATCCCCTGCACGTTGCTGTGCCCGCGTACGGGCAGCAACCCTGCGTGCGGCCGGCCCACCATGCCCCGCACCATCGCCAGGCCGGTGATCGCCCGGACGTTATCGACGCCGTGCTGATGGTGCGTGATGCCCATCGTCCAGGCGAAGATGGCGGCGCGCGACTGAGCGTAGACGGCCGCGATCCGCTCGATCGTCGTCCGATCCACGCCGGCGGCCGATTCGATCGTGTGCCAGTCCAGGCCCGCCACGTAGTCGCGATAAGCGTCCGCCCCCTCGCAACAGGTGGACAGAAAGCCTCGACTTTCGGCGCCCAGCTCGAACACGTGCTTCGCGACGCCCAGAAGCAGCGGGATGTCTCCGCCGATCATCGGCTGCACGTACAGGCTGGCGATGGGTGAACCGAACAGCAGGCTGCGCCAATCGGAAGGCACCGCGAACCTCACCAGCCCCGTCTCGCGCAGCGGGTTGATGACGATGACGTGGCCCCCGCGGCGGCGGATCTCCATCAACCGCCGCATCAGCCGCGGGTGGTTGGACGCCGGGTTGCCGCCGATCAGGAAGAGCGTATCGCAGTAGCGCAGGTCGTCGAGCACGACGGTGGCCGTGCCGGTGCCGACGCAATCGGTCAGCCCTGCGCCGCTGGCCTGGTGACAGTAGAAGCTGCAGTTGTTGACGTTGTTCGTGCCCCGCACGCGGGCGAAGAGCTGGAGCAGGAAGCCCGCCTCGTTCGACGATCGGCCGCTGAAGTAGAAGAAGTTCTCGTCCGGCGCCGCACGCTTCAGGCGCTCGACGCAGAACGCGATCGCCTCCTGCCAGCCGATGGTGCGAAAGTGGGTGTCCTCCGGCCCGGCCAGCACCGGCGTCGCCAGCCGGCCCAGCGACTCCAGCTCGCGCGGCGTCAGCGACCTCAATGTGCCGATGCCCGTGTCGCGGAAGAACGAGTCGCCGATGCGGCCCTGCATGTCCGCCGCCATCGCCTGGATCGACTTCTTGCACACCTCCGGGAAGCGGCCCGACTCGTCCACCATCCCGCCCGCCTGACCGCCCATGCCCAAGGCGCAGGTCTTGCAGGCGTTGCGCGAGGCCAGCGCGCGGTACATCCGGGCGAAACCGACGGCGCGGGCCCTGTCGAAGGCGTAGCGGATCGCGTTCCAGCCGCCGCCCTGCGTCACCCGTTTCATCCCCGGCCCTCCGTGCGGCTGGGTTCGATACCCTGCGCCGGTCCACCTTGAAGCGTCCGCCCCGGCACCGGCCGGTAATGCGCGTGCCGGGATTGAAACACCGCCTGTTCCAGCCCGGCGTCGATCAGCATGGCGGCCGCCTGGTCGAAGTCCGCGCCGATATCGGTGGCCCGATGGGCATCGGACCCGAGAGACATGGCCCGGCCGCCCAGCTCGGCATAGCGTCTCACCACCGCAACCCCCGGCATCGCATCCCCCACGCCTTGGCGGATGGTCGAAGTGTTGATCTCCGGGACGATCGCGGCTTCCAGGCACCGTGACAGAATCCGATCGACAAGGTCGGCACACTCCTCCATGGCGACCACACCGAACATCCGGTGGCTGTAGCGTTTGGCCAGGTCCAGATGGCCGAGAACGTCGAAAAGCCCGCGGTACGGCGATTGGGCGCACGTTTCCAGCCCGTCGGCCACGCCCTGGAGATAACGCCTCATGCCGGTCGCTGCGTCCAGCCCCGCCCATCCGGCCGGCAGGTGCAGCGGCCGGTCATCGACGTAGTGGAAGCTCAGGATCACCAGGTCGAACGCCTTGTCGACCAGGAACGCGGCGATCCCATCCAGCCCGCCGTCGAAGTAACCCACCTCGATGCCCAGCCCGATCCGCAGGTGCGAGCTATACTCTCGCTGGAGCCGGCGGATCTGCTGGCTGTATTCGTCGTGGCGGTAGATACACCCGGCCCGCTCGTGCGGGTGCAGGTCGAAGTGTTCGGTGAACGTGATCCCGGCCAGGCCGGCTTCCAGAGCCGCCCGGACGTTGTCCTCCGGGTCCGTCAGACAGTCCATCGAATGACGGGAGTGAAGGTGCTGGTCAAACAACCGCGGACCTCTTCGGGGAACGACTCATCGCAAACTCGAACCGGCACCGATGAAGGAATACAGCAGTATAAGTGGAACCGGTCGTGCCAGCGATACCTGCGGTCGTGCGCCAGTCGGGTCGGCAGCGACGTTGGGGGGGCCTCCTGGGCCGGGACGCGTCTCGTCGAACCCGCCTGCTGCGGCTCGCGCCTGACCCGTGGGGGCGCCCGGACGGCCGGAAGTGCAGATTCTCCACGAGTGAAAGCAGACGGCCCGGCGGCCGCGAACTGATGTAAGCATATTCTAGTAAAGAACTTATACTACAATGCCAGGCCACTGTCCTGGACGTGGCTCTCGCCCGCCCGCTGTCCGCCGGTCGGCGGGAACCTTGACAGCCGCCCCGGACCGACCCAGAATGGACGTTTTACCATCTTGGATCCGAGGTGTGGATTCAGTGAGCGGGCCAGGCAGACGCGAGCAGGGATGAATCAATCGTCAATACGATCCGTGATATGCGGCGTTGGGTATTACCTGCCCCAGGAGGTGGTCGGGTCCGATGACATTCAACGCCGTGTCTACGACGCCAGTTCGTTCACCATCCCCAACGGGCTCATCAAGCGGGCCACGGGTATCGCCGAGCGTCGCTTCCGCCATGAGGATGAGCAGTCGTCCGACTTGGCGTTGAAGGCGTCCCTCGTCGCGATGGAGCGGGCCGGGGTCGGCCCCGAGGACGTCGACCTGTTGATCTTCGCCGCCTGCACCCAGGACGTGGCCGAACCGGCCACGGCGAACATCCTGCAGGAGAAGCTCGGTCTGCCCCACGCACAGGTCTTCGACGCCAAGAACGCGTGCAACAGCTTCCTGACCGGACTGGACATCGCCGACTCGCACATCCGGGCGGGCAAGTCGCGCTGCGCCCTGGTGGCGGTGGGTGAGACGCTCTCCCTGACCATCAACTGGGCGATCAAGTCTATCGATGATCTGCGGGCGCGGATTTCCAGCCTGACGCTGGGCGACGCCGGCGGAGCGGTGGTGGTGAAGGGTTCCTCCAACGGCTACGGGCAGGGCATCATCACCAGCGCCTTCCGCTCCTACGGGGAGAAGTGGCGGCTGGCCACGGTGCTGGGCGGCGGCAGCATGCACCGATTCGATGAGCGTTATGGCTACTTCACCAGTTCCTCCCAGGGGCTGATGGAGGCGGCCTACGAACACATCCCCGGCCTGGTGGCGGAAGTGCTCGACCGCGTGGGCTGGAAACCGTCCGACGTCGACGTGGCCTGCGCCCACCAGGTCAGCGAGGAAATGGTCTACAAGCTGGCCGAAAAGTGCGGCGTCAACGTCGAGACGACGATCGTCTCGGTGACCGACTGCGGCAACACGGCCGCGGCCAGCATCCCCATCGGCCTGGGCCGGGCGTATGAACGGGGACTGCTCAGGCCCGGTGCGAAGGTCCTTCTGGTCGGCGGCGCGGCGGGCTTCAGCGTCGGCGTCGTCCCGCTCATCTGGTAGGCAATGCTCCTCTTCGTCACCGGCGGTACGGGGTTCCTTGGCGTCAACCTGGTGCGGCTGCTGACCTCTCAGGGTCATCGCTTGCGCGTGCTGGCCCGCCCGCGTTCGCCGCGGATCGGCCTGGTATCGGACCTCATCGACTTCCGCCACGGGGACGTGACCGACCGGGCATCACTGGCGGAGGCGATGGACGACTGCGAGGAGGTGTATCACCTGGCCGGCTGGGTACACGTCACGCCTTGGGGGCGCCGCGACGCTTGGCGCATCAATGTCGAAGGAACGCGAAACGTGTGCGAGGCGGCCCTGGCGGCGGGCGTTCGCCGGCTGGTGTACACCAGCTCCATAGCCGCCATCGGTTGCGCCGCGGGCGGCTCGCCGGCCGACGAGACCACGCCGTGGACGCTCGGCCGCCTGCGTATCCCCTACTACGACAGCAAGCGGGAGGCGGAACGGGTCGTCCAGTCCTGCGTGGAGCGCGGCCTGGACGCCGTCATCGTGAACCCGACCTACGTCATCGGCCCGTGGGACGTCAAACCCACGGCCGGGCGCATGATCCTCCAGGTGGCGACGGGGCGGCAGCGCGTGTACCCCGTCCGTGGTGGCGTGAACTTCGTGGACGTGCGACAGGCGGCCCGCGGCCACGTCGCCGCCATGGCGCACGGTCGCATCGGCGAGCGATACATCCTGGGCGGCGAGAACCTGACCTATCGGGCGTTCTTCGAGCGGGTGGCCGCGATGGCCGGCGTGCCCGCGCCCGGGTGGGGCGTCGGTTACGCCACACTGGCGCTGCCGTCGGCGTTGGGGAGCCTGGCGGGGCGCGTCTTCCCGCACACGTTTGAAGACTGCAACCTGAGCGTGCTGCGCAGCGGCTTCATCGAGCACTACGTGACGCAGGCCAAGGCAGAGCGCGAGCTGGGCGTGGCGGCGTGCCCGATCGAGGGGGCCATCCGCGACGCGCTGGCCTGGTTTGTCGAACACGGATATCTGCCGGCGGCGGGTTGACGTGAATGGAGAGTCACGGGACGGCGGAAACGCAGAAGGAGTCACGCGGGAACCCCGAAGCGGCTGGCCGGTTCAGGCCCGCGCCCGCCTGGGCCGGGGGCGCGCCTGACCACCGCTTCAGTTGTTCGTACGTGACTCCCCTTCGATCGGCTCTGGTCGTTCGGTGGCCGCGCGGCTTGCAGGCCGTCCGGCGGCCCATCAGTACTTGTCGTAGGTCTTGCCGTTCTCGTCCTGGTCGTCGGTGTTGGCGATGATGTCGCCGGTCTTGTAGTTGTAGCACCATCCGACGGTGGTCTTGGTCTCGTCGATGGCGGGCCCGGCAAGCTGCATGTCGATGGCCGAGGCGCCCTTGTTCGGCCCGACCTCCAGCGGAGGAAAACCGTTGCCGCGAAGATACGGACCGTAGATGTGAGTGCCGGCGACGTTGCCGACGTTGCCGCCCACGTCCGTCTTCTTCATGAGCTGGTCCTTCAACGTCGCCTCGACGCCGTCCGCGCCCGGCAGCGCCCCGCCGTGTTCGGCCGAATACAGGTCGATGGCGTTGCGCAGGGCCGCCAGGCTCCCGCGCACCGCCGCGTCTCCGGCGCCTTTGGCGCCGCGGCTGATGCGCGGCACCGCGATGGCCGCAATGACGCCGATGATGACGATGACGATGACGACTTCCACCAGGCTGAAGGCTCGTTTGTGCTGTGCGGTCCAGGTCATCTTGATTCTTCTCGCGGATCCCAGGTCACTTCGTCGCCGGCGCGCATCCGCCCGCGATCGCTGCATGAGTATCGACTCCACTCCTGCCCGCCTTTAAGCCCCCGCACTTATGAACCCTCCGGGCCGCTTATCGGATGGACCGACAGCGTGGCGGCGCCGTCTTCGCAGACGAATTCGGCCTTTCCGGACGCGACGTCGACGGCCGTCAGCCGGCACGCGTCCAGAACGTCGCCGATCCGCAGGCGGGCGTCGTCGACCACGGCCAGCGCCCGGCCTTCGAACGTCAAAACGGCCAGCAGCCGGTGCTGTTTCTGCTGGAACTGCTCGACGCCGGTGGCCTCCGGCCGCGCCTTGAGCCGCCGTGGCCCCCCCCCAGCGCCGCCCCAGAGCCGTTCATATACGGCCTCGGGCATGGCGAAAAGGTCCCGCCGGTCCATCTGGGGGTCGTAGGGCGGCAGGGCCCGCGGAAAGGGCAGCTCCGGGATCGCCATCACGCCACCGGCGGAGGCGAACGTCGCGGCGGCGCCGACGCCGTCCAGCGCCGCCGGCCGCGGCCGGCGCTCGGAAGCGGCCACCTCGGCCGGACCGGCCGCCCCCCCCCCGAGCATCAGCTTGTCGGCGGCCAGCGCCGTCAGCGCCCCGCCCAGGATGATGGCATAGATTCTCTTCTTACGATCGCTCATGGGTCAGGGGAGGGCCCGTGCAGGACCCGTCTGGGGCGCCGCCGTCGCCGTCGCCGCGGCCTGCAGGCCCGAGGAAAACAGACTGATGGCGAAGGCCACCGTCTGCACGTTTCCGTCGGAACCGGGGGACGGCTGCGTCTCTTTGATGCTGAGGTAACTCACGTCGGTCCAGAAAGGATGGCGCTCCACGTCGCGCAGGAACGACAGGATGTCGGGCATCCTGCCGAACGCCTCACACGCGTAGCGCAGTTCCAACAGTCCCGGGTATTCCTGCCGCGGCAGAGGCACGATCCGGGCCACCCGGACGTTGTTGGTCCGCAGCAGCTCGTTCAACGTGCTCAGATCGGACTCGACCGGCGTGCGCGAGGGCATGGCCCCTTCCCGTTCGAGACGCTCGTCCAGCACGTCCAGGTCCTGCCGCCGGCCGTCCAGGGTGGCCGTCATCTCCGCCAGCTCCGAACGCAGCAGGCGCAGAGACTGGGTGAGCGACTCCACCTCCTTGAGGCTGGTCAACTGCGGGCCGCTGACGTACCAGACGACGGTGCCGATCAGCGTGGCCGCGAGCACGGCGCCGGCCGCGTCGATGCCGATGATGCTCATGGAGGAGTATCGGGACATCACCACCTGCACCGAAGCTCGAAACGATAGAGATCGAAGTCCACCGGCACGCCCCGCAGCGCCGGCTCCTGCATCGAGCTGATCAGCGTGACGTCCACGAACACGCCGGTGGCTTTCAGCCCGCTCATCAGCTCATAGATGGAGTGCTGCCGGGCGGAAAAGCCCTGGATGACCAGGCCGCGCGGCGCTTCGATGATCACCCGCTGCCCGGGGGCCGCCGCCCCCCCGGGCCGCGCCGCCCCCCCCCCGATGGTCATCCGGCCGTCGACCATGCTGCCCGATCCGGGCATGGACGGGTCGGTCATCAGCGTCGTCAGCCACACGTCGCCCGGCGTGACGCGACCGATCATCGCGATCAGCGCCGTCCACGAGCGTTTGCCGCGCAGGGCCGCGGCCGCGTCGAGCTGGCTGCGCGTCTCCGCGATCGAGGTGGTGACGGCCACCAGCTCCGACTGGACTTCCGTCAGCCGCGTACGGGTGGTCCGCAGTTGGGAACCCAGCGACGCCGCCCGGGCGTGGGCGGACAGCCCCGACGCCAGTGGAATGAGCGAGATGACCACCGTCACGCCGAGCACCACGCCCCAGCGGGACAGGTGTCTGCGCCGCCGCCGGTGCAGGGTCTGCTGACGTGGAATGAGGTTGACGGCAATCATGGCGCCGATGCCTCCAGCGCCAGCCCCACCGCGGCCAGGCCGTGTTCGAGCGGGACGCGGCCGCCGCCGTCGACCATCAGGCGGCACGTCGGCGTCTTCAGATAGTCGCCCGGGCGGCGCACGGGGATGCCCAGGTGCTTGCCGAGGTATTCGACCAGTCCAGCCATGCAGGCCCCGCCGCCGCACAGGATGAGGTCGGCCGCCCGCCCCTTGGGATAGCAACTGAGGACGTAGGAATAGGAGCGCTCGATTTCCTCAACCAGTTTGGCCAGCGTCGGGCGCAGCACGGCGAAGAGCATGGCAGCCAGCTCTCGGCTGGGCGCCTGTCCTTCGCCGGACTGTCGCACGCCGCGCGCCGACGGCGCGATGCCGTGGTCGCACTTATGGACTTCGGCCGCGTCCTCGGAGAGCTTCATTTCGTCCGCGATGCGCTTGGACCAGGTCTGCCCGCCCGGCCCGGCGCTGCGGGCCAGCACCGGCGTCTCCCCCAGGCACAGCACCAGCCGCGACTGTCGCGCGCCCAGCTCCAGGACGCCCCAGATGTCGGACGGGCCGAACGCATGCAGATGGAGTCCGGCGCGGGTCAGGGCGGCCGGGTGGACATCGATGCGTGTACACTCGAAGCCAGCCAGTTGGCACGCCGTGGTGAGCCTGCTCACCGTCGACTGCGCCGCGGCGATGCCGATCACGTTGGGCGCCCGCCCCGTCCCGTGCGGGATCGGCCAGTGGGCAGTCTCGATTTCCTCCAGCGCCGGGGAGGCCAGACGCTTGATCTCCCAATGGATGATGTCGTCGAGTTCATCCTGGGGGTAGGTCGCCAGGTTGGGCAATTCGATGGCGTGCAATTCGATGTCCGGCGGGCACAGCGACGCGACCACGCGCCGCCCCTTGAACGCGCCGCGCTCGACGCACTCGAGGATCCATTGGGACGTGGCCGCCGCGTCTTCGGCCGCCGGCGCAGCCTGGCGTCGCGTTTCCACCAGGTCGGCGATCAGCCAGCGGTCGCCGGCGCGGCGCAACTGCACCGCCCGGACCGCGGTCGCCGACAGGTCCAGCCCGATGCGAGACTGCTTTACGGTCTGCCGCAACAGCGCTACCACGGTGCATCAAGCCCCCGGGACAACGATGAACGAAGGGCGAATCACCCATGACGAAGGCCCGTGATCGAGCGGCGATGGCGGCGCCGATCGTGCCGGACAGCGGACGCGAGGGATCAACATAGTATTCTCACCCATGCACGTCGTCGCGTCTCTGCGCCTCCGCTTCGTCATCCGATGGCTGCGGTCATATCGAACAGCGGCAGGAACAGCGACACCGCCACCGTGCCGACCACCACGCCCATCAGCAACAGGATCATCGGCTCAAACAGACGAGTGAGCGTACCGATCAGTTCCGTATTATCTTCTTCCAGGGCCTGGGCGCAGAAGCTGATCGCCGGCCCCAGGTTCCCACTCTCCTCACCGGTGTGTATCGAATAATAGATCGACGGACTGATAAAACCGCTGCGCATGAGGGCGGAGCTGATCTGGTCCCCCCCCGTGACCGATTCTTCGATCTCGTGAATCAGCTTGCGGAACCGGCGGTTGCCGGTGACGCCACGGCACAACTCCAGCGCCTCCAGCAGGCCCACGCGGCATTCGATCAGCGTACCCAGCGTCCGAAAAAGCTGTCCCTGAATCAGCCGCGATGCCAGCCGCCCGAACAGCGGGATCTCGGTCTGGATGTCGATCAGGAACTGCCGCCCGGTCGCGGAGGCCACGCTCGCCGTCACGATGATGACGGCGGCGCCGATGCCGATCACCAACCATTCCCAGTAGCTCCGCAGCCAGGAGGACAGGCTCAGCAGAAACGACGTCGACGCCGGCAGCTCCAGCCGCAACGTCTCGAACATCACCGCGAAGCGCGGGATCACGAACAGCAGCAGCGCGGCGAGCACCTTGGTACACAGCAGGATCAGGAACGCCGGATAGGCCAGAGCGCCGATGATCTTGTTGCGCAGCGCCCGCCGCCGTCCGAGAATCCCCGCCAGCCGGTCGAACATGTCCGGCATGGTGGCGCTGGCTTCACCGGCCGCGATCACCGCCCGGTAGCTGGGCTCGAACGTCCGCGGGTGTTTGCCCATGGCGTCCGCCAGCGGGACGCCCTGCTCCAGGTCCGAAATCAGTTGGTTGACGACCGTCAGGTGGCCCGGTTTGCGCAACTGCCGCCGGACGGCCGTCAGCGCCGGCACCACGCCGGACCCGGACCTCAGCAGCATGGCCATCTGCTTGGTGAAGAACAGCAGCGGTTTGAGCGGCAGCCGGGCGTCCTGGCTGCGCTGATGAGCGCGGACCGGCTTCGCCCGCGTCCGGTCGGAGGCCGGTTCGATCTCGATTACCAGCAGACCGGTGCGGCGCAGCTTCTCGACGGCTTCACGGACGTCGCCGGCCTCGATGATGTCGTTGACCCGCCGGCCGCTCCCGTCGACCGCCTGATAGACGAGGTTCACGCCAGCGCCTCCTCCAGCCCGATGCCGCTGGGATCACCGGCGTCGACCGTCTCCGAACGAGTGACGCGCAACACTTCCTCCAGCGTGGATTCGCCCGCTTCCACCAGGTCCAGCGCCTTGTGCCGCAGCGTTCGCCAGTTCGACTGGGCCAGATAGGTGCGGATCGCCGCCTCGTTCGCCTCGGTTTGCACCAGGCGGCGCAGCTCCGGGTCCATGACCATGATCTCGTAGATGCCGATGCGGCCGCGGAACCCGGTGTTGTGACATTCCCGGCAACCTTCCCCCTTCTGGAACAGGTCGTTGGTGCGGTGAGACCAGCCGACGCTTCGCAGCAGGTTGGGCGGCGGATAGTACGACGCGCCGCACGACGGACAGATCTTGCGGGCCAGGCGCTGGGAGACGAAGCCCAGCACGCTGGAGGCGATGAGATAAGGCTCGATGCCCATGTCCAGAAGGCGCATCACACCGCCGGGACAGTCGTTGGTGTGCAGCGTGGAGAGGACCAGGTGCCCGGTCAGGGCGGCCTGCACCGCCACGCGGGCCGTCGGCTCGTCCCGCATTTCGCCCACCATGATGATGTCCGGGTCCTGGCGCAGGATCGACCGCAGCGCCCGCGCGAACGTCAGCCCCACCGCCTCATGTACCTGAATCTGGTTGATGAGCGGAAGCTGATATTCCACCGGGTCCTCGATCGTGACGATGTTCGTCCCCTCGTCGCGGAGCAGGTCGAGGCACGAATAGAGCGTGGTCGTCTTGCCGCTGCCGGTCGGCCCGGTCACCAGCATCAGGCCGTAGGGGCTGCGGATCATGGCCTCGATGGCCAGCCGGTCGCGCTGGTTGACGCCCAGCGCCTCCAGCTCGAAGCTGAGGTTCGCCTTGTCCAGGATGCGGATGACGATCTTCTCACCCAGGATCGTCGGCATGCTCGACACCCGCAGGTCGATCTCGCGCCCGTCCGCCACGATGTGTACGCGGCCTTCCTGCGGCAGGCGCTTCTCCGAGATGTCCATCCGGCCGATGACCTTGACGCGGGAGACGATCGCGGCGTGCATGTTCCGCGGCGGATTGAGCAGCTCCCGCAGGCGGCCGTCGATGCGGTAGCGGATGTGGGTGGCGTCCCGGTCCGGCTCGACGTGGATGTCGCTGGCCCCGTCGCGCAGGGCGGTCATGATGGCGAGGTTCACCAGGTTCACCACCGGACTGCCGTCCACCATCTTGTCCAGGTCGGTGACCGGCCCCTCGTCGATGGCTTCGTGTTCGGTGATCTGAACGTCCGACTCTTCGATGGTGGCCAGAAAGGCGTCGACCGTCACTTCCTCGGCCAGGTACTTGCGCTGGAACTCCTCGAGGTTGTCTTCCAGCACCAGCACCGGCCGTACGTCGCAGTCGGTCAACTGCCGCAGCCGGTCCATGGTCGGCAGAGATTGCGGATCGACCATGGCGACGGTGAGTTCGTCGCGCACGCGGAAGAGTGGCAGCACGCGGAGCCGCTGGGCCTCCTCCTTGGTGATGCAGCGGGCCACCTTGGGGTCTATCAGTCCGTGACGCAGCACGCATCCGCGCACGTCGAGCTTCTTGGACAGGGCGCTGACCAGCGCCGTCGAGGAGATGGCGCCGATGTTGACCAGGTTGGAGCCGAGACGTCCGCCGCCCTCCTGTTGACGGGCCAGCGCGGCCGCCAGTTGCTCCGGGCTGATCAGCCCTTCCGCGATCAACTGCTCGCCGAGTTTGACCGCCTGTTCGATCACAGGAAGCTCCTCACCGCGTCCTGCACCTGCTCGAAGAACTGCATGCGCTTGGACAGTCCGGTCAGCTCGAGCACTTCCCGCACCGTCGGGGCGACGCTGACCAGCCGCAGCCGCGACGTCCGCTGTTCCATCTGCTCCGCGGCATCCAGCAGGGCCTCGATCGCGGTGCTGTCCACGTAAGGCACCTCGTGCAGGTCGAGCACGACGCGGGCGCTGGAAGAGGACAGCCGCCGTTTGAGCTTCTGGGCGAAGGTGGTCGCGTCATCCTCCACCAGCGTGCCGATCGGCTTGAACACCTCGACCGTACCGACCTGCTGCGTCTCGATCTTCACGACTTGGCTCCGGCCCCTGCCCGCCGCGGCACGCCTGCCGCTTCATCGTCGTGCGAACGGGACGGCTCACCCCCTTGCGCGTGCGACGTCGTCACGTCCGAGTCTTCGCTTGGCGCCGGCTGCCCGCGCTGCCGCCCGGGCACGGCCTTCCCCGGCTTCGATTCGTCGTTCGGTTGTTGCGTCGCGGCCTCCGTCCCGTTCGCCGTTCGATCGTCGCTACCGGCCGTCTTGATTCCCAGGTCGCTGGCGATGTTCACTTCGTCGATGCGCGCCTGGCGGCACATGCGCATGGCCTGGGCCACCATGGCGGTCAGCGGCGGCCGGGTCGTGCCGCTGCCGGAGACGCCGCAGCGCACCCGCACCGCCACGCCCCAGCGGACCTCGTTGCCGCACAGCGCCTTCAGCCGCGACATCAACTGTTCGAGGATGAGCATCGCCAGGTTCGAGTCCACCCGGCGAAGGAAAAGCAGGAACCGCGTGCCGTCGAAGCGTCCCAGGCAGTCGTCCGTGCGGACCTTGCGCTGGAGCAGGGCGGCGGACTCACGGATGACCTGGTCGGCGATCTCCCACCGGCCGCTGTCGGAAAGATGGCGAAGCTGTTCGAGGGCGATGACGGCCACCACCGCCGGCTCGCCCTGGGCATAGGCCTGTTCCAGCGCCAGCCCGGCGCTGGCGAAGAATGCCTCGCGGACGAGCAGTCCCGACACCGGGTCGACCCGGCCGGCGCTGCGCCCGCGGCACGCCTCTCCCAGACAGTTCCAGAAATGGTTGATCAGGTGCGCGCTGGCGCGCAGCAGCACCTGGTTGTCCGCCGCGTTGCCGTTGAACTGGCCGACGGTGACGACGCCGATGCGGCGGGCGCCTTGCGAAACCGGGAATACCCAGGCGAGCGGCTCATCGGACTCGCCGGCCAGAGCACGGACGAGTTCGCCTTGGGCCTGATCGCCGGCCAGGTAGGCGCGGCCGGTGGTCACCACGTGGCCGATGATCCCCTTGCGGCTGCTCTTGAGTTCGCGCGGGTCGGCCGGATCGACCTCGCGCAGCGGCACGAGTTCTTCGCCCTCGGCCAGAATGCGATAGAGCCGCACGTGGGTGGCCTGACAGATCTGATAGAGGGTGGAGCGGGCGAATTCGCCGAACTCGGGCCAGGGATCGTTATCGTTGCGGTTGGTCTCCAGCCAGTCATCGAACTGCTCGATGGCGGCGGCGATGCCGCTCATGGAGACGTCCTGCACCACCACCCGCGCGGCCGGCGCCCGCGGCGCCGCGGCCGCGGCGATGGCGCCCGCCTTCGCCGACGACGCCGGCGCGCTGCCCGACCAGGAGCCGAGCGCGAGGATGGACATGGCCCCGGCCGCAATCACCGCCACGCTCCAGGGCCGGTCCCAGAACCCCGGGGGGGGGGAGAGGCAGACCAGCGCCACCCAGAACAGAGTGAACAGCCCCGCCAGCACCAGCCCGCGCCGCGGGCCCAGCAGCCGGGCGCCGACGCCGGCGGCCAGCACGATCGGCAGCCACGGTAACAGCACGTTCAGGCTCATACCTCGGTCGCGTCCTTTTTCGCCGCGTCTTCCGGCTCCTTGAGCAGCATGGCCTCCGCCTCGCCGAACAGCGCCTGCCACGCTTCGTCGCTCTTTCCCTCACAGCGCCCGCGGATGAAGCGGGCGAACACGGCCGCCAGTTCGGGATCCACGGTAGTGCCCGCCTCATCCTCGATGATGTTGATCGCCTTGCGCCAGTCGAAGGCCGTGCGATAGGAACGGCTGGACGTCAGGGCGTCGAAGATGTCGGCCACCTGGACGATCCGCGCCTGCAGGGGAATGTTCCTGCCCGCCAGGCCGTCGGGGTAGCCGCTGCCGTCGAAGCGCTCGTGATGGTGGCGGATGCCGTCCAGCGCCCCGGCGAGCTGCGGCACGCGGCGCACGACCTCGTAGCTGCGCACCGGGTGCTCCTTGATGTGGGCGAACTCTTCTTCCGTCAGCTTGCCGGGCTTCTTGAGCACTTCGTCGCGGATGCCGATCTTGCCCACGTCGTGCAGCAGCGCGGACCACTCCAGCATCTGAAGCTCTTCCCGATTGAGTCCGAGATCCCGTCCGAGCTGAGTGGCGTAGAAGCCGACGCGGATCGAGTGGCCCGAGGTGTACGGGTCCTTCTGATCCACGGTGGCCACCAGTGACCGCACCAGGTCGACCGAGACCTGCCGCAGTTGATGGTGCAGGCGGAAGTTGGCGATCAGGTCGGCGCAGTAGGCGCACAGGACGTCCGCCAGGTTCATGTCGGCCGCCCGCAGCTCGTCGCCGCGGGCGTCGCGCACGACCAGCGCCACCATGATCAGTTCGCCATGGCAGACGACCGGCGCCGCCAGCACCTCGACGATCCCGTCCTTGCGCGTCGGTCCGTCGGACGGCTCCACCACGACGATTTCCTGGGCCGCGACCCGGTCCAGGAACTCCGCCACCCAGCGCGAGCCCTGGAGGCGCGCGACGTCGCCGCCCAGCGATTCCAACTGCCACCCGCCTGCGCCCGGTTGGGCGAACGCCACCAGGTGGCGGTTGTAGGTGGCTGTCATGGTGCGGGCGAAGAGCGCCTTGACCTGCGGCTCGTCCATGACGGTGGGCAGTTGGCGCGTAATGTCGAAGACGGCCCCGAGCTGGTCGTAGAGTCCCAGAAGCTCGTCCGCCATGCCGGCGTGTTCGCACACCACCAGGTGGGCGGCCTGGTCCACGCGGTCCAGCGCCTGCAGCACGCCCTCGGTCTCTTCGGCGCCTTCGCCGCTCGAAAGCGCCCGGATGCGGTCGCGCAGACTCTTGATCTGCACCAGCAGGCCGGTGGTGGGCGGCTGATCGGCGTTCCATTGAGGCATCGGCTCGGACAAGTCGTGTTCCGCGGTTCCGTGTCCTTCGCATTCCATCGGCCGGACGCTCCTGCCGAGCTTCGGGCCGCCATCGACGTCCGTTGCGATCCCCCCCCGCCACCGTCCGCCGTCTTTCGTTGCCGCGCGCGTCGATGGGGCGAATCGGCGCCGGCGGTCATCCCCCGGCTGCTGCGACGTGGCCCAGCAGGCGCTCGATGTCGCGCACCAGGCGCGAGGGAACGAACGGCTTGGGGTACAGCTCCGCGCCCTGCGCCTTGAGCCGCTCCGCCAGAGACGTCTGATCGCAGCGCGAACTCAATACGATGATGGGGATGTC
>QZJT01000083.1 GCA_003597935.1 Phycisphaerales bacterium | reverse complement strand
AGCCAGTGCGGCGCGGGGCGGCGACGGCCCGCGTAGGGCGGCGGGGTTCGGCGGGCCTCATCCGCGTTCATCCGCGTTGATCTGCGGCTCACCCTCGGCGGTCAGTCTGCGGCGAAGAGCGCTTCTACGAAGACCGCCGGGTCGAAGGGTTCGATGTCGCCGGGCGTTTCGCCCAGGCCGACGAACTTGACGGGGATGTCGAGCATGTCGCGGATGCCGACGACGATGCCGCCCTTGGCGCTGCCGTCCAGCTTGGCCAGGAAGATGCCGGTGACCTGCGCCTGTTCGGAGAACATCTTCGCCTGCTGCACGGCGTTCTGTCCGATGGTGGCGTCGAGCACGATCAGGACCTCGTGCGGGGCGCCGGGGATCTTGCGCTCGACGACCTTCCTGATCTTGCCCAGTTCGCGCATCAGGTGGTCCTGGGTGTGCAGGCGGCCGGCGGTGTCCAGCAGCAGCACGTCGGCGCTGCGGGCCACGGCCGCCTCGCAGGCGTCGTAGGCCACCGCGCCGGGGTCGGCGCCCTGAGCGTGTTTGACGATCTGCACGCCGACGCGGTCGGACCAGATGGTCAGTTGCTCCACCGCCGCGGCGCGGAACGTGTCACACGCGCCGAGAATGACCTTCCTGCCCTGCCCGGTCAGATACGCCGCCAGCTTGGCGACGCTGGTGGTCTTGCCCGAGCCGTTGATGCCCATCACCAGGACGACCGTCGGCCCCGACTCGGCCCAGCGGATGCACCGGTCCGACTCCGGCCACATCGCCACGATGTGGCTCTTGAGATAATCCCAGATCTCCTGCTCCTCGCTGATCTCGCCGCGCTTCCAGCCGCCGCGGACCAGGTCAATCAGCTTGGAGGCGGTCACCGGGCCGAAGTCCGCCGCCAGCATGGCGTCCTCCAGCCGGTCGAGCGTGCCCTGGTCGATGCGCTGACCGATGCGCAGCACGGACCGGACGCCCGTGGCGATTCTCTCACGCGTCTTGGTCAGGCCCTTCTTGATGCGGTCGAATATGCCCATCGTTATCCGCTAATCGCCATTCGTTATTCCCACGTCGTCCTTCACGCGCGTATAGACCGCATCGAGCACGCCGTTGATGAACCGCGGCGACTCGGCGCCGCCGAAGACCTTGCCGATCTCGATCGCTTCGTTGATCGCAACCTTCGCAGGCACGCCCGCCCCCAGCAGTTCCGAGACCGCCACGCGGATCACGTTGCGCTCCACGATCGAGATTCGTTCCAGCGCCCAGTTTCCCGATTCCGCCGTGATGCGCTGGTCCACCTGCCGGCGCTGACGGCGGAAAGCCTCGAGCACGACGGCCGCATAGAGCGCGGCCGCGTCGCTCGCACCGCTCTCGCGGGCCAGCGTCTCCAGGTCCCCAACCGCCTCGTCCCCGCGGACGTCCATCTGACAGAGAATCTGCATGGCCAGGATCCGGCCCGTGCGCCGCGTATCGGCGCGCTCAGACGAGGGGCTGCGGGCCGCGGCGGGGGGCGTCGATGGCTCCGCCCGTCCGCTGACAACCTCTTCACTCGTTGTATCTTCCAGGATCATCAGAATCCCGCTCCGGCTCCGGCGGCCGAGGGTCGCCCGCGCCGATCGCCTGCGGCCGGCGGCATCGGGTCCGATCCCGCTCCGCCGGCTTCCTGACTACATTGCATCGATCTTCCTGTACACGTTGACCATTTCGATGGCGGTCATGGCCGCGTCCGCCCCCTTGTTGCCGGCCTTGCTGCCGGCCCGCTCGATCGCCTGCTCGAGCGTGTCGCAGGTCAGGATGCCGAAGGCCGTCGGGACGCCCGTTTCCAGCGCCACCCGCCCGACCCCGCGGGCCGCCTCGCCGGCAACGTGCTCGAAGTGCGGCGTCTGGCCGCGGATCACACACCCCAGGCACAGCACCGCGTCGAACTTGCCCGACTGGGCCAGCCGCCGGGCCACCGGCGGGATCTCGAACGACCCCGGCACGCGCACGATGGTGACGCCCTCGTCCGCCGCCCCGTGCCGGCGCAGGGCGTCCAGGGCGCCGGCCAGCAGGCGGTCGGTGATGAACGAGTTGAAGCGGGCGACGACGATGGCGAAACGCACGCCATCGGCGTTCAGCGTCCCGTGTATCTCAGGCGGCATCGGCGATTCTCCCCATCCACCGCCCCCGCGGCGACGGCACGACCGCTCGCCCTGCACGGGTTCGATGGCGGATACAGCAACTGGCGGGGAGTATATCAGGCCATTCGGCTGATGGGCAGGCGCGCGATCCGTCGCCGGGCGATCGGCAACGCGCCCAAGCCGAATGGCACTCCGGCGTTCAACGGTGCCGCTCGATGAGCGACCGGATCGTCTCCCTGGGCAACAAGCGCTGCACCTGCGTTCCATGCGCGATCAGCCGCGCTCCGTCGAAGGCGCGGACCGTGCAGACCAGGCGGCGATCATCGACTCCGGTCGCCTCGGCCACGACGCGCACGGTCTTGCCGACCGGCGTGGGGGCCAGGTGATCGACGCTCAGGTGCGTGCCCAGACCCTCCTCGTGCGCCTCCAGAAAGGGCGCCAGCACCTTGCGCGCCGCCAGTTCCATGTGATGGGCCAACGACCAGGTGGAATAGACGCGATGGACGATGACGCCGTCGAACGCCGGGCACATGTCCTCCGTGACCGTGACCTCCACTTGTGCCGTGACGCCGACCTTCAATCCGGGCGACATGGACGCTCTCCGAAGATGTTGATGCGCTGCCACGCTCCGCCGGCCCACCGCCGCCAGAGGTACAGCCCGTACAGGACGATCAGGGCCGATGCCGCGATCCACGGGCCCAAGCTGCCGGCGGACGGGAACAGCCGCCCCGCCAGCCACCCGCCGCCGATGACCAGCAGCCAGTGACCGACGATCGACATCGTCGACGGCCAGAACGTGTCGCCCGCGCCGCGGAGGGCGGCGTTGTAGGCCATGCCCAGCGCGTCGAACAGTTGAAACACGGCGGCGCAGATCATGATCGGCGCGCCGATCCGCACGACCTCGTCCTGCTCGGCTCCGTCCGCGGTGAGGATCCGCACCAACTCGCCTCCCCAGAACCAGTACGCCACCGAGAGCGCGGCCATGTAGGCGAACGTCAGGCGCGCGACCGTCCCGGCCTGCCGACGGGCCAGTTCCAAGTCGCGCCTTCCGACGGACTTGCCCACCAGGGCGGTCAGGGCGAAGCCGATCCCCATCGCCGGCACGAACGACACGCGAAGGTACTGCCAGACGGTATTCGTGGCGATCTGGTGTACGGTCCCGAAGGTCCGTCCGATCAACACGGTCACGAACAGCGTCCAGACGAGCACGTCGGACAGCCACTGCACGCCCGCCGGGCCGCCGACGCGCAGGATGTCGAGCATCCGGCGCGGGCTGGGCCGCCAGGTCGAGCGCGAGCGGAACTGCGCGTGCATCCGCGGCGTCAGCATGGTCAGCGCCAGGCGCAGCGTACGATAGCACACTCCCGCCAGCGTTCCCCACGCCGCCCCGGCGATGCCCAGCGCCGGCAGCCCGCCCGCGCCGAAGATGAGCGCGTAACTGACGATCGCGTTCACCACGTTGGCCTCCACCATCGACCACGTCGCCACCCAGGGGCGGTGGATGCCGGTGAAGGTGCCGTCCAGTCCCTTGGCGGCGATGGTCGGCGCGACCGTCAGCAGGCCGATCCGCGCGTAGAGCAGTTCCTGCCGCTGGACCTGCGGCTCGTGGCCGATCCAGCCGATCAGGTCGTCCAGAAGCGGCGTCAGCGCCAGGCCGACCGCGCCGAACCCCAGCGCCAGGTAGAGCGACTGCCAGCCGTAGGCGCTGCACTCGGCGAAGCGCTCCCGGCCGAGGTTCTGCGACGCGAACGTGTTGGTGATGGTCAGCGTGCCCATCCCGAGCACGATGTAGCACCACATGATCATCTGGGCGGGCAGGATGGCGGCCTGGGCGGCCGGGTCGTCCAGCCAGGTGATCAGCACGTAGTCGGTCACGTCCATGACCATGCGGCTGCTGGTGGTCAGCACGATGGGGATGGACAGGGCGACGACGTCGCGCAGTTCCCGTCGTCGTTTGGCGGCGGTTGCACCTGGGGCGGCGGGTTCCAGAGTCAGTTCAGACATGACGGCACTTCCGATCGGCGCCGCCCGACTTCGCGGCCCGCCGTGAGGATTCAATGTCCGGGTGAAAACAGGGCTGGGGAGGCGGTCGACGGTCAGCGCGTCGCAGGACGCGGTCGAACGCGGACGGCGCTGAGTTGTCGCGTGACGCAGAACATCAGGCGAACCCTTGCCGGCACGGGCGGCGGCCGGTGTGGCTGCCGCAGATGGTAGGATCATAGCCGGCGGCGACGCACGGTTCAACCGCCCAGCCGGCAGAAGGAGGCTCGATTTGCCGAAGCGGCAGACGCGGCCGCACAATCACGCCGGGCGCTGGCAGGTGCGGATCGCCGATAGCGCGGCGGCCGTCCAGCCCGGCGGGCGGAGCGAGATCCGCCTGGATGCGCCGGCGCTGGCGGCGATCTATAGCGGCTACCTCAGCCCGTTGGAGCTGGCCGCAACAGGGCAGGTGGAAGGCCCGCGGGAAGCCCTGGCGGCGTTGCAGGCCGCCTTCACCGGCCCGCCGCCGTGGATGAGGGAGCAGT
Organism: Phycisphaerales bacterium; assembly: GCA_003597935.1. Lineage (GTDB taxonomy): Bacteria > Planctomycetota > Phycisphaerae > UBA1845 > UBA1845 > SURF-32. The sequence goes on along the minus strand of QZJT01000083.1, from coordinate 11,779 downwards.
TCTGAGCAGCGCGGGTCGCGCATGGCACCGCAGAGGCCGCAGAGAGTGCAGAAGTGCGAAAGCTGCAAGCCGGAAGTCGAGCGCGACCCGCCGGTCGAGGCGATGATGTCCGGAAGCTGCGACGACGCTGCGGCCGATGTCGAGCGACCCCGGCGAGGCGTTCCTCGAACCAAGAACACCGTCATTAGCGACAATTGCCGACCGAATTGCGGACACGGCGGCCCAGACCGCGTCCTGCCAACCTTGACATCGCAAGTTAGACTCGGCGCTTGAACGGGCGGAATCCGCGAGTAAACTGAATCTGTCCTGACCAAGGACCGCCGCGGTTGACCGGTCGAGACGACGCGGGCACGACCAAGATGGCGGGTGCGACCACGGTAGGCCGTCCTTTACGACGCGGACGTGGTTGCAGATGACGTGTTCGCCAGCGGCATGCGTCGACCAGACACTCCGGCGGCTGAGAAACGAGCGCGCTCGCTGACACGAGCATCGCGGCGCAGACCAGCGACCCCCGTGAGAATGGCGCGGGTACGCTCGCGAGGTGGCCTGTGCTTGGCAATTCGACGGCGCAGCACAATGGACCTGATCGACAGACTGCGAGAGCTCGCGCTTCGCCTTCCGAAGCAACTCCCGCATCTCTCAACCGAGGAGGCCACGAAGACAGCCTTGGTGATGCCGTTCATCGGCGCACTGGGCTACAACGTATTCGACCCGATGGAAGTCATGCCGGAATTCACGGCCGACGTCGGCATGAAAAAGGGAGAGAAGGTCGACTACGCGATACTCCGGAATGGCCAGCCAATCATTCTGTTTGAGTGCAAGTGGAGCGGCTGCAATCTGGACGAACAACGTGCATCGCAACTCTATCGCTACTTCAGCGTGACTCCCGCGCGCCTCGGAGTTTTGACCAATGGTGTTGAGTACCGGTTCTACTCAGACCTCGATGAACCTGATTTGGAGTGGCGGCCGACTCAGTCCATGGCGTATGATATGCGATCCGGGCCACGCCCCTCATCGTAATCACAACTGATCGGAACTGCACTGTCGAAGCGGTTCATGGCTGTCATTCAGAAGGAACCCCGGCCGAACCGTCGCCCCCGTCCAATCAGGGACGGCGTCTCCCACGAGGGCAGCTTCTGGTGCTATTATGAAGTGCCGGGCCTCCGGCGCTGGCCGGCCGGCCGTTCGCTACGCCTGAGTCGCGATTCGCCACTGGCCATGAGCTTCTCGTCATCCGTCGTCCGTCATTTGCTACTTGTCTCTCGACATTCGACATTCGCACCCCATGCCCTTCCTTCTGCGAAACATCCGCCTCGATCTTGCGGCGCCGCTGGACGACCTGCCGGGGGCGGCGGCGCGGCGACTGCGGCTGCCGGTGGAGGCGATCCGCGCTTACGCCATCGTGCGGCGGTCCATCGACGCCCGCGACAAGGATGACGTTCACTATCGCTATCACCTTGAAATCGCCCTGCGCGACGCGTCCGCCTCGGAGCGGCGGGCGATGCGGCGGCTGCGCGCCAACGAGGCGACCTGGATCGACCCGCCCCGGCCGGCGGCGGTCGAAGCGGGGACGGCGCCGCTTCTCCAGCGGCCGATCGTGGTCGGCTTCGGCCCGGCCGGAATGTTCGCGGCGTTGAAGCTGGCGGAGCTGGGCTACCGGCCGCTGGTCATCGAGCGCGGGCGCGAGGTGCGGCGGCGGCATCGCGACGTCGTGCAGCGGTACTATCGCCGGCACGACTTCGACCCCGAGTCGAACCTGCTCTATGGCGAGGGGGGGGCCGGAACCTACAGCGATGGAAAGCTCTACACCCGCATCAGCGAGCCGCGGGTGCCCGAGATCCTGCAAGTCTTCTACCAGCACGGCGCCGATCCGGACATCCTCATCGACGCCCGGCCGCACGTCGGCAGCGACCGGCTGCCGACCATCTGCACGCGCATCCGCCGCCACCTCGAATCGCTCGGCGGGGAGGTCCGCTTCGGCGCCCGGCTGGACGACGTGGAGATCGTCGGCGGCGCGGTGACGAGCGTGACCCTCAGCGGCGAGCGCATGGCGGCGGGTCCTGTGCTGCTGGCGGTGGGACACTCGGCCCGTGATACGATCCTCATGCTCGCCCGCCGCCGCGTGCGGATCGAACCGAAGCCGTTTCAGATCGGGGTGCGCATCGAGCATCCGCAGGCGATGGTGGACGCCTGGCAGTTCGGCGGCCTGGCCGGCCACCCGGGGCTGGGTCCGGCCGAGTATCACCTGATCGCCAAAGGGGCGTGCCAGTCGGGCGACCTGTTCACGTTCTGCATGTGCCCGGGCGGCCAGATCCTTCCGGCCAACGAATCGCCCGGGCTGATCGCCACCAACGGCGCCAGCCGGGCGTCTCGGGGGGGGGCGTTCGCGAACGCCGGGCTGGTCATCACGGTGGACCCGGCGGCGCTGGCCCGTAGCTCAGGCTTCCCGCCGGTCCGAGCCAGCGGCGCGGGCTTGCGGCCGGATTCCGGCGGACGGTTGCACCCAGACGGCGGCGCCGCCGCGGCGGTGCGCCAGTCCGACCTCGACGGCCTGCCCGAGCCGGCCGCGGTGGCACTGCGGGCGCTGTTCTATCAGAAGCACTGGGAGGAGGCGGCCTACGTCTCGACGAACGGCACGTATTGCGTCCCGGCCCAGCGGGCGAGCGATTTCCTGGCGGGTCGGATGTCCGACGGGGCGTGCGAGACGAGCTTCCCCCTGGGCGCCCGCTGGCGGCCGATCCGGGAGGTCATCCCCGCGTCGGTGGCGGCGGCGCTGGAGCGCGGGCTGCCGATGCTCGAACGGCGCATGCCCGGCTTCAGCGGCCCGGCCGGCGTCATAACCGCCCCCGAGACGCGGGCCAGTTCGCCGATCCGCATCACCCGCGACGCGGTCACGCGGGCTTCGGTGTCGGCGGACAATCTGTATCCCGTCGGCGAAGGAGCGGGCTTTGCGGGCGGGATCATCAGCGCGGCCGTGGATGGACTGAAGTCCGCCGAGGCCATCGTGCGGAAGTACGCGCCGCCTGCACGAGGCGCGGCGTCCTGAAGCCGACGGCGAGGATCCGGGCGACGCCGGACGCGGAACGGTTCGATGTCGCATTCCGCTGCTTGCGCACTCCGTACAGCGTTCCTATCGGATCTCCACCTATCCTTCGCGAAACTCGGTGCAGAGGCGCGTGCCGCGAAAGGAATCCGAGCCGGGCAAGCCGTCGACCGATGCGTTGGGGGCATGGTGTGACACAATACGGGAAATCGGAGACGTTCCCGACCGGGAGCGTTTCCGGTGGGCTGGACCGCGATATCAGTACTGGGAGGGGCGGCCGCCGTGCTCGGTTTCGCCGAAATGGCGCTGTGGTGTTAGTCAGCCACCTGTAAGTACCGCCTACGTCGGCCAGGGCCACTGAATTCCCTTAGACCTGTGGGTAAGGATGAGGGCTGAAGCCCGTGGCTACGATCGCGCGCCCTACGGGCGGTGGGTTCGGCGGGTCGTGCGGCGCAGGTCGGCAGGTCGGTCCGTTCCATTCGCCGGTCCCCGCGGCACCGCGTTCGCGCGCCGCGGTGATGGGTTGCGGGCGAAGCCCACGAAGTATCGAACCCGGTCCGCGCCGTTGGCGGTTCAGAGCAGCGCAGAAACTGTACGCGGACCCTGCACCTGCACCCATCAGGGCAGGTGATTCTCGCACGGGGCAGATTGCGGCGACAGAACGCATCGGTCAGACAGATGTCCTTCGCCCACTGCAGCGTCTCCAGTCTGCTTGTTCGGCCGTCGGCGCCACGCGAGAATGCGGCGTCGAGGCTGCCCCATGCCGTGCCCGAGCCTGGAAGAGTTGGACTTGTACGCTTGCGAAGCGCTGGCGGATGACGCCCGCCCGGCCGTCGAGTCCCACGTATCTGATTGCGCCGATTGTGCCCGGCAGGTGGCGGAAATACGGCGGCGGGCCGACCTGGCTCACCGGATCCACTGCGCCGGCGCCGCTTCCGACGAGCCGTGCGAAGAGACGTCGCCATCCGCGTCCGGGCCGGCGGCCGCGCCGCCCGTCGGCGCGTTCGCCGGCTATACGATCGTCCGGGAACTCAGCCGCGGCGGGCAGGGGATCGTCTATCAGGCCGTCGAGCGGGCCACCAAGCGCAAGGTGGCCATCAAGGTGCTGCTGGAGGGGGCTGACGCCTCGCCCGCGGCGCGCAAGCGCTTCGAGCGCGAGATCGAGCTGGTCGCCCGCCTGAAGCACCCCCACGTGCTTTCCGTGCTGCACAGCGGGGTAACCGCAGACGGCCGGCAGTATTGCGTAATGGACTACGTGCGCGGGACGCCGCTGCGGCAATACGTCCGCGAGCGGAAACTGGGCCTGGAGGCGGCGCTGACGCTGTTCGCCACGGTCGTCGAGGCGGTCCAGTACGCCCATCAGCACGGCATCATCCATCGCGACCTGAAACCGTCGAACATCTTCGTGGACGCCGAAGACCAGCCGCGAATCCTGGACTTCGGCCTGGCCAAGTCGCTGTGGGCGCCGACGACGTCGCTGGTGTCCAGGACGCACCAGGTGCTGGGTACGCTCCCCTACCTGTCGCCGGAGCAGGCGCGCGGAGATCCGGATGCACTGGACACGCGCACGGATGTCTATGCCCTCGGCGTGATCCTGTACGAACTGCTGACCGGCGACTTTCCCTATCCGGTCGTCGGCCAGATGGCGGACGTGCTGCGCCATATCGCCGAGACGCCGCCGGCGCCGCCCGCGGCCCGTTGGACGGCGGAGTCGGGCGTCCCATTCCGTGCCGCGGGCGATCGTCGCCGCGGTCTGTTCGGCGCAGGCCGGAAGGCCGGGCGCTGCCCGATCGACGACGACGTGCAGACGATCCTGCTGCGGGCCCTGGCCAAGGAGCGCGAGCGGCGTTACCAGTCCGCCGGCGAATTGGCCCGTGACATCCGCCATTACCTTGCCGGAGAGGCGATCGCCGCGCGCCGGGACAGCCGGTTCTATGTCTTTCGAAAAACGCTCCACCGTTACCGGGCGGCGGTGGGCGTCGTCGCGCTGCTCATCGTGACGCTCACCGCTGCGCTGGCGGTCAGCGTCTCCGCCCGGAATCGGGCGGAGCAGGAGCGCGATCGCGCCCGGGCCGCGGAGCAGCGCAAACGGATGGTGGTCGATTTTCTCAACGAAGTGCTCCGCTCCGCCAACCCGTTCGCTGCGGAGCACGGCAGCGACGACGAAGCGCCGGAGCGGGCGAAACTGCTGTACGCGGGGCAGGGCGGGGAGGTGGCCACCGTAGTGGACGTCCTGCGCGCCGCGGCCAGGCGGCTGGATGGTCTGGCCGTCGATCCACGGGTGGAGGCCGATCTTCGTCACGCCCTGGGCGCTACGCTCACCGACGTGGGAGAGTTCCACCACGGCATCGTCGAACTTCGGAAGGCCGTCGAACTGCGCCGCGCGCTGACGGGCGGCGAATCCGCCGAGACGATCGAGAGCCTGGAGCGTCTGACGCACGCGGTGTTTCTCGAAGGCGACATGACCGCCACGCTGGCGCTGGCGCGGCCCGTCTACGACGCGCTCCTGTCCCGGCAGGGCGCTCTCGATGCCGGCACGCGGGCGTTCGGCCGACACGTGGGCCGGGCGCTGGAAGCCCTCAAGCGGCCGGACGAGGCGATCCAGATCCTGCGCCACCTCTCAGACGCCGCGGCCGCTCTGGCCGGTCCCGACGATGACCGCGTGATCGGCCTGCGGCTGGAACTGGCCCGACTGCTGAGCAACCACGACCAGCCGGTCGAGGCCCTTCGGATCAACATGGAGTGCATGAGCGTGTTGACCACCCGCCCGGACGCACGCCGCCTGTACGCCCGCGCCGCCGAAGGCGTCGCGGACGCGCTCTTCGACGCCGGCCGATATCGCGAGGCGGTGGCGGCGTCGCGGACGGCCGTCCAGTCCTGCGAAGCGGTGTACGGCCGTGACCATCCGCTCACGGCATATCAACGCGTCTACCTCTGCTGGGCGCTGGGACAGACCGATCAGCTCGAAGAGGCGCGGAAAACCGGTGAGCAGGCGCTGGATGCCCATCGGCGCTTCAGCGGCGCCGAGCACGAATGGACCTACCGGGCGGAGCGGGCGCTGGCGCGCGTGCTGGCCGGGTTGAGGAAAGAGCCGGAGCGGGCGGAAGCGATGGCCCGGCACGCCTTCGCCGGATACGAGCGAATCTACGGGGCCGATCACGTGCAGACGCTTTACGCCCGCGACGTGCTGGGCGTCGTGCTGCACCACGCCGGCCGGCACGAGGCCGCGGAGAGTCTTCTGAGGGAAAACGTCGCACTGGGCGCGCGATCATTGAAGGGCTGGGAGTACGCCCGGCACCTGCGCAGCCTGGGGCTGTGTCTGGCCGAGCGCGGCCGGCGCGATGAAGCCGAGCAGCACCTTCTGCACGCCTGGACCCGCACCACCGCCGCCGTGGGCGCGGAGAGCGACGCCGCCCACCAGGTGGCGGGCGATCTGGCCGGCCTGTACGAAGCGTGGGACGCCGCCGAGCCGGGACAAGGCCACGGGGCGAAGGTCGCCGAGTGGCGGAGCCGGGCCACGTCGCGGATCGCGACGGCACAATCCGTGGAAGAGGGATAAGGACCGCCCGGCCGGCGGCGTCTTGGCCGCCGTCGTCCGCCAACGCGGGTGAGCGACCATGAAAGGCAGGCCGTTCGTCCTCTGCGAACGGCCTGCGCGGTAACTTGCTCTACCTGCGGACCCTCACGGATACGTATCCGAGTCCGTAATCGTGCCGAAGGCCGAGTCAGTCGCTTTGCCGGTGACTTCGATCTTCAGCGTGGAGAGCTTGTGGTCGAGGGGCCACCAGGTCCTGCTCTTGTTGTTGCTGCTGGCGTTGGTCTTGGTCGTGTCCCACGTCAGCGTCGTGTTCCCGCCGCCCACCCGATCGCACGACCATTCGCCGTAGTTCCGCAGCGAGTCGGACTTGTAGGACTTCCAGCCGAAAAGCCCGCCGCTCTTCTGCGTCTTCACCTTGGCGTAGGAGATGAAGTACACGATGTAGTTCTTGTAGGAGGCGCTCGCCTGGATCCTGTAACTTGCGGCCCCGTCGCCGCCTTCGGCGAAGCTCCGGTCAGCTTCATCGAGTTCGGCTTCCGTCTCGGCGACTGCGCCCACGGCGGCGGCCCACTCCACTTCCGCCTCGTGCGTCAGGGCTTCGATTTCATCGACGATTTCCTCGAGCGGCACCCGCCGCCGGGCCAGTTCGATGACCGCCCCGATGAGGTCGTAGGCTGCCTCAGGACCCACGTCCGCCTCCAGGTCGCCGAACTTGCTCGGGTCGAATGGCGCCCGCAGTTGGTCGAGAATCGGCTCGAGTTCGACCGGCTGCTCGCCCGGCGTATAGAAGACAACGATGTCCTCGATCTCGGCGTACGTGAGCCCATAGAGGAACTCGCCTTCGATGCCCCTGTCCCGCTGAAAGGCCTCGGCGCCCACGGGCGGCAGCCCGGCCTGTCCGAAGGCGTGGATCGGAAGCAGCACCAACAGCACCGCGCACACACTTCCGATACTCGCAGACCGTCCGAACGTCTTCATCTGAAACTCCTTTCGTCATCTGAGGCCGCGACGGCTCGTCACGGCTCGTCAGCGGCGGCGTCTTCCAGCCGGCATCGCGCGGTGTGCGGGACCGTCCCGCGCATCACGCGCTGCGGCCCGCGGCCGGCGAGCCGCTTCCGCCGCCGCACTTCGCAGCGGGCGCCATACCCGCCGTCTCACGAGTCTTGGCGCGCCGCGTGTTTATCTTTCACGAAGTCGGGTGGCTGGCAGCAAGGTGTCACGGGGCGCGCCGTCGTCGAAGCACGGTGCGCCGCACGAAACCGGGACGTGATAAGGGTGTATCCTCTGGCGGATGATGCCGGCTTGTAGGGGTATGGGCACGACGCGACAATGCCGCGCGGCTGGAGTCGGTCCATGTCATGCCCGGGTCTGCACGAACTGGAGCGCTACGCGGCCGGGGAGGCCGCTCCCCACGACGTGGCTTCCGGAGTAAGCGCCCATCTGTCCGGCTGCGCGGAATGCCGTGAGCGCGTCGAGGAGCTGCGGCGCCAGGCCGAGTTGGCTCGTCGGGTGCGCCGCGTCGCCATCGCCGGCGATCCGCCGGACGCCGCCACGGAGTCGGCCCCCGCTGAACCGCCCGTGTGGCACACGGCGGACGTCTTCCCGGGCTACACCGTCATCAAAGAGCACCGCCGTGGCGCTCAGGGCGTCGTCTATCAGGCCGTCGAGCTGGCCACCAAGCGAAGAGTCGCCATCAAGGTCCTGCTGGAAGGCAGCTTCGCTTCGCCGACGGCCCGCAAGCGCTTCGAACGCGAGATCGAGCTGGCGGCCCAACTCAGGCATCCCAACATCGTTTCGGTGCTGCACTCCGACGCCACCGCCGACGGGCGGCAATTCTGCGTGATGGAATTCGTGCGCGGCGTGCCGCTGCGGGAGTTCGTCGCTGACAGGAAGCTGCCGTTGGAGGACGTGCTGGCCCTGTTCGCCACCGCGACGGACGCGGTGCAATACGCCCACCAGCGTGGCATCATCCACCGCGACCTGAAGCCCTCGAACATCCTGGTGGACACGGAGGGCCGGCCCCGCATCCTGGACTTCGGCCTGGCGCGGTGGGTATCCGCGCCGGTCGAGACGCTCGTCTCGGTGACGTACCAGATCGTGGGCACGCTGCCCTATCTCTCACCGGAACAGGCCCGCGGCAATCCCGACGAGATCGACACCCGCACGGACGTCTACGCGCTGGGCGTGATTCTCTACGAGCTTCTCACCGGTCAGTACCCGTACCCGGTGACCGGGCAGATGGCGGAGGTGCTCAAGCACATCGCCGAGACGGACCCGGCGCCGCCGGGGCGCACGTGGAGCCGCGAGTCCGGCGTGAGAACGCGGTCTGCGCGGCGGTGGTTAGCAGATCAATGTCCCATCGACGACGATGTGCAAACGATCGTGCTGCGGGCTTTGGCCAAGGAGCGCGACCGGCGCTACCAGTCCGCCGGCGAACTGGCGCGGGACATCAGGCATTATCTTGCCGACGAGCCGATCGAGGCGCGGCGCGACTCGGCGATCTATGTGCTCCGCAAGCAACTTCACCGCTACCGGGCGCAGATGGTGACGGCGGCGGCATTGGCCCTGCTCGTGGCCGCGGCGGCGGTCGTCAGCACGACGTTCTACGTCCGGGCCGAGCAGCAGCGGCGCCACGCGCAGCGCATGGCGGAGGCGGAAGCACGGCAGCGGGCATTGGCAGATGCCGCGGCCCGTAAGGCCGCCAGCGAAGCCCAGCGGGCCGAAGCCGAGCGCCAGCGCGCCGAAATCGCCCGCGCGGATGCCGAGCGCCAGTGGCGGCGCGCCGAACAGCGCTTCGCCGAGGCGCAGCTCTCCGGCGAGGGGCTGGAAGTCGTGCTCCGCGCCCGCGGCGATTTCGCCGCGGCGGAACCTCACTTCCGCCGAAAGGTCGACGAGACGATTCTGCACCACGGCTACGAACATCCGCACGTCGCGACCTGCGTCCACAACCTCGCGGGGGTCAGTTTTGCCCTCGGCCATCTCGAAGAGGCAGAGCGTCTCTACCGCGAGGCAGCCGGGCTGCGGCGAATGCTCCTGCCTGCCGGTGATCCACTGCTGGCGCAGAGCCTGGCACGGCTGGGCGACGTGCTGTACGAACGAGGGGCCTATTCCGAGGCGGCTTCCGTTTACGCACAGGCGCTTGATATCCGCACCTCACCACTGCCACAGGGTCGGCGGCACAGGGCGGCCGCCGCGTTGGGGTTGGCCAGAGCGCAGATCCAGTTGCGACAATGGGAGCATGCGGAAGAGCGGCTACTCGACGTGTGTGAGGAACTCCAGAGCCCGCCGCGCCCACCGCCCCCGTCGGCTCCGGCGAAACCCCTTGACGTGCCGCCGCCGCCCGGACCCGACGCGCCGCCGCCACCCCTCCTCGATGCCGTGATGGAAGCGCTGGTTGAACTCTACTCGGCCTGGGACGAGGCGGCGCCGGGCATGGGCCACGACCTGCAAGCCCGCGCCTGGAAACAGAAACTCGATGCGCATCGCGTCGCCACGTCCGCCGCGCGGCCTTGAGCACGGAGCGCGCGCACCTTCGGCCACGGGAGACGCGGATCACCCACCCGCCCAGCGGCCGCGCTTCGGTGCGTCACGACTCTCTGCATTGCAAACGTGCAGAATCTTGTTTTTTTGGCAAGAACTCCGGGCGGTCGACGAGTGCAAGCCGTGTTCTTGGGTTGGGTTGCGGGCAGTGCCCGCGCTATGGCACATTCAGGTCAGGGACGCGCGTGCGGCGCCCGCTGACCCGAGGACGCGGGCGGCCGCGTGACTATGGTCCTGACGCAACGGACGTAGTTTGTTCCGCGCAGTTCGTCGGCCTGTGGGCCAAGCGTGACGGGTTGATCCTCCGCGGCCGGGGGACGCTTGGGGTCGCTCCGCTGAGCGCCGGCGCCGTGGACGTCCAGGGTCGCTCCGTGGGGACGCCCGATGGCCCGGCCGAAGCTGACGTACACCGCGAACGTGCCTTCCGGCTCGCCCGGCAGATGTGCTTCGACGTGCGTGGTGCTCGTCCAGTACCACGGTTCGCTGCCGGGGGAACTGACGCGGAAAACGGGATCGATGGCGGGACCTCGCCTGCCGGCATCGGCCGCGTCCGGCGCCCGGGTGTAGTCCACGATGCTCTGAAGCTCCTTAGCGTTCGGCAGACGCCAGTCGTTGTATCCGGCGCAGGTGCAGGCTTCGGCGTAAGCCAGCGCGTCCGGCCAGCTCATTGGCGCGCCGCTGTCCTCTCGGGTCCACATCAGTCCCGACGCCACGTCGGCCACGGTGCCGTCGCCGCGGTCTTCGAAGCGGTTGATGCCGTAGGCCGGCCCGCGCACCAGGCGCAGCATAAGCTGCGCCGGTGGGGGCACGCCGTCCGGCCCCGGACCGGCCGGATACCCCTTGATGCGCCCATCGGCGAAGTTCACGCCGAACACCGTCGGGTTATCGCCGAAGGTCAGCCCGGCGTATGGAGTGCTGGACCAGAACTGGGCGTCGATCGGGTGCGGCGGACGTGGCGCCCCCGCCGGGCTGGCGGTCTCGACCTCGTCCCCGAACTGGAACTCGAAGACGGCGGTATCCAGATAGGCCGTGCCGCGACGGCTGTGACCCTGGAAATGGATGAGTGAGTAAAGTTCCTTGATCGATGGGATCCGCCAGTCGCGGAACCCGCCGTACCCTTGCACGTTGAGCCGCTCGACGAAGGCGCTGGCTTCGTCGTGCGTGAACCGCGCCCGTGACCGCACGTCGCACTCGTCGCGCATCATGTGGCGGGTCCACGTAAGGCCGGTCTGCCTGTCGTGGACGACCCGGCCGTTCGCGGCCGCTTCAAAGCCGAACGGCACTCCCGCGTATTGAGCATCCTGTCCGTAGCAGGGCTGGCCGGCGGCGGGGCAGCCGGGCACGCCGAGGTCGTCGTAGCACTGAGTCTGGCCCGTGTCCACGACGCGCCAGGTGCTCTGCGCTCCGCCGGGAGCGGGTGCAGCGGCATCAGCGCCATTCGCCGTATTCTCCACCGGCGCTATGGTTCTCAGGACCACGCGGCCGCCGAACAAGCCGGCCGTGGCCAGCACGACCCCCGCAACGACGGGGTAGGCCCGAATTCCTCCACGGTTCCGACGCGGTTCGGGATTCAATGTTTCATGCTCCTCGAGAGTGGTTCACACGCTTCAGCCGGGCCGGTCGATCGCGGCGCGTGGATGATAATGGGAGTGAGGACA